>NZ_JBUYWT010000030.1:0-97916 GCF_055264925.1 Bradyrhizobium sp. KZN70725
CTTCATGGCGTCGGCGAGGAACTTGCCGATCTCGGCATCGCCGTTGGCCGAAATGGTGCCGACCTGGGCGATCTCCTCGTTCGAGGTGACCTTCTTCGAGTTCTTCTGGAGGTCGGCGACCACGGCTTCCACCGCCATGTCGATACCGCGCTTCAGGTCCATCGGGTTCATACCGGCGGCGACTGACTTGGCGCCTTCCTTCACGATCGCGGCCGCGAGCACGGTCGCGGTGGTGGTGCCGTCACCGGCCGCGTCAGCGGACTTGGAGGCGACTTCGCGCACCATTTGGGCGCCCATGTTCTCGAACTTGTCCTCGAGCTCGATCTCCTTGGCGACGGCGACGCCGTCCTTGGTGATGCGGGGAGCGCCGAACGACTTCTCGAGCACTACATTGCGGCCTTTCGGACCGAGGGTGACCTTCACCGCGTTGGCAAGGATATCGACGCCGCGCAGCATCCGGTCGCGGGCATCGACGCCGAATTTGAGTTCTTTGGCTGACATGTCTGTCTCCCCTGAGTTGATCTCTGCTCCTCGTCCTGAAGTGCGTGCTCTTGAAGCGGGCGTCTCGAAGAACGAGACAGTTGGCTCTTGGCTCATCTTTCGAGACGCCGGCAGCGCCTGCTCCTCAAGGGAGCGGGCGTACGGCTTAAGCGGCCTTCTTGCTGGCGGAGGTGCCAGTGAGAACACCCATGATGTCGCTCTCCTTCATGATCAACAGCTCCTTGCCGTCGATCTTGACTTCGGTGCCCGACCATTTGCCGAACAGCACGCGGTCGCCGACCTGAAGGTCAATCGGGATCAGCTTGCCGCTCTCGTCGCGGCCGCCGGGGCCGACGGCGATCACTTCGCCCTGCGAGGGCTTTTCCTTGGCCGTGTCGGGAACGATGATGCCGCCAGCGGTCTTCTCTTCGGCGTCGATGCGCTTGACCACGACGCGGTCGTGAAGCGGACGGAATTTCATGCGATCCTCCCTGGCCTTGTGCGCAATCTCGGGATTCGCACCCACAATGAGCAAGTGCTAATCGCAGCTCACTTATACCTGTGACAGTTGGGCGCAAGAGCGTCCGCCTGCGATATTTCGCTGCAAATTGGGTCTCTCGAAGGAGAATGCCCGCGGCGATCGCTGGCGGGCGAAGCAATAGGCCGCCAGCAGTGTCTGTGTCCGATCTGGGCCGTCGCGACTTATTGCACCGCCACACGACTTCGGTGCGGACGGGACTAAACACCTAGGCGGACACGCCATCGTCGCGCACCCCACAAATTCACAGGTACAGACCTAGGAGCGTGGCTGGCCCGAATGATCGTCGCCACCGAGGTCCTCCGCGATCTCCTGCAGCAGCTTCGGTCCCCTGGCGAGCCTGCGGCCAAGTGCGGTGACGAAGGAATCGTAGCGTTCACCTCCCTTGGCGCGCGCGGCTTGCGCGGCCGGCTCCGGCAATGCCGGGGTCGTGGTCAACCAGAACCGGACGAACACGGCAAGCGTCTCGACCGCGATGCCGACGTCGCGCTCAAGCCGGATCATGCGGCGATCGAGCTGGTCGAGGCGCTTCGCGATCACCGCCTCCCGTCGTTCGGCCGCATCCGGGGACAGAAAGGAGGCGATCGCGGCCTCAGCGATCAGCGATTGAGGTTGGTTTCGGCGCGCGGCATAGTCCGTCAGCGCCGTCATAACGGCCGGGTCGAGGTAGACCGAAATCTGGACCTTCTTCTTGCGGACGGTCATGGCGGTCACAGCTCCGTGCCATCGCCGGAGTCCAGCGAGACCTGCCGGGCTACGCCTTGCATGATCCGGGTTATGCGGCTGTTGCGGACGGCCTCATGGTCCGCATCATCGACGGGATCGGCTTCGAACTCGTTCTCGATCGGCGCCCTCCTCTCGACCAGCGTCACGCGGCTGAGCTCGGGCTGCTGGCGGCGTTCGGATCCGGTCGGATCGTCATCTTCGATCGCAGTCATCGGGCCGGCATTGCCGATTTCCGCTTTCGGCTGCAATGGCCGGCCCGTCCAGTCATTCGGCCGCCCCTGGTTGGGAACAGTGAGTGCCGGCACCGGCAGAATGCGTTGCAGGAGGCGCGCGTCGTCGTAATAGCGCGCCTTCTTCGCCCGGATCGGCGAAGCGCCCGCAACCATGACGATCTCGTCCGTCGGTGGCAGTTGCATGACTTCGCCTGGGGTGAGCAGCGGCCGGGCCGTTTCCTGCCGGGAGACCATCAAATGACCAAGCCACGGGTTCAATCGGTGGCCGGCATAGTTCTTCATGGCGCGCATTTCGGTCGCGGTACCCAAGGCATCGGAGACACGCCTGGCGGTGCGCTCGTCGTTGGTGGCGAAGCTGACGCGGACATGGCAGTTGTCGAGGATCGAATTGTTCGGGCCGTACGCCTTCTCGATCTGGTTCAGCGATTGGGCAATCAGGAAGCCCTTCAGTCCATATCCTGCCATGAACGCCAGCGCCGACTCGAAGAAATCCAGCCGCCCCAACGCGGGAAACTCATCGAGCATCAGGAGCAGCCGGTGGCGCTTTGCCTTGGCCTGCAGGTCCTCCGTGAGACGCCGGCCGATCTGGTTGAGGATCAGACGGATCAGCGGCTTGGTCCGGTTGATGTCGGAGGGCGGCACGACGAGGTAGAGGGTCGCCGGTTGCTGGTCGCCCACGACGTCGGTGATGCGCCAATCGCAGCGCCGGGTCACCGCGGCGACGATGGGATCGCGGTAGAGCCCGAGGAACGACATGGCGGTCGACAGCACGCCCGACCGTTCGTTGTCGGACTTGTTGAGCAGCTCGCGCGCTGCGCTAGCGATGACGGGATGTGGACCGGCTTCGCCGAGATGCGCGGTCTTCATCATCGCGACAAGCGTCGATTCGATCGACCGCTTCGGATTAGAGAGGAACACGGCGACGCCCGCCAGCGTCTTGTCCTCTTCGGCATAGAGGACATGGAGGATGGCGCCGACCAGCAGCGCGTGACTGGTCTTCTCCCAATGGTTCCGCTTCTCCAGGCTCCCCTCGGGATCGACCAGGATGTCGGCGATGTTCTGGACGTCGCGGACCTCCCATTCGCCGCGGCGAACCTCGAGCAGCGGATTATACGCCGCTGACTTCGGATTGGTCGGGTCGAACAATAGGACCCGCCCATGTTTTGCGCGGAAGCCCGCGGTCAGCTGCCAGTTCTCGCCCTTGATATCGTGAACGATCGCCGAGCCCGGCCAGGTCAGGAGCGAGGGCACGACCAGGCCGACGCCCTTGCCCGAACGGGTCGGGGCGAAGCACAGCACATGCTCCGGCCCGTCATGACGGAGATAGTCACGCTCGTAGCGGCCGAGCACCACCCCATCGGCGCCAAGGAGCCCGGCCGCCTTCACTTCCCCCGTCTTGGCCCAGCGGGCCGAGCCGTAGGTCTCGACGTTCTTCGCCTCGCGCGCCCGCCAGACCGACATGCCGATGGCGGCAACGATCGAGATGAATCCGCCCGAGGCCGCGATGAACGCGCCGCGCACGAAGATGTCGGGCGCATAGGCGTCGTAGAAGAACCACCACCAGAAAAACGCCGGCGGATAATAGATCGGCCAGCCAACGACGCTGAACCATGGGGTACCCAACTGCCCCTGAAATCCGAGCTGCCAGGCGACATATTCCGTCGCACCCCAGGTCGTCAGAAGCACGATCGCGAGCACGGTCAGGATCTGTCCCCAGAGGATGGTGGTCGCGGACATGGCGTTGGTCCTTTCTGCGCGATCTACAGTCCAAGTCCCCGCTTTCGGCCAAAGCTCCAGTCGATGCCACCGTCGTTGCGTATCGTTCCGGTGACGTGGCGGCCGAGCTGTTTCTCGAGCGAGGGCGTCCAGGGCACGAGCTGGAAGCCGAGTCCGTCGTCGATCATGGCGAAGCGACCGGAGGCGAGCGTGAAGCGCTGGCGGTAGCTGCCGGCGACATGCTCGCCGCTGCCGGCTTGATGGAATGGCTGGCCGGTTCGGGACGCGAGCCTATCACCCAAGGCCTCCAGCTCCCGGCAACGCAAGGTGTCGATCAGGTTGCGCGAGAAGATGATGCGCTGGCCCCGCCGCTCGGCATAACCGCGTTCGAGCAAATGCTCGGCACGCCGCTCCATGGCCTGCCGCACCTCGGCGCCGAAGCCGCCATCCGAAAGCGCGGCCGGCGCGCGAGCGACCGCCTGCCGATCGAGCCAGGTCGCCCCCGATGCCGAGACCTGCGCAGCGAGGTTGAGATCCGACCGGACGGCGAGTGCCACGCGGCGACGTCCTTGCGGGTCGTCGAACTTGCGCAGCTCGACGATCGCGCCCGGCGCGCCGTCGCCGGCGGCGTCGAGATCGGGCAACCTCAAGTGATGGGTTCGCCCGTCCACGCCGTCGACCACGGCATAGGCCGTGCCCTTCAGCTCGTCGTCGAGGCCGCGATCGACCAGCCGGCCGACGATCGGCGCATCGAGGCTTTCAGCCGCGAGCACATAGCTCGCCGCGCCGCGTTCAATGCCGCGTTCGGCTAATGCCCCGTGCATGCGCCTGATGATGTCATCGCGCTCCCCCAGCTCGCGCAGCGTGGTCTCCGCCTGGTCGCTGACCACCCACCGGCCCGGCGCGACCTGATCGGCGAGGCCGAGGGATTCGAGCTTGCGCAAGCGACCGACCTTCAAGGCGTGATATTCGTCCGGCTGCCGGCCCCGATGGGGCGCGAGATCGATGACGCCGGTGGACTGACCGTCGCGCACCAACTGACGGTCCAGCTGGGTCCAGCGTTCGGCCTCGACCTGGCGCTCGAGGTTACGACGGATGCCGAGCTCGGTGCGCGGACCGAGTTCCTGGGTGACCAGATCCTGCGCGCGGGCACGCATTCCCTCCTTGATGTAGTCGCGCGAGATCACGAGGTCCTGGCCGTCATCACCCCGGCCGCGGAGGATGACGTGGACGTGGGGATTGTCGGTGTTCCAGTGATCGACACCGACCCAATCGAGCTTCGTGCCGAGATCCGTCGCCATCTGGTCCATCAGCTCGCAGGCGAAGGATTTAAGGTCCGTCATGTCCACTGCGTCCTCGGGCGACACGATGAAACGGAAGTGATGACGGTCGCCCTCGCACCGCGTGGCGAAGGCACGGCCATCAGCGTCCTCGGTCTGCGGTCCGAACAGGCGCGCCCTGTCCCCATCGCGGGTCACACCCTCACGACGGAGATAATTGAGGTGCGCGGCGAGCGGCGCGGCGCGCGCCGTGTGACGGACGACACGGGTCTTGATCACGGCGAGGCGCGAGCGTCCCGTCAGCAGATGGTTGGCCTGCACGCTGGCGACCCGGCCGCGTCCAAAGCGCGACCGGCTGCCCGGGATGATTCGGCCCGAGCGGGACACCTGCCCGCCGGCCTTCTGGGCCGCCGCAATCGCCTGCGCAATGAAGGGCCGCGCCCGCTGCGAAGCGGATGAGCGGATGCGGCCGGGCCGGATGCGAAACTCCCGATCATCGGCCATCGCCGACCTCGGCAATGTGCGAAAGATCGCAGAACGTCAGAGAGTTGGGTGCGGGGCGCACATTGCGGTCGGCGCGAGCACCTTGCGCGGAAGGCGGAGAACTCCGAACTACACGACGAACCAACCGAGGCGCACATTGCGCCCTTTTATCTCGCAGTCGTCCCGTCGTGCTTTCCCACTGCTCCCGGGTTTCCGCCAACTCCCCTCTAGCGCACCCCAGTGCTCGCCGGTTCACGTAGATGCTCATCGCATGTCTCCGGCTTCCGATTTCGCGATGAACAGGCCAGTCCCCCTGGGAATCATCGACGACAGGACGCCAGCGCCCGACGAAGCGAGAGCGCTGCTCGCGACGAATCCAGCCTGCCGCCGATCTGGAATGCTGTTGCGTTCCGATCGCGCGACGAAGAACGGTGCAGCGGTCCAGGAGAACTGGCCGCCGGACCGGCCAGAAGCGTACCTAATTCCCAGCAAGCTCGCGAGATTCGTGACATAGGCTTGCGTCTCGGCCGGCAAGGAAACACCGGCGAGGTGCTTTTCGTAACGTGCTGGTCCGGCGTTGTATGCTGCAAACGCGCCGGGCATCCCGTAGCGGTCGCTCAGCTCATGCAGATACGCCGTGCCAGCCAGGATATTGTCGCGCGCGTCGTAGGGATCGTTGCCGAGGCTGTACCGATGGCTTAGGTCAGCCCAGGTCCCCGGCATGATTTGCATCAATCCCATTGCGCCCTTCGGCGATTTGGCGCGCACGTCTCCAGCGCTCTCCAGCCGGATGATTGACCTGATCCAGCACACAGGCACCGCGAACCGCTGTGAAGCCTCTGCAATGAAGGGAGCAAATGCATTGTCGCCATGATGGTTCGCCGACTGGACCGTCGATTGCTCCGCTGCGAGAGCGGCACAGCTCCAAACCGTCAGGGCAAAAAGCAGCGTTCGGACAGGCCGAAAACACGCTCCCGACAAATGCAAGCATGCCGTCGTGCTCGCGCCCGTCCAGGGTGAAGCTGCTTCGCGACGGCCGTTCGGCCCCCCTGGACCGCCGCTGCGCGCGACAGCGCCGCGATCCCTGGTCGGGACGGAGGAATGGTCGCGCAACTGATCGAACAGAGAAATGGCAGATCGGAAGCACCAGCAAGGCACGGTCACTCCTCCCACGTCCACACGGGGAGCGCACGGCCGATGACAGCCGACGCAGGCAGAAATCCAAAGTATCGGCCATCCAGAGAGTCGCTTGACTGCCAGTTCATGAGAAAGAGCTCACCGTCGCCGACCACGGCGCATCCTTCCCACTTCGGCAGCGGCCGCCCGCGACCGTCGCGATCCCTCGCCTCGCCCACCGCAATCTCGTCGACAGAAATTGCGAGCCCGCTTCTGCAGACCGTCTGCCCTGGAAGCGCCAGCACCCGCTTGAGCATCGGGACGCCTGCGGGCAGATGCCCATTCAGGTCGAAAAAGGTCGCAAGCGGCTCGGGCGGCCGAACCGCAACCAATTCTGTGACGAAGAAGTCGCCCGCTGGCTCCAGGCGATAGAGTCCGATCGGCACACTGGCCGAAGCATTCCAGATGTAAAGCGGGCTTGGCCCCAGAACGACCGGAGCAACAAGCGTGGCGACACCGCAGACCATCGCGATCAACGTCTTTGAGCCGAACGTCATCGCATGAACCTCTGCCGATGCAGCCAGGCCTGGTGACGCCCCTTTGTGTACGCGCGCGGCAGCTCGTTGACAGAGAGGCGGTTATGAACGTGGTGCCAATAGTCGGGGGCTGCATCCGCCGGATCGATCCCAAGCCCCTCGATAGCGTCGATCAGTTGCAGCACGCGCTCGACCTTGGGCCAGCCCGACAACCGCAGCAAACTCTCACCGCCCGGCTTGACATAGGGGACCGTCGAGCGTCGCTCACCTGGAGCGACCGCGCGCAGAATGTCGATGCGCGAAATGACTGTTCCGAAGTCGCTCGACGTCCAGCGAACGAAGGCGAAGATGCTGCCCGGAGCAAATGACAGCACGCGGCGGTGTCGGTCGATCATCTTGTCTTCGACAGCACGGCCGAACCGAATCCGGTTTTCGATGCTCTTTTCGAGCCAAAAGACTTCGACTTGGGTGAGATCGCTCATGCCCGCGCTCCGTGATTCACAAACCCGGGTTTCTGATCGGAAACCTGTCGAGACCGGCCTTCAGCCGGTCATAGTCTCGCGCACCGGTTCCGCGGCCGACAAACGTCAGGCTCTCGTAAGGCGTTGCAGCCATCAGGCGTGAGGTCTTCAAGCCTGCGTCGCGTCCTTCGACGATCTGGGAAGCCGCCCAGATCAGGACGTCCGCATCCCGGATGGTCGCCATGCCATGTTCCGGCACGGCCTCGTCGCGAATGGAGATTGCGCCCGCGCGGAAATCGATCGGCACGATGCGCTTTGTTTTGGCGAGCGAGAACAACGGATAAGCCATCAGATCCTGCGCGTCGCGTGACGCGAGATCGCCGGGCTGCGCCCGAAAGAGCTCAAGCTGGTCGCGCTCGGAGCGATGTGTGCGCCGCATTGTCACTGTCCTCGCGCTGACATCAGCGACGTTCCTGGCCCGCATACGGGCGCAGCGTCGGGTGCTTCTTGGCCGGCAATACAGTCGCTTTGCCCGGATCAGACGTCGACGTTTTGGCGCCGAGGTCGGCCCAGGCTTTCAGGTCGTCCAACGCGTAGACGACGCGTCCGCCGATCTTCCGATACATTGGCCCGGTACCGAAGGTGCGGTGCTTTTCCAGCGTGCGACCGGAGAGACCAAGGTAGCGTGCAGCCTCCGGCGTACGCAGGAAGCGCGGCGGCAGGCCGGCCATTGGATCGGACATTTGAGAACTCCAGGGTGACAGCACGGAGCCGATTTCGGCGCCGGCGTGTGTGCGGTCATCTTGGAGAAGCGCGATGTCGGAGGGGGATGCCGAAGATTGAGGGGACGATTTTCGATACCCCAGGCGGGTTATGCTATTTGCCTGTGCGCCCGCGTCGCAGAATTTGGCGATAACCGCCGCGCACCAGTGCGAGGCCGGTTTGCACCAGGCGGACGGTCCGGTTGCGCAGATCGTGTGTCTTCCAGGCACGGTCGGGGATACGCTTCCTGCCGAACAATGCTTCTGCGATGATGCGATACGTGCCGCCGTCCCCACGCGCATCGAGCGCGCGAAGAGCCGCGCTCAACCGTTCGCGTCGCTGTTTGGATAACTCGTGAAAGGCAGGACCTGGCGCACGCCCGCTCATGGTTCGCCACAGCCGTCGCGCAGCGTACGCCCGCGCGTCGAAGTCGCCGTCGAACGACAACTCGACGACGTAGTGGGCAGCTACGCTTGGCGCTTCTCTTGACCAAACGCGGTGTTCCACCGCGCCGATGCGCAGCACCGCATGCCAGCCGTCGGCTGCACGGCGAACCTTGCCAGCTGCGAGATCAATCAACGGATGAGACGCTGCGTCACGGTCAATGGACGACGTCATTGCGATCGGAACGACGGTCGGCAGAACCTCGGGCGCCCAAAAGATCGTCTGCTCCGTAAACGACCTCAGCGGGTCATGGGCGAAAGCAGATGCCCCATTTCCTCCTAAACTCGGGTGTCACCTCGCCATCCGGGCTGTTGGCGATCATTGCTTCGTACTCGCGTCTATAGTTCACGTTGCGACGAAGACATTCCCAAGCGATGTCGGTGATCTCTGTATCCCGAAGACTCTTATAGGATTCCGGCGACCGCCAGTCGAACTCAGGCATTGCTTCCACCCGCATGCACGCAGCTAACAAGGATTGCGGTGCAATAATCGTGAACGGGCGAGTTGCAGGAAGTCCCTAGTTTGGCACCACGTGGTGCTCCCGGATGACCACGCTTCGGCGGGAGAAGGCGATTTCTCAAGGAATGCCTTGGTCAATGGATTTCTTCTAGTTCAACCCAGTGCCACGCAACAGACGTCCATGTTCGGTCATCCACTTCGCGCGCGCGAGGTGACTCTGGTATGCGTTGCGCGCCCGGTCCGGCTCACACTCCGGATCGATATGCAGGACGATTCGAGCGACTTCCCGCCAGTCTGCACCCTCACCCTCGGCTTGTAGAAGGCGAATGTACGTCACAACGTGCTCCTCATCGTAAGATGTCGGCACTGGCCCGGCGGGAGCCAGGTCTGCCACGTTAGGATCGAGCGGAGGGATCTGCATGATCTTACGGTCGCGGAGTTTACTGTCTAAGGATTCATAGGGCCGCACTTTGTTAAGTATATCGAGGTGCAATATACTGAACAAGCGGCATCTTTGCCCGCATGGATTTGCGGGAGACATTCGCCACTAACTTGCGTCGTCTACGCAATGCGAGGGGATGGTCTCAAGACGAACTTGCTTTGGAGGCTGAGATAAGCCGGAGCTATCTGAGCCAGCTTGAGAAGGGCGTATACTACGTCAGCATAAAGGTCATTGGTCGCCTTGCCGATAAGCTCGATGTCGAGCCTGATGAGTTCCTAAAACGGACGGCAAAGAGAGGTCGCGCTAAATAGGCGTGGCCCAACTCGCGAACCGAGCCAAAGACTCGGCGAGCGCCGGTCGCAAGTGCGCGTAGTCACCGCCGATCCGGCTGCGTACCCCCCATGCCAGCCGTCGGCTGCGCGCCGAACCTGGCCAGCTGCGAGATCAATCAACGGATGAGACGCTGCGTCACTGCCAATGGGCGACGCGGTCATTTCGATCGGAACGACGGTCGGCAGAACCTTGGGCGCCCAAAAGACCGTCTGTTGCTTGAATGACCTCAACAGGTCATGGGCGAAAGCAGATGCCCCATCTCCTCTTGAATTCGGGCGTCACTTCGTCATCCGGGCCGTTGGCGATCATCGCTTCGTAGTCGCGTCGGTAGTCCATGCTGCGACAAAGACATTCCCAGGCGATGTCGGTGATTTCGGCGTCCTGTAGGCTTTTGTAGGATTCCGGCGACCGCCAGTCGAAGTCAGGCATTGCGTTCGTCTCATTGCACGCAACTAACATGGATTGTGGTACAATAGTTGTGATCGAATGGGTTGCGGGAAGCCCCTAGTTTGGCTCCACGTGGTGCTGCCGAATGACACGTGTTGGCTGAAGAAGCCGATTTCCGAATGGATGTTTGGTCGATGGGCTTCTTCTAATTCGACCGCGTGCCCCGTAGGAGACGCCCCTGTTCGGTCATCCACTTAGCGCGCGCAAGATGACTCTGGTATGCGTTCCGCGCGCGTTCCGGCTCACGCTCTGGGTCGACGTGCAGCACTATTCGAGCGACTTCCCGCCAGTCCGCGCCCTCGCTGTCGGCCTGCAGGAGGCGGATGTACGTTACAACATGCTGCTCATCGTAAGATGTCAGCGCTGGCCCGGCTGGGGCTAAGTCAGCTGTATCGGGATCGAGCGGCGGTGTTTGCATAAATCCTTCCAAAAGCTTGCGCTGTGGCCCCAATAGTTTGGACCGAGTGTCGTTAAAAGCTGCCCCCTAGTTACATTCAGCCAGCCGACGCCAGAGCACCCGGCGGGAACTGCACAGCAGTATAGCCTCATTCTTTTGTCGAAAATACTCCGTGGTGAAATACTCTGCAAGACGATGCCCTCCCGGGCATGAACATCCGCGAAGTACTGGCTCTCAATCTGAGAAAACTCCGCCAGGCAAAGAGCCTGTCGCAAGAGGAGCTGGCACACCGCGCGGATGTTGATCGGACCTACATTAGCGCTCTAGAACGAAGTCTCTACGCAGCCAGTATCGATGTTGTCGATAACTTGGCCCAAGTATTGGGCGTTGAGGCGGCGGATCTTCTTAAGCGTCCTTTGCCGTCGAAAAAGGGCCGCGGTTGATAGAGGCCTAAGGTCTGAAAGATGTAACGCCGTGATATGCCGCGAGCCGGGCCGGAGGCCCGGCGAGCGCCGGACGCGGACACGCGTCGCCGCCGATCCGACAAGTCGGATCGGCGGCGGCGCATCATGGATCGAGCGAAGCCGCGCAACCGGCGCCCGGTTACGCGGCCAGTTCTTCAGATTGCGCCCTCCATCAAGCGCCTTGCTTTGCCTTCCAGCTCAAGGCGCTTGTCCTGATGGACCTTGCTGCGAGCAAACGCAGTAATGCCCGTACGAAATCGAACATGCTTTCCGGCTTGCGATTTTCCTCGCCCAGAACGGTTTCGATGATTTTCGAGGCCTCGGATTTGGATGCTCTTCCTGCCTTCCCGCAAAGCGGCAACATAGATGGAAAAGGCCCCGCCTCGGAAGAGGCGGGGCCGATGACCCCTATGGGATCAGTCGCCGTTGCGGCGCGACCAGATCAGGGTGAAGCCCTCGTCGCCGTCGACCTTCACCAGCGAGGCGTAGATCGGGGCCGGGAAGCTCGGATCGTCGAGCTTGACCGAGAGGTATTCGCGATCGCTGTCGCGGGCGGTCTTCTTCCAGGCGGCGCCGAACTCGGTCACACCGGCGAAGATGCGATAATCAGGCGCCTTGTCGTTGTCCTTCTCGGATGCGGCAAACCGTGCCTTGATGTTCAGCGTCAGCGTCTTGATGAAGCCGACGTAGCCGTTGTCCGAAGCGGTGAAGGTGCCGATAGTAGCCATAGTACTCTCCGTTGGTTGCTCGGGCCGCGCCCATCGCGGCCTCGATGGCGATCCCTGGCCCGGGGAGCGATCGGCCCGCAGCCGTCAGGCCCGCAGCGCCAGCGGAGGACGGCGACAAGCCTGCTTTTTTGTCTCCCGCGAGGAATGCCGCCCACTTCGCGGCAGGGGAAAAAAGCAGGCGTAGCCGTTGCGGGAAGGCGATCGAGGCCTTGGCCGTCCCTCGGGCCTGATCAGCCCATTCGAGGTTGCGTTGGACGCGCGCCATGAACGAACTGACGAAGACAACCATGGCGGCCGACACCGACACAGCACAAGGACTCAGGCTGGAGATCGGACATATGCTGACGGTGACGCATTAACGGCAAGGAAGGCGCACCTGGGAAAACGCCAGCGAACCCAATCGCATCCGCAGCGTACGGGATCGAAGGCAAAGGCGGAGTTGGTCGCCAGAAAGCGATCTCGATATTCGCAGTCATCACACGAACAAGGCATCCGACCTCAATGCTGCTGATTGACCAGCGCGACACTGCATTCCTTGGCCTGCCGCGTACCTATGCGGAACTTCGCGGGGTTGTCGCCGGGTCGCAGTGACGGTGCCGCAAGGGCCGCGGGCGACAGCGCCGTCGTGGGAACGTGTCGTTCGCATGTTCTTTCGATCTGGCCGTCTTCAAACTCCAGGGGAGTAGCTGCTCTGGAGATGACGCCTTCGAAAGAGCAGCGCACCTGCGGCACGCTCGGCATCGCCGGCCAATGGCCTATTCCAGCAGGGACTGGATCGCCAGATTGGCATGCGGAGCAGCCAGTGAATAATTTTCACAAAAATAACAATTTTTGAGTATTTTTCATGGAATGCTCAGACTCTAGTGATTTTGGAGCTTTCAGCGAAGAAAATTCAGGAATTGAGAGTATTTTTCATGAGATCTAGCAAAAACGCACGATTTTCAGGGCAAGTGAGCGTTTTTCATGACCGGCGGCTCCCCGAGACAGCGATTCCGGTCGGCTACGCCGCCCTGATCGACGCCTATGATCTGCCCATCCCGGTTCCCCGGACGCTTTCGGCGATCGGCACCAAGCATCGCATTATTGAAAAGGACCACTGGCACATCTATACGCCGCGCCACGCGCCCGAGGCCTCGCTTGAGGGGCATCTGACCTTTGCGCTCAAATACGAAGGCTTGGATCTCGCCCTCCTCAAGCGGCTTTTCCTCGCCGTCAAGGACGAAGACGTCGCCGAGATTGTGCGGCAGAAGCCTACAGGGGTCTACACGCGCCGCATCTGGTTCTTGTACGAATGGCTGCTCGGCCATGAGCTGAGGTTGCCTGCCGCAGACAAGGTCTCGTATGTGGATGCTGTCGACACCGACATCCAGTTCGCAGGTGCGCCGCAGAATTCGGCCCGGCATCGTGTCCGCAACAACCTTCCCGGCACGCCGGAATTTTGTCCGCTCGTCTTCAAGACATCTGCGCTGAACGAATTCATCGCGCAGGACTGGAAAGATCGCGCGCGCGCCGTCGTGAGCCAAGTGCCGAAGGATCTGCTCGCCCGCACGGCCGCCTTCCTTCTGCTGAAGGACTCGAAGTCCAGCTACGTGATAGAAGGCGAAAGGCCGCCGCAGGATCGAATCCAGCGATGGGGCCGCGCTATTGGCGAAGCTGGTCGCGCACCGCTCGACGAGCAGGAGTTTCATCGCCTGCAGCGCCTCCTGATCGGGGACGAGCGTTTCGTCAAGCTCGGCTTCCGCAAGGATGGCGGCTTCGTCGGCGAGCACGACCGCGACACGCAACGCCCGATTCCGGACCATATCAGCGCGCGGCATGAAGACATCGCATCGCTCATGGCCGGATTGATCGCGTTCGACCACAGCGCCGAGAATGACCTCGATGCCGTTATCGCGGCGGCCGTGCTCGCATTCGGGTTCATCTATATCCACCCATTTGAGGACGGCAACGGGCGCATTCATCGCTATCTGATGCATCATGTTCTCGCACGTCGGGGGTTCAACCCGGCGGGCGTGCATTTTCCTGTGTCCTCGGCCATCCTCGATCGGATCGCCGAGTACAAGAGCGTGCTTGGGAGCTATTCGGGCAGGCTGCTTTCCTGCATCCAGTGGGAGGCAACGCCAATGGGCAACGTCAGGGTTCTCAACGATACCGCAGATTTCTACCGATTCTTCGATGCGACACCACACGCGGAGTTTCTGTACGCCTGCGTGCGTCAGACGATTGAGCGGGATCTTCCGAACGAAACCAACTTCCTTGTCAGCTTCGATATGTTCCGCGCCGGCATCGAGAACATGATCGACATGCCGGAGCGGACACTGAACAATCTATTCGGCTTCCTCAGACAAAGTCAGGGCAAGCTGTCGAAGCGCGCAAGAGAGGATGAATTCGCTGCGCTTACGGAGGACGAGGTCTCAAAGATAGAACAACTATATGCAGATTCGTTCGGCCAAACCGGAGAGTAACTGATGGCACATCAGATTAGATTCGAAGGCGCGGCTTGCGAAGAATATCTCTATCCAGCTCGACATCTCGATCCAGGCGACTCTCGATCTGGCGCTGGCAAAGGAAGACACTCGTCCACCGAGTCGAGGCGGTATCTCGTGGAGCCAATCATAACTGCAGCGAAGAATGAGAGGGTCACGAGAGCAAAGGTCAGCCAGAAAAGCACCGAGCCCAATAACCTTGAGGATTAATCCAAGGGCCAGCATGGTGGTGGTCTCGCACTCAAAGATGACCGATTATGCCTTCCACCATACGGCGCATTTCGACACATAGATCCAAACGCGAGACAAGAACCATTTCGCATGAAGTTCGCTTCGATGAGCGGGCTATCGACCTCTCGCGTTGCTTGCGCGAACCGATTTTCGGCAAGAGTCGAGTAAGACGGCGCTCACGCGCCGTCCTTGCCGAATTTCCAGACCGGAATCCCGAGTTTCTTCGCCTTGTCGGCGAGGTTATCCTGTATGCCGGTCCCCGGAAAGCACATGATTCCCATCGGCATGACTGCCAGCATGGCGTCGTTGCGTTTGAACGGTGCAGCCTTGGCATGCTTCGTCCAGTCCGGTTTGAAGGTGATCTGCGACACCCTGCGATTGCTGGCCCATTTTGCGGCGATCAATTCAGCCCCCTTCGGCGAGCCGCCGTGAAGCAGCACCATGTCGGGATACTTCGCGTGGACCTTGTCGAGCCGGCCCCAGACGAGCGAAACGTCGTTGAAATCGAGTCCGCCGGTAAGGGCGATCTTGGGCCCCGATGGCAGCATCGCCAGGGTTTCTGCGCGATGCTTGGCGGCTAGGAAGTCGCGGCTGTCGATCATCGCGGCAGTGGGCGTGCGATGGCTGACCAGTGATCCGGCGCGAGGCCGCCAGGGCGAGCCAGTGTGAAGCTCAAATTGCTCAGTAGCCAGGTCGCGGAACAGCTCCATGGCGTTGCGGCGTTCGACCAGTGAAATGCCGTCGGCGGTCAACCTTTCGAGCTCAACAGATCGCACTTCCGAGCCGTTCTGCTCGCGTTGGCTCCTCTGCTGCGCCTGCTCATTGTCGTCGAGCCCGTGCTCGATACGGCCCACCGCGCGATGTAAGAGATTGACGGTCGACCAGAGCAGGCCTTCCAGATCGGGCTCAAGTCGGGTGTCGCTTAAAGTTGCCACGAAGGCGTCGAAGATATCGGCGACGGCGCCTGCGATCGCTTTACCTTCGGGCAACGGCCTTGGGTCGGGCTCGCCGTGGAACGGACGGTACCCGTAAAGCTGAAGTTCACTAAGAATGCGGTCGGTCGGTGATGAGTTATGTCGGGGTTCGAACTCGATGTCGTCATGGTCGGTCGTCATGGTGAGAGGTCCTTTGCCGGATCGGCCGCACCCATCGCGGCCTTCGCAGCGATCACCAGACGGCACGCGGACCGAGCCAGAACCCCGAGGCCTAAGCCGAGGGCGCCGAAGCGGAGCGGAGGATGGCCAAAACCCGGCTATTTTGCTTCGCGATGCAAAGGCCCGCAGGGCCGGCGGAAAATAGCCGGGCGCGGCCATTGCCGGGTCGGTGCGCTTGCTGTCCGATCGCCCTCTAGAAGGCCGGGGGCGACCGCTTCCAGCGACACCGAGCTTGAGCCGATCGGCATGAAGGTATCGGGACCGAACTCGCCGCCGCTATCCCGGCTTGCTCGCAGCTAAAGACAAGAAGCGGACGGCGTCCTCTGGAACGAGTTGCTCGCACAACGTTGTTCGAAATTCCACGGCAGCCATGGCGCGTAGATCATCGTTGAAATCGTCGAGCCTCGGCGACAAAGTGAGCGCTTCAATGCCTGCGGCCTCGGCGCGGGTCGTCAGGCTCGTCGCCGCGACCCTTCCGGCCGCATCCGCATCGCGAGCGATATAGAGTCGCCGCAGCGACGGCGGGAGGAGGATGCCGGCAAGGTGATTGGCCGAAAGGGCTGCCACCATCGGCATGGTCGGCAATACGCAGCGAAGCGACAGCATGGTCTCGATCCCCTCGCCCGCTACCAGGACGTCATCAACCGCTCCAAAGCGCACTGCGTTGCCCAAGAGATTGCCCAATGCGCGCCGCGGCGTATCGACGAGTGCCAAGCTGCGCCCCGAGGGATGAAGCCAGGTGCGGTGTACGCCTGTGATTTGTCCCTTGAGATCGGTCACTCGGGCAATCATCGCCGGGCCGACCTCGATCTGCGAGTCTTCGTTGGGCCGATAATAGCATCGCGCATGGAAACGGAGCGCGCCTTCGTCATGGACGGGTTCGATACCGCGTTCTCGCAAATAGAGTTGGGCGATGGTCCGACCAATCGGCTGCGACTTGGCAAACAGACAACGAGCAGCCTCCGCGGATCTGGCTCGGATCGCCCCGCGACCAGGAATCGATGTCGGTTGGGGATTGGGCCTCGGCATACCGAGAAATCGTCGCGCCTCTTTCGCCACATCACGAAAATGAACCAATCCGCAGCTTTGCCGAATGATGTCGAGAAGGTCACCATGCTCTCCGGTGGCGGCATCCGTCCACTTGCCTGCAAGTCCCTGGAGCGTTTCGTTCAACCGTACGAACAGGGATCGACCGGGAGTGTTTCTGCAGTCTCCCACCACCCAATAACGTCCTTGGCGTCGGCCATTGGAGAGATAGTGTCGACAAACCGCCTCGGCATCACGCGACAGGCGATGCGCCAGCTCGGAAGCATCAGGCAACCTTCTATCTTCGGAAATATCACCGGAGCGAAACGGCTTTGCTCTTTCGGAAGTCTCTGTCATCTGAGTTCACCACGACGAGCGACCGAGAGCCTCTCTCTCGGCCTCCAACCCGTCATGGCGGTTCTCGCGCGCCTCTTCCTCTCGTCCGTCAGCAGGGCCTCATGACGCCACCTCCTCATTCGCGACGGCCTGGCTGGTCGATGGGACCGCCGTGATTTCAGGAAGGAAGCCGAGCAGATAGTCAGCGGCCTTGCTCGCCTGCGACGCTGCTCGCAGAATCGCGCGGTTATCCTCACGCAGAACCTCGAGCCACGAACCGATATAATCAGCGTGCCGCACGGTGGGCGCGATGCCAAGTGATGTGCAGCAGAATGCGGCGCAGAGTTCGGCGATCAATTCCTCGAAGGCGTATCTCTTGGTGTCAAAGGAACCGCCAAGGTCGCGATCGAGGCGGGAAGCATGGCCGCTAGCGTGGCCAAGCTCATGGAGCGCCGTGCGGTGCCAGTTGATCGGCTCGAAAAAGGCCGCTGGCGGCGGCACCTGGACGTAGTCCTCCACCGGTGCATAGAACGCTCGAGTGCCTCCGATGCGAAAATCGATACCACTCGCTCTGATCAACGCCTCGACCGTCGGCTCGATCATGCCAGATCGCCACGGCGGTGCCGTGGTCGCAATTTCCGCTGGGAGTACGCATTGATCGGTATTGAAGACGGTAAAGCGCTTCAGGAATGGAACAGCGTGCGCCTCCTCGCCGGTCTCGGACACACGGCGCTTTTCATCAGATGGTACGAAGCGATCGGCATAAACGACAGTAGTACCCTGCTCGCCTTTGCGGACATGGCCACCGATTGCAAGCGCCTGACGATAGGTCAGCCAGCGTTGGCTTGAAAATCGGCGATCCCGGGCTGCACTCCAGAGTATTAGTATATTAACTCCGCTATAGGGACGATGTGACGCGGCATTCTCGGGCATGGCTAGCGGCGCCGTCCCAGCCGCAGCGTCCCAAGGCTGAACCCAGGGTACATGGCCGGCCTCCAGTTCGGCGATGATTCTGTTGGTAATTTCGTCATGCAGGCTCACCCGGTTCTGGCTGGCGCGCACCGAGGGATGATATTTGGACATTGCGGGTCTCCGCGACGGGCGCCGCGAGCCTCTCTCGCAACATTCAACCCGTCACGGCCTCCAGCGACCGCACTCTCCCTCTCTATGTTCGTTTTCGCGCTTGCGCGGCGCAGGTTGGTGTCTCCGGTGCCTCCATCGCGTCAGGGATGGAAGCCCGAAGGGTGAAAACCGGGCGAAGCCCGGGGTTTCAGCGCAGCCGACAGCCCGGCCCGAAAGGGCGACGCCCAGCCGGACCGACACAAGAGGACTCATCGTCAGTCAGTCTGCAGTACGTAGCGATCGGTACTCATGCTCTGCCCATCATTCCAATCGGTCCCCCGAGAAGGATCTCCTCGATCGGAGCAGCTACCGTCAGACGGCCCCGCCATTCCGACAAAAGAGGGCTTGTTAAGGGCCCCAAACGTCGGATCAGCGATAGGACTTGTCGGAATTCGAACTGACGGCCCGCAAGAATCATATGCCTCTCAACGAGCGGATTATCCCCGCGCGCCGCCGAAATTTCTCTCGACGAATTGCCATCGAGCATTTTTCAGGACCTCAAGCAGGGCCTCAATGACTTGAGGCACCGCTGAATACTGGCTCAATCGATGCCCGGCACTTTTTCGCACTCTAGGCCCGCCGATTACCGCACCAATTGTTGATGGCTCTTTTCCTCGCAGCCTTCTCGTGCTCCGAGAGAGCATCCATGTGACTGGAGGGCAGCATGCCAGAAAGCCACAAGGGAGCGGCGAATTTGACTTTGAATATCCGGTTTCGTGCTTTCCGAGGCGTCGCACGAATAAGGACCCTCTCCAGGGATGATGACGCCATTCTACTGAATTCGGCACCGAGATCGTTGCAGCATTGACGCGCGAGCTAACGCCTATGACATCCCGCTCCGCTCTTCCTGCTCGTTATCCGCTCATCGGCGCCTGGCCTGCACTCATGCGTGCCGACATGGCCGCCGCCTATTTGGATTTCGCAAATAGCCATGAACTCGCGCGAGCCGTAGGCCGCGGCGAGGCGCCGCCTCCAATCGGCTATCGTGGAATTGGGCGGGC
Organism: Bradyrhizobium sp. KZN70725; assembly: GCF_055264925.1. NCBI lineage: Bacteria > Pseudomonadati > Pseudomonadota > Alphaproteobacteria > Hyphomicrobiales > Nitrobacteraceae > Bradyrhizobium > Bradyrhizobium sp. KZN70725. The sequence goes on from NZ_JBUYWT010000030.1 coordinate 19,402, forward strand.
GCGGCAACCGGTCTGGTCAAGGGCCGCGATTGATGATTTTGCCGCGCCCCGTAGAACTACCAATTTGGACAGATCAGAAGGCGAGGATTTGGCCTCCCTGGCAAGACGTTAAGGTCGCGCTGCAATGAAGCTTCCGCGCTACTGCAGGCTAAAGTCATTGAAGAATGGTCGACGCGGATATTTCTTCGAGCCGCCAACGTGGGCTCGCAATGAAGGCTGCCCTGTCACAGCTGAAGCACTGGGAGAAGACTATGCAACCGCTCTCAACAGAACCAAGAATATTCTGCTGCCTGCCTTCGACAGCTGGCGTTCGGGCGGATTGACCGACATGGTCCCGGCGTCTCCCGTGCCTGGCACTTTTGATTGGCTTGTCGGCGTTTTCAAAGCCAACCACCGATGGCGTGAAATCGATTTCAAGACCCAACGCTTATACGACCAAGGCCTGGCGCTATTCGCCAACCACGAATTGAACGACGGTAGCCGCGCGGGCTCGAAACAGATTGCTGATTTTTCCAAAGCATTTGTCGATGCGGTTTATGCAAATCTGCTCGTCGTTCAATACAAGGACGCGGATGGAAACATCGTCAAGCGCGAACGTCGGCGTTTCGCAAACGCTGCCATGACCGCATGCAGGCGCGCCTGGTTCGTTGGTCAGCGCGCCCAGGAAACGAAAGTGCCAGCCATCAACCCATTCTCGCGGATGGGCTTAAAATCGCGGGCCCCTGGTCAGGCCGTGCGAGAGACGCCTACCGCGACCTGGGAAGAGCTTGTCGCCTTCAGGCAAGCCGCAAAGAGACTGGGGTACCACTCGATCGCAACTGCTGCATTGCTGACCTGGGAGTGGCTGCAGCGCGAGGAACATATATTCGGAGTCTTCGAAATCGAGCACTATCGACCGAAAGAACGCCCCAACAGCGTGAGGATTATGCACCCAAAGAATGGCGAAGAAGCCTGGTGGCCTTTGGTCGATGAGAACAGTGTGCTGCTCTTCCCCGAGCTGATGGCGGAGCTTGATGCTCTCAAAGACTCAGTCGCTTCAGGACTGGCGTTTCGCCGTGATCATGCCCATCGCAGGTCGCCTACTCCTCTGCCGTGGATCACCGAGCGCAAGGATCTGCGCTACCTTCGGCATGTTGTTAAAAAGATAATCATAGCAGCGGGACTTCGGAACGAGCTCTCATTTACGTCCTTTCGCCACGGCGGCTTCACCGAAGGCGCAGACAGCGATCTTACCGACGCTGAACTGCGTGCCGCCGGCCGACATCGCTCGAGACTACAACTACCCACCTACGCCAAACGCACGCGGAAGCAATTGATCGTGGCCGCCAAGAAGCGCCGCGAGGAGCGAGCCAGGACGACCCTCTTGTCAGAAGGCGTGCTCGCTCCTCATTCTTAAATCGTTTCGAGCAATCGACACGCTTGATTCTCAAAACTCAAGTCGGCGTGCGATTCCGAAAAGGAAAACCCTCGATTGGGTTTCCGCTAACGCCCGGTCCATGTCGGCTTGCGCTTCTCGCCGAAAGCCTTGAGGCCTTCCTTGGCGTCCTCGGTCATCGCGAGCAGCGCGATCTGGCTTTCGGTGTAGGCGATGCTTTCATCGAATGACATCGAGGCGATCGCCCGCATCGCGTATTTGCCGCGACGGATCGCCGTCGGCGACTTGTCGACGATGCGCCCGATCAGCCAATCGACCTTGGCATCGAGCTCGGCTGCCGGCACAACGTAGTTGAGAAGACCCGCAGCCTTGGCCGTCGCGGCGTCGAACGGCTCGCCGGTCAGCGCCCATTCGTTGACGAGGCGCGGCGGGGCGATCGACTGCAGCAGGCTCAGCACCTGCATCGGGAACACGCCGACCTTCACCTCAGGCAGACCGAAGATCACGCCATCGCCGGCGACCGCCATGTCGGTCATGCACAACAGTCCCATGCCGCCGGCCATGCAGACGCCGCCGACCCGCGCGATCGCGGGCTTGGTCGCATTCTGCGACAGCCGCAGCAGATCGGCGTAGTCGACATTGGGGCGCGAGAAATCCATCGAGAAGGCCGCGCCGCTGTTCTGCAGATCGGCACCGGCGCAGAACGCCTTGTCGCCCGCCCCCGTCAGCACGATGACGCGGACGTCCTTGTCGTCATGCGCCTCGCGATAACCCTTTGCGATGCCGGCGATCACACCGGCATTGAGCGCGTTGCGCTTGTCCGGGCGGTTGATGGTGATCCAGAACGCCTGCCCGCGCTTTTCGAGAAGAACGCTGTTGTCGGTCATGTTTCCTGCCTGTTTTCTTGGCCAATGTGCCGGTGTCAGCCGACATTTGCGGCAGGATCGGCGCCGACTGCAAGCAGGATTTATGCGGCCATCGATACCTTCCGGATCCAGACCTTGTTGTCGTGGAACGCGGCGCCGCCGAGCGGTGCGACGGCCTCCGCCCCGGTCAGCATGTTGATGCCGCGCCCGCCGATATGGGACTTGTTCGGATGGATCGACTCGGCGATCAGCACGCCGCGGCGAACGCCGTCGAACAGTTTTGCGGTCAATGTGGTCTCGCCGCGCATGTTGCCGAGCGTCACCGCGTCGCCATCGGCGATCAAGAGCGTCGCCGCATCGTCGGGATGAATCATCACGGTCGGCGCGCCCTCGCGGGCTTGCGACGACGGCGTTTCGTTGAAGCTGGTGTTCAGGAAGCTGCGCGAGGGTGACGTCGCGAGCCGGAACGGGTGCTGTGCGTCCGCCTCCTCGATGATGGTCCAGTGGTCGGGCAGCGAGGGCATCTTGTCCCACGCCCCCATCAGCCCGCCGGTGCCGACGGGCACCTTGCCCCAATCGACCTTGAAATGGAACTTCTTGTCGGCATGGGCAAAGCCGTCAAGATAATGCGAGGTGCGGAAATCAGGTTGCAGGTCGCGCCAAATGTCGGCCTCCAGGGCCTCGATCGTGCCGTGGCCGCTCTTCTTCAGCGTCGCATCGATCAGCTGGCGCGGCGTCATGTCGAAGCCGGGATGCACGGCGTTGAGCCGGCGGCCGAGCCCCTGCATCACCTCGTGATTGGAACGGCACTCGCCGGGCGGATCGATCAGCTTCGGACCGACCGAAATGTGCTGATGGCCGCCACCGTAATAGAGGTCGTCGTGCTCCATGAACATCGTCGCCGGCAGCACGATATCGGCCATCTGCGCCGTCTCGGTCATGAACTGCTCGTGCACCGCGACGAACAGATCCTCGCGAGCAAAGCCCTGGCGCACCAGCGCCTGCTCGGGCGCGACCGTCATCGGATTGGTGTTCTGGATCAGCATCGCCTTGACCGGCCCGCCGCCGCGGAGCGCCTCGGCATCGCCGGTCAGGATGCGGCCGATCTTGGACTGATCGAGCACCCGCGTCGAGGGATCGATCGCGTCGTGGCCTTCGATGATCGACTCGTCGAAGCGCCAGATTGCGGCATTATTGAAGAACGCGCCGCCGCCCTCATATTGCCAGGCGCCGGTGACCGCGGGGATGCACGAGGCAGCGTGCATCTGGGCGGCACCGTTGCGGCTGCGGGTGAAGCCGTAGCCAAGACGGAAGAACGAGCGCTTGGTCTGTCCGACCAGCCGCGCGAACGCCTCGATCTCCTCGACTGGCACGCCCGAGATCACTGAGGCCCATTCCGGCGTGCGGGTCTTCAGATGCGCTTCCAGCTCGTCGGGGCAATCGGTATAGCGCGCGAGATATTCGCGATCGGCAAATCCCTCGCGGAACAGCACGTGCATCACGGCGCAGGCAAACGCGCCATCGGTGCCCGGCCGCAGCAGGATCTTGATGTCGGCCTGCTTCATGGTCTCGTTGTTGTAGACGTCGACCGCCGCGATCTTCGCGCCGCGCTCCTTCCGCGCGCGCGATGCATGCGTCATCACATTGACCTGGGTGTTCACCGGATTGCTGCCCCAGATCACGACGAGGTCCGAGACGCCCATCTCGCGGGGATCGACACCGGCGATCTTGCCGGTCCCGGCCGCAAAGCCGATACGCGCGATGGTTGCGCAGATCGTGCCGTAAAAGCGCGAATACTTCTTCACATGCGACAGACGGTTGAGGCCGTCGCGCATCACGAGCCCCATGGTGCCGGCGTAATAGTAGGGCCAGACCGACTCGGCGCCAAACTCCCGCTCGGCCGCGTCGAAGCGCGCCGCGATCTCGTCCAGCGCCTCGTCCCAGGAGATCCGCGCGAACTGGCCGGAGCCCTTCGGCCCGGTCCGGCGCAGCGGGACCATCAGCCGCTCGGCATGATGAATCCGCTCGGCATACCGCGCGACCTTGGCGCAGACCACGCCGGCGGTGTAGGTCTGCTGTTTGGAGCCCCTGACGCGACCGATCGAGCGTCCCTCGATCACCTCGACGTCGAGCGCACATGCCGACGGGCAATCGTGCGGACAGGTGGAATGGCGGATGTCAACCTTGGCATGCTGGTTCATGGCCAAATTGGTAACATCAAATATCCCCCCCGCCGAGGGGCATTATTGACCCAGCCGGCGCGAAATCTGCTCACGTGCCATGCGGCAGGCGCCGGGACGGGCAGCTATTGGCCTGAGCCGTCGCATCAGACGCGGAAGATGCGGGTGTAGTGCGATTTGATCGATTCCCCTTCCCGCTCCACCGCCACCGGATCGTCCTTCATCGTCTTGATGTCCTTTAGCGGCCTGCGTCCAGCCTTCTCCTTGGCCTGTGCATGGACGGATCTGAGGCCGCCGATCTCGACATTGAGCTGCTGGCCCTCACGCCCGAGCGCGAAGGACTGGAACAGCCTGGCGGCATTCGGATGCGGAGCGTCCTTGAAGATCCCGTTCGGGCCGACAATGATCGGCGACCCCTCGGTGGCATAGACCGGCTCGACCGGGCGACCGGTCTCCTTCATCTGAAAGATGTTGTATTCGTTGCCGTCGGCCATCACAGCACGCTCGCCGAGATCGAGCTTCTTGGGTGGATCCGTCGAGGACTGCACCTGCATGATGTTCTGCTTGGCGAGTTGCTCGAAAAAGCTCCAGCCGAGATCGCGCTGCATCTGATAGGTCGCGGTCATGATGGTGCCGCTGTAGCCGGGATGCGCCTTCACGATTTTGCCCTTCCATTTCGGATCGAGCAGATCGGCAAAGCTGTTCGGCGCCTCCTCGGCCTTCACGAGATTGGTGTTGTAGGCAATGATCGAAAGCCAGACCCGAAAGCTTGCGAATTGCCCGTCCGCGTCGCGATGCTCCTCGGGGTAGTATTTTGCGACCTCTTCCGGAACATAGGGCGCGAGAATACCGTCGCGCTTCCACACGATGAAATGCGCGGCGTCGGACGAGTTGACGACGTCGACGGCATGAATGTTGCTGGAATATTCCTGGCCGACCCGCTGGAACACGCGCTCCGCGCCGGTGCGTTCGACGCGCACCGTGATATCGGGATATTTCGCTTCGAACGCCCTCGCCAGCTTCTCCGCGACCGGCAGATCGGTGGAGGTGTAATAGACGACCTGTCCCTCTTTCTTCGCTGCCTCGATCAGCGTCGGCGTCACCGGTTCCGCCGGTGGCGCGGCGGCCGTCACGCGCGTTGAAAGGGCGGCCCCGGTGAGCACGGCGCCCGAGCCCTTCAGCATGTCGCGGCGCGATAGCCCAGGATGTTTCCTCATATGATTCCCCGCACGCGATGGCGAAGTTGTACACCGTCCTCCCGCTCTTATTCCAATGCGCGAAAACGGAGTCTGTCGTCGACAGAGGCTTCAGGTTGCAGCTAGACTTCTGATCAAGAAACAAGACTAAAGTTGGGGGATTCAGTCAATGGCAAGCCTGCGATACGCCTTGGTGTTTGTCGCGGCGTTGCTGACCGTGTCCATGTCAGGCTCATATGCTGACGCCGAAGACTATCCCGCGCGGCCGGTCAGGATCATCGTTCCCTTCGGTCCCGGCGGTCCGGCCGACGTCGTCGCGCGACAGATCGGCGGCATCTTGCAGGAAAGCCTCGGCCAGCCCTTCGTGGTGGAGAACCGCACCGGCGCCGGCGGCGTGATCGGCACCCTCGAGGTCGCCAAGGCGCCGGCCGACGGCTACACCCTCCTGATGATGTCGAACACCCAGACCGCGAACGAATCGCTGGTGCCGCAGCGCAAATATGCGCTGATGCGCGACCTGACGCCGATCGCGTCTTTGAATACCTCGGATCTCGTGATCGTGGTCCACCCCGCCGTGCAGGCAAAGACCTTGCAGGAATTCATCGCCCTCGCAAGGGCACAGCCCGGCAAGCTGAACTATGCCTCGTCAGGTCAGGGCACGCCGTATCACATGGCGGGCGAGCTGTTCAAAGCCGTGGCCGGCATCGACGTCGTGCACGTGCCCTACCGCAACAGCGGCGAAGCCCGCGGCGGCGTCATCGGCGGCCAGGTCCAGATGATGATCGATGCCGTTCCGGCGATGGCGCCGAATGTCGCCGAAAACCGGGTGCGCGCACTCGCAACGACCGGCAAGATTCGTTCGACGGTGCTGCCCAACGTTCCGACGGTGACCGAGGCGGGCGTGTCCGGCTATGAGGCAACGATCTGGCTCGGCCTGATGGCCCCGGCGGACACGCCGACGCCGATCATCGACAAGCTCAACGCGGCAGTGAACGCCGCAATCAAGCGGCCAGAGGTCGAGAAGCTCTGGGCCGCGCAGGGCGCGGCGCCGATGACCATGACGCCGGCGGCGTTCGACGCATTCCTGCGCGCCGATATCGTGAAGTGGACAGACGTCGTCAAAAGGCTGGACAAGGCCCAGTAAGCGCGCAACGGCAGACCGCGAGCGAAGGAACGTTGCGCATGAAGACGTTGAGCATCCTGAGCGGCGGGGCGGCGCAGGGCCTGGTGCGCAGCCTCGCGCCAGCATTTGAAGCTGAGACCGGGCTCAGCATTGCCGGCGATTTTGGCGCGGTCGGCGCCATGGCCGACAGATTGCGCGCCGGCGTACCGACCGACATCGTCATCCTGACCGCCGCTCTGATCGCGAAGCTGGCTGACGAAGGGCTGGTTTTGCGCAGCTCGATCACGGACATCGGCCGGGTTGAAACCGCCCTCGCCGTCCGGGCCGGCGATCCGTCGGTCACCGCCGACGACGCGGCCAGCCTGCGCGCGGCATTGCTCGCGGCGGACGCGATCTTCGTGCCCGATACGAAGGTGTCGACGGCCGGAATTCATGTTGGCAGGGTGCTCGCGCAGCTCGACATCGCTGATGTCGTCGCGGACCGCCTCAAGATCTTTCCAAACGGTGCGACGGCCATGCGACATCTGGCCGAATCCGGAGATCGGCGGCCGATCGGTTGTACGCAATCGACCGAGATCATCAGCACCAAGGGCGTCGTGTTGTCGGGCAGCCTGCCGCCGGAGTGCGGGCTCGCGACGATGTATACGGCGGCCATTCCGACACAGGCATCGTCGGCATCGCAGGCGCAACGCCTGATCGCATTGCTGACGTCGCCGGAAACATCTGCGCTACGCAGCCAGACTGGCTTTGTTTCTGGCCTGACGTCGTAGATGAGACCAGACCACCTAAAGTGCGATGAAATATGTTCAAACGTTATCGCTAGGTCGACAGAATGCATCAGCACGATGCATCGCTTATGGATGCATAAGAGGACCTGCAAATTCGCTGCAATCACATTCTTAAGAAGAATTGCGTCGTCGACATCCAGAGGTAATTGTCGTGTCGTTGCCAACCTGGTTCTCGGTCGGAAGCGATCCAAGGGAAGAGATTGCTGAATTGACGAACGTCGAGCTTGTCGATCCCCAGCGCGAAGTTCGTGATCGTGTGCTGCACAGGCACGGACGCGTTCGGCGCGAACACGAACTGATCCTGCCCCGCGCCTGCCCGTGAGCGCTCCGCTCTTGCTGAAGCGCCACATGAAAGCAGTCTGCGGGTCACCCTGCACGCTGCTCGCGTTGATACAGTAGTCATTGGTTGCAGAGCGATAGCCAACGAATCCCAGATGGATCCTATCTGCGGCCGCCGCAGCGGACCCATGTGCAACGGTCGCCGCAGCCCCCACAACAAGAGCGCGAAGCCGCAACGAACGGGCGCCGACGGCTGCGGAGCGCGAAGCAAACAAAGCATTCAAAACTGTCAGGCCGACGGAAGCCATGACGGATTACGCCAAAGCGCAAAAAGCGATCCACGATAATCGGGAGCGCCTAAAAGCCGAACGGCTGGCGCGGGAGGCCGAAGCGGCCAACTGCACCAAAGGAGGTTGAGCGTCCCATGTGGACGATCACGGACGACCAAAGTTTGTGGCGGGTGATATGGCCCTGCACTTTCGCCGAGTCGATACTGAACTGGAGATATGGATCGCAAGCAGCGGCGACTGTTCATTCGTCATCAGCAACGAGAGTGTCAAACGCCATCCGGAACTGCCCCCTTTGCGTCATGAAGAACTGCCCCCACCGTCTGGATTATGATCTCGGTTGAAGGTTGTTTCCGACGTTAATGGGCCGGAGGGAGGCGGAGCCGACCGGAGCCGTCACCGTCGGGCGGCGGCTTGATGAGGCCGCTCTTGCGCTTGGCGCGGAGACGATAGCTGTCGCCGCGGATCGTCAGCACGTGGCTGTGGTGCAGGAGCCGATCGAGGATGGCGGTGGCGACCACGGGATCGGCGAACACGGTGCCCCATTCGGCAACGCTGCGGTTCGACGTGATCAGCATGGCGCCGGTTTCGTAGCGGCGGCAAGGACGACGCGATCCGTGGGCTAGGAACATGGCCGCGTCTCCGGAGTTGCCATTGGCGTGAATAAATAAGGGAGGGAAGCGAGATGGGACGAGGCGTTTTGCTTTGGCTTTTGGGCGTGCCAATTCCTGTGATCATCCTGCTGTGGTTGTTTTTTGGACACTGACTACGGCGTAATTGCCGAGCGACGTACACCAACGCAGTCTGCCGGCGCAGCTAATTAGGATCCATTTCGGGCGGCACGTCGAGCGATCGAATGATCGAGCCCTGCCTTTCAAGGCCGTGCAATTAAATTGAGATCGGATAGGCACATCCCGTCGTGCTATCGCTGCGCCTAGCCGGACATTGTGGGAGCGCCGATAATCTTTGCAGAGAACAATGTGCGAGTTGCGCCTGTTTGTCGCATTTTGCCGAGCGTGATTTTGGTCGGATCGTCCTTCATACGCGTGATTTCACCGCTCGCTGCGCCCCGCGATCCCGCAAGCGTTAGCGCAAGGATGGCAGCTTGGCGCACAAGACGTCGGTCAAACCCATCATTGCACTCGCACCGGCGATGCGGGCCAATAAGATTTCAGCCATCGCCTATCCGTCAAAACATGGCGGCTGGAAGAGCGGGAGCTTCTGCATGCCTCCGCCGCAGCAATCCGTTTGGAAGATGAACCATGGCACCCACGCCGGCTGCGCGTATTTTAAGCTTGGCAGTGTTGTCGTAATTTCATGCCAATGCCATGCCGATCAACCGAAAGCTGCTGGAAATCCCGCCCGAGGTCGCCCACCGGTTCGCCGCGGACATGAAGGGTTATCACGCAGAACAGGACAACATCTAACGCGATCGGGTCGCGGTCGGCACGAGGCATATGCTGCTGGGGCAGATGCCGTGGGGCACCAAGCTGCGGGTTGACCGAGGTCAAGGATTATTTGAGTTGATGCGATGAAAACTGTCTGGATCTACACGGACACGGCCAAGAAAATCTGCGACGAGGACCACATCAAGGTCTTCGCTTCGATCGAGGCCGCCGAGAAATGGTTCGAGGAAAACGCCCCCGAGGGCGTGGCATTTGAGTACGCTGTCCTGGAGTGAAAATGGCAAAGGCCTTGCTGCTCTCATTGCAATTGCCGCATTGGCTGATAATCGCAGGGGCCGCGCTGATAGTGGTCGGCCTGATTGGCCTTGTGATTAGCCGCCGGCGCCGGACCAATGTCCAGGACGAAGCAACCACAGAGCCAAGTTCCGAGCCACGCCCCCAACTGTCACCGCTGCCGGATCTTCTTAACTCACGACCACGAAAGGATCGGCGTGAGATCTAAGGGTCGCACGAGCGAAAAAGATGGAGGTGTGGCAGGATCACTGGCTTGTAGCTAGCCACCGTCGGCGCATAGTCAACAAATGATCGAGCAGCGACCAGCTTTCATGGCTTGCAAAAATCCCGGCCCCGGCTGGAGGATCGACATTCTGTGGCCCGATGGCGAAACGGAAGTCATCAAGGGTTTTACTACTGAGCACGACGCCGCGAAGTGGATTTCAGAGCACTCGAAGACGTGGCAAGAAATCCCTGACCAACCGCGCTAGAGCGGTTCGCTGGCGTCCACTCATCGCGACGTCTAGCGGCTTCTCAGCGTGCGACGGTCCGATTGATCGAGGCACGCCCTGACGTCCGTCATTTCGCGTCGCCGCTTTGGCTTCAAAAGAGCGGACCCTGCGTTTGCGTCGGAATGAAGCCTCGTCCGCGTCGGTAGAGGTTTCTCGCTCGGACCTCCCTCCCCTATTGAGCAAGCCGGCGTTCGCGGGCTCGGCGGCGCATCCGTCCACGGATCGCGACCTTAACGTTAAACCGAAAAACGATGAGCGCGCCCGGCGTGGCAGTCTCTGAGATATTTCATTCTCTCTTCGTCAAAAGCCAATTTCAAAGTTCAGCGATTTGAATCGATGATCCTGGAATTCGGTATCGTGACCACGATCGTGGGATCTATGCTCGCCTTGTATGCAAGTCGGCGTCGTTCGATCATCCTGGAGGCGTGCGCAGGCGTGCTGCTGATTGCTGGCCTTAGCTGCATTGGCGCGGGGCTCCCGCGTGTTTGACCGCTTCGCAGACTGGAGCGCGCCGCGCTCAAACCGTCGGATATGCCTTCGTGGCCGGGGCCCGAGCGCTAGATGCTCTGGGAATTCCGATGGAGCTATTTCTTTGACGCAGGACCATATTTCGCAATCCGAACAACTGGCGAGCGTCGCAGCTCTGACGCCGAAGGCGGTTGATTTGCTAAATCTTCAAAAGAGGATTTCCGCTGTCCGGTTCGGTTAGGATCGCGGTGTCACTCGATGGCTGCGAGGCGGATACCTTCGACGAGAAGCACATAACCGTCAGGCCGCATCCACGGTCGCTTTTCCGGCCAACGCTCAAGCTGCTCCAGCGACTGGGCGCGCCTCGTCAAACGCCCAAGATAAGCGGCGCGGCAATGCATTGGAAGGTAACTACATAACCCGGATGCAGGCGAGCAGCTTGGCGCATTGCCTGCAGCGCAGGCCCGTGGAAGGAACTGCAAGAGCCCACGCCAGATCAACCAAAGCCACATCAGCAGATCGTGCGGGCTGGCACGGATCGCCTGCTACAATCTTTCGAGTGCTCTCTCGATATCCGCCGCTCCTCAGCAACCTCTATTACTTTCCGCGCGTGGAACAAAAACATCGGCAGGAGAAACGGGCCTCAGCGAGGATACCGAGCTTGCCGCTTTCCCCGGATTCCTACGTACGCGTTAACCACTTGCTGTTCGCAGCCTAAGCAACTCGTTAACAGGGAGGTGCGATTATGCGGTCTTTGAGCGGAGAAATAGTGAAATGCCCAAGGGCATGGTCAAGCTGTTTAAGGAAGACAAAGGCTTCGGATTCATAAAGCCGGATACCGGTGGGGAAGATATCTTCTTCCATGTCACGTTCCTTCTGCCTGGAGTAACACCTAGGCCAGGTGATCGTGTTACTTTCGAACTCGGGGTTGATCGAAGAACCGGACGTAGCCGGGCCGACAAGGTTATGATGGGCTAAGACCCTCACTCCAATGCGAACAACCGATCAGCGCAAAAATCGAAAGACTCTACCAACCGTTGCCGCACCCATTTCACGACTCGGGGATGCGCACCCTTCTCTCCCATGAGTGCGCATGGGCAGCCCCGCCCGCACAAGACATTGATTTCATTTCGGATAACACGCCCCTAAAAACGCAAAATTTGGCATTTCGGACCACCTCAAGCTGACGATCGGCTGTCCTCCGAACGCGCAATGAGGCCGCGCCAGCGAAGTCGCGCGGTGAGCCCGTCAAGAGGGACGGGTTTGAAGTTCGGTCACTCAGCGTCGCTCGAATCGTGACTGATCGCGAGTTCATAACCCGGCAGGGTCTGCCGGCTGACGACATGGCGCAGGTCGTACGCAAACTGTTTGAGCAGCGAGAGCAGCCATTCTTCGTCGGCGACTGCTATTCCTGGCGGCTGGGTGGACCGGTCTTGGCCGAGACATTTCCGCAGTTCGCGCGGAAGCCGACCGTCGTCGTCGTGGTGAAGAAGGCCTTCACATCGACGAGGCCGGAAAGGTTAAGCGTATCGGCGTCGTCGATCCCGCTGGTATTGGTGTGCTTCAGCGCCTCGTACTGGATGGTCCAGACGTTGCCGCCTGTCACGTTGCCGGAGGTGATGGTCTCGTCCAGCACGATAGCGAAGGCGACGGTGCCGTTCGAGTTGGGAATCCAGGTCGTGCCGTTGAACTGGCCCTCGCGCCCGAGCAGGATGTGGCTGTTGGAATCGGTGTAGAGGAAGATCTGCGCTCCGTCGCCGGTGGCGAAAATCTGGGTCGGCGTGCCGTTGGTGATCGTCCCCCCGTGGAGTTCGAGAATTGCAGGTCGGTGACGGTGGTCGTGCCGAGCTGGATGAAATCGGTACCGGCACTGCCGATCGTCCGTGCCGCAGCTTGCGGAAACACCACGCTCGTATCACCCGACTCTTCGCCGGCGGAGCCAGCCACAATGCCCAGACTGGTCTTGAGAGCCGCGCTCATGGTCGTAAGCAGGAAAGACCAGGCAACTTCGTTGTCGGGCCCCGCCTGAACACCCGTGTCATTGTCAGTGCCGCTGGTCTGCAAGCTCGCGGCTTCGTCGATGATGAGATTGCCATTGATGGTCAATACTGGTGCCATGATTTCCTCCCTTCGAAAGGCGGCGCTCGTTCGTACCTTCTTCGGAACAGGCGGTCGCCGCCCGGGCTCGCAATCGCCCAACGGTTTCGCTGCAAAACAATGCGCAATCCAAGCGTCAGCTCTTCGGCGATCTGTGGCGCTCGCCGGGAGGGGACGTCAGTTTCTGGAAGTCCGTTAAGATGGGGCGCAGCGGAAGCTTTGTCGCTATTTCGCGTACGCCCCTCCGACGCTGCCTGAATAATCAGTCGCGGAGAGAAGTACCTGCAATCGAATGATCGGATGCTTTTGCATGCTATTCTCCCTCGATCTGCTGCAAACTGCTGCGAACGCAAGTGGAGAAGCAAACACCGTCCAACAAATTTCGAGGCCATGCCTCCCAATGGAACTGTGCCAGTAAAGGAGTGAGAAAATTCAAGGTAAAGGGTGAAGAAGCAGTAGCACCTATGGGGTAACGCGCATCCCGCACACCTATTTTGATAGGACAATGACAATATCGCCCTTTACGTGTGGACACGGCGGGGATGCTGCCAACAGCGCGCGATAAGCCGGCACGATGATCATGCAAGAAGTACTCTGGAAGCTGGGCCGGAAGGTCAGCTCCTAACGCTGGACGACTCCTCCACAGGCACGAGAGTGCCAAGGAGTGGGCGCCGTTTGAGGTTCCCACGATTCGGACTAGCAGCCTATGCAGTCAATTTCGACGATCGGTCTGGATATCGCGAAGTCGGTCTTCCAAGTGCACGGCGTTGATGCAGCCGGCTAGGTGGTCATACGCCGACAGTTGAAGCGCCGGCACGTCTTGGCATTTTTCCAGAAGCTGCCGCCACGCCTGGTGGGGATCGAGGCTTGCGCATCATTGCATCATTGGTCACGCGAGCTGCGGACGATGGGGCATGCGGTGCGGTTGATGGCTCAGGCCTATGTGAAGCCCTACGTCAAGCGGCAGAGCCTTTCGCTCGATCCGGGACCGGGTAGTAAGACGGCATGTGATCGAAGCCGTCGAGGCGATGGCGGATCGCCGCGAGGCTCCCGACGACAATGCCGACACGGTGAACATCGCGGACAACCAAGATCGAGCCACCATCCGGCCAGAACGCGGCCATGAAGGCGAACAATGATCGCGATGTCAGCAGCGGCGAGGCAGCGCGATCTCGGCCTGGTTGACCCCTATCCCCAAGATCGAGATCGCACCTTCGTAATGCCCGGATCAGTCGTCGTACCATTCACTGGAACTCCCCGCGTGTTCTTTGCGTCGCTCGAGGCTGAAACGGCGGTGGCGGCATGAGTATGTTTCTTGTTTTCGGACATGCCTTCAGCGCGTCCATTGAGCCGAAGATCGTGCATCTTCTGCACGATCGCGAGGCCTTTAAGAAGGCATTCGTGGCTGGGTTTGAGGAGGCAGCTGCTGCCGGATTTGATGCCGTGGATAAATTGCCGGTCGTGCTCGATGACACGCTGATCAGAACAACCTTCCAAGTGTTGGAAGATAAGTTCAATCGATCAAACGACACATCGGAGCGGCGTAAAATCGTCGCCGAAATACTAAATCTGGCAGAATTGGCAAAATGATCGCCCCTCGACATCGAATTGCGCGCCCTCTTGCTGCCCGAATCGGAACCGCTCATGGCGCGGCCGGAAACTCACACTTCGGCATGTCCTGACGGCCCGGCCCACCCCAGAGCTACCCCAAGGCCGGGCCGCTTTTTTCTAATTTTCAGCAGGAATATTACAGCGCATTGGGGCGCACGACTTCGCCCACCGATCATATCCCATCTCAAAGCTAATGTTGCCGCGGAGCGCAGCCGACCAACAGTGGTGTCGGGCTCGACCATTTCCGCTATTCACGACTTAGGGAATACGCCAGCGCGGAGCGCAAGTCCCTGATGCTTCTCCGCCAACTCCGAATATCAGGGACCGCGTAGTTTGCGCCGGTTTGCGGGAACGGCTTGGTATGATCCAAACGATTTAGCAATCTACGGCTTCAGAGCACTGCTCATGCTCTCTCTGCTTGAGGGATGAGTTGGATTTTCCGAGCGACGACTGAGCATTGTTGCTGCGTCCGGCATGACCTTTGTCAGTACCGCTGTTTCTCACACTATCGGCGTCTATCAGGCGGGACCACGGGCCACGGCTGGGACCTTGGTTAGAAAAAACGAGTTTGGCTTCAAGAGGGGTCTAAGAAAAATTCTGGATTCGATGCAGAAATTTCTGCGTCGGGCGCTTACCAAGCACCTAGAAGAGGGAGCCCCACCACGGTGCGCCCCGAATCCCTATTTTTGAAATGCGTGGGAGCGCTTCAGGCGGCGTCGCGAATCTCCGTGTCTTCGGCGAACGAGCTGGCGTCAGCACACGCGTCTTCTGATGCCTTTGTAGTTAATGACGTTGAACGCAGGCGAGCAGTTTCAAATGCGGAGATATGTCGTGCCGCGCAGTTGGCTCCTGCCGCGGCCATGCTGTTCGCGCCATCAGACAAAGAATGAATGGCGTTAGCATCGTACAGTCAAGCGCCTGAGCCGAAAGTGTGCTTACCGTTCCTTCGAATGTTGTCTGGACTTTTCAGACAGGCTCCTCCTGCCAGAATCGCGGACTGTACCTTTTCAAATGACCGTTGCTCGATTTGGCGGACACGCTCGCGCGATATTTCGTACTCCAAGGCGAGCGCTTCGAGCTTCGGGGGATCTTCACTCAAATAGCGTGCTGTGAAGATATGCCTTTCACGGGGGCTTAGCTTCTCAATGGCTGCTGTCAATGCTTGGCGCCGTTGAGCCAGTTCCTGGTGCTCGGCCAGCGTCACGTCATGAGTAGGCGACGGATCTACCAGTCGTTCGAGGGCATCGCCGACGTCGCCGGCATCGTTGTGTCGTAAATTCAGGGACAGGTCGCCACGCAGGCGACGGTCCATATTCACGACTTCACGTTCGGGTACCTTGAGGTGAGTGGCGATCGTCTTGACCTGTTCTGGCCTCAGATCCCCGTCCTCCAAGGCGGCGATCGCACTCTTCGATTGCCTCAGCTTGAAGAATAACTTCTTCTGGGCAGCGTCCGCCGTGATCTTCACCAGCGACCAGGAGCGAAGAACAAAATCCTGGATCGTTGCCTTGATCCACCACATGGCATAGGTGGAAAGGCGGATGCCCCGCTCCGGATCGAATCGCCGCACGGCCTGCATCAGGCCGACATTGCCCTCGGAAATGATATCGGCAATGGGTAGGCCATAACCTCGATATCGCATGGCGATTTTCGCAACGAGACGCAGGTGGCTTGTCACCAGGCGATAAGCCGCTTCACGATCGCCGTGGTTTCGCCATCGCCGACCAAGGGTGGTCTCTTCCTCCTGAGTGAGAATCGGAAATTGTCTAATTTCCGTTAAATACTTCGTCAGCCCGGTGCCGAGCGACGGCAATTTCTGAGAAACAGTTTGAGACATTTCCCCCTCGCAGCGCTCAACAAATTCCCGCCTCTGCCGCGCTCGTCAGAGTCGCGGCAGAGCAACAAAAGCATCGGTCTACAGGGCGGGACTATCGTCCGCCTCATGGCTGCCAAAACGTCGGCCTTTTCGGTTGGAACCATCGGTCCTTCGATCCGAATCGGACTCCAGAAGGCACAGGGCATCCACGATGTCGTCGAAGCTCACGGCTCCATCGATTGTCTGGTTCAATTCTGGATCGTCTTTCACGGCGCAAGCATCCGCGGCCCAAAGCGATAGAATGGCCCGTTTCTCGTACGATGTGAGGTCGAAATCTTCGACAACGTCCATTGGATGAGCGAACGCCTGGGCTGGATGCAGCAGCCCGGCCATCTCCAGGTTCGTTGTTCGTCGGCGATCCGTCTGCAGCGAGAGGCGATCGGGAAACGTCTCGTGCAAAAGAGCCTCCACGGAACGCTGCTCTTCGCTCATCCGGCGTGCGATATACGCTCGCTCCAGGTCCGACAGCCGCGTCTCGAGGAGCCTGCGGTAGCGCCGAATATTGGCGCAATGGGCACGCAGGCGTTCAAGATTTCCCTCGATCATCATTCGTCCCCTTCCGGCTCAGGCGGCCAAGGCACGCTCGGTTGAGCGCAACCGACAAGGCTTTCCACCCGGAGGATTCCGGGGTCCGCCGTCGAGTTCGCACAGGGCCTCGAGGATTTCGTCGATCGATACGGGCTTCTTCAGTCCGGCGGGCGAGCGGAGCGACGGGCATGATGTTATCGCCGATGCGTCGGACGCCCAGGATGCCAGAATTGCCCGCTTCTCGGCCGTCGTCAGGCCGGCGTGGCACACGACATCCCTGGGATGTTCGAAAGCGGTGCCGGGATGCAGGAGCGCGTTGAAGTCAAACACGTTGTCGTCAGCGGTCGTCGGCCGCATGGTATCCTCCTTTGCATTGACGACGAGCGGCAGCCGCGCGAAGCCTCGCGCGGCGCCGGTCGGAGCCTGCTTAGGCTGCCTTGGCTTCCAATTTCTGGACATTGTCGGCCGATACGCCGTTGATTGCGATACGGCGCGGCTTCATGGCTTCCGGAATTTCCCGGACCAGCTCGATCTTGAGTAAGCCGTTGTCGAATGCGGCGCTCTTGACCTGAACGTAATCCGCCAGGTTGAACTGCCGCTTGAAGCTGCGGGTGGAGATGCCGCGATAGAGATAATCGCGCTCAGCCTTCTCCGACTTGCTGCCCTCAATGGTGATCACGTTCTGTTCGGCCGTGATCGCGATCTCGTTGGGCGCAAAACCTGCAACCGCCAACGAAATCTGGTAGCGGTCCTCAGACAGCCGTTCGATATTGTAGGGCGGATAGTTGTCCTCGCCGGCCCGCTGGGCCATTTCGGCGAGGTCAAAAAGGCGGTCGAAGCCAATGGTCGAACGCCAAAGGGGCGAGAAATCATAAGTGCGCATAGCCAAATCCTCCAAAGAGCAAGATGGTTACGAGCGGCACCGGACACGACCGGTGCCCGTCTCAACGGCCGGACCCCTGAGGCGCCCGGACACCACCCTTCGGTGGCGACAAAAGAATTAGCAAAGTCGTTTTTGGTTTCAAGAGGGGGCCAAAAATTTTTTAGGGCTTTTGGTCCCCAGTAACCTGACCTGACGTCCGTTTCGTTAACAAGCGAGTTATGCACCCGGGTCCGCAATTCGGACAGCGCGGTTGAGGCGCAGGTACGCCGTCCTCGAGCGCCAGGGAAGCTGCGTGACCCATAGACGGGCCGCGCGTGGAGCATTAGCTCACTTGGGGTGCAGTCCCTTCCAGGTCGGACGGAAGACGAAGGACGTTGGGTTCATTGCTGTCTGGCAACAGCAGCGTGTCCATCTTGAACAGCGGCGGGCTCGGTTTCCAGCTCATCCACTGCATCGAATCCAGATAGGGGATGGGCGGAAGCGGCAGAAGGTGGTTCGCGCGCTCAGGGGTCTGCTTTGAGGGACCGTCCAGGCTCCAGGCACCCGCCGGGAGCAGCATTGCCGCATAAGCGAACGCGCCCGCAATCATCATTCGGGCCCGGCGGTCTGAAGTCTCAGCACGAGCGGAAAGAGTATCATTTCTTGTCATCTCATCCTCCTAATTTCGGCAAGCCGATCCAAGCGATGGTGAGAAGGCTGAGGGCGAACATGAGCCAATGCATTACAGCCGCCCCGCCGTTGGGTGATGGAGATTGCATGCGTCTGCTCATCTGAAGCTCCTTGGTGCTACCGTTGCTTTCTCGTGGTGGGTGGAATGAGCCCGGCCGTCGCTGGCCGGGCTCGGAGTTGATCAGAAATCCATGGACGGCGCGGCAGGCGCCGTCTCCGCCTTCTTCGGCTTGTCGGCAACCAGGGCCTCCGTCGTGATGAGCAAGGCGGCGACTGAGGCCGCGTCCTGCAGCGCGGTGCGGACGACCTTGGCAGGATCGATCACGCCCGCTTTGACCATGTCCTGGTACTCTCCCGTGGCTGCGTTGAAGCCCCAATTGTAGTCGGCGTTCTCGAGCAGCTTGCCGACGACGAGCGAGCCGTCTTCACCGGCGTTCTGGACGATCTGCCGGGCAGGAACCTGGATGGCGCGACGCACGATATCGATGCCGGCCTTCTGATCTGCATTAGAAGCTTTGAGACCATCGAGCGCCTTCAACGCGCGCAGGAGCGCCACGCCGCCTCCGGGCAGGATACCCTCCTCGACCGCGGCGCGCGTTGCGTGCATTGCATCGTCGACGCGATCCTTTTTCTCCTTGACTTCGACCTCGGTGGCACCGCCGACGCGGATCACGGCGACGCCGCCAGCGAGTTTCGCCAAACGCTCCTGGAGCTTCTCGCGATCGTAGTCGGAGGTAGTCTCCTCGATCTGCGCCTTGATCTGGGTGACGCGGGCCTCGATGTCCTTCTTGGCGCCTGCGCCGTTGACGATGGTCGTGTTCTCCTTGTCGATGACGACCTTCTTGGCGCGCCCGAGCATGTTGAGGGTTACGTTCTCGAGCTTGATTCCGAGATCCTCCGATATCGCCGTTCCGCCGCTGAGGATCGCAATGTCCTCGAGCATGGCCTTGCGGCGCTCGCCGAACCCGGGCGCCTTGACGGCTGCCACTTTCAAGCCACCGCGGAGCCGATTGACGACAAGAGTCGCGAGTGCTTCGCCCTCGACGTCCTCGGCGACGATGAGCAGTGGCTTGCCCGACTGCACCACCGCCTCCAGCAGCGGCAGCATGGTCTGGAGCCCGGAGAGCTTTTTCTCGTGGATCAAGATGTAGGGATCCTCGAGCTCGACCCGCATCTTCTCTGCGTTGGTCACGAAGTATGGCGAGACATAACCGCGATCGAACTGCATGCCTTCGACCACTTCGAGCTCGGTATCGAGGCTCTTGGCTTCCTCGACGGTGATCACGCCCTCATTGCCGACCTTCTGCATGGCATCGGCAAGGAAACGGCCGATCTCGGTGTCGCCGTTGGCGGAAATGGTGCCGATCTGCGCGATTTCCTCGTTGGAGGTGACCTTCTTGGCATGCACCTGCAGGTCCTTGACGATGACTTCAACCGCTAGATCGATACCGCGCTTGAGGTCCATCGGGTTCATGCCGGCGGCGACCGATTTTGCGCCTTCCTTGACGATGGCTTGGGCTAGCACGGTCGCCGTCGTGGTACCGTCACCGGCGAGATCGTTTGTCTTCGAGGCGACTTCGCGCACCATCTGTGCGCCCATGTTCTCGAACTTGTCTTCGAGCTCGATTTCCTTGGCAACAGTGACGCCATCCTTGGTGATGCGCGGGGCGCCGAAGGATTTTTCGATGACGACGTTGCGTCCCTTGGGACCAAGCGTCACCTTGACCGCATTGGCGAGCGTATCGACGCCGCGCAGCATCCGCTCGCGGGCCTCAGTTGAGAATTTCACGTCTTTGGCAGCCATATTATCTGCTCCTTTCTCGAATGACTGTCAGCTTCCAGCTTGCTCAAGCGGCCTTCTTGAGCGAGCCGGCTTTGTCGACCACGCCCAGAAGATCGCTTTCCTTCATGATGAGGTAGTCCTGGCCCTCGATTTTCACTTCGGTGCCGGACCACTTACCGAAAAGCACGCGGTCGCCGGGACCAACGTCGAGCGGCACCAATTGTCCTTGCTCATTCCGACCGCCAGGGCCCGCGGCGACGATTTCGCCTTCCTGCGGTTTCTCCTTTGCGGTGTCGGGAATGATGATGCCGCCAGCGGTCTTTTCTTCGGCATCAATGCGGCGCACGAGCACGCGGTCGTGCAATGGACGGAAATGCATGCACATCCTCCTGATTAGGTCAGCGATGTCAAAAATCCGGGTCCGGAAACCGGCCCCCGGGCGGAAGCGACTTAGGTAACGGACAAAATCCGTTCAAGAGCTTCTACGAAAATTTTGGCGGCTCATCCGAACGATGCACTGAGGGCTCTTGAACAGTCGACTTGAGCCAACCAGTTAATCGCCGCCACCGCCCCGGAGGACGGGGCGATAAACGCGTGTGCTACCGGAGAGAAATGATGCGATACTTGCGCGGGCTTGCGCGACTCGGGCTCGGCTCGACGCTGGCATTAACCCTTTCCGGACCGCCAGTTCTCGCCCAAATTCCAGACGTTAACACCGGCCGCGTGCCAACCCTTGCGCCGTTGGTCAAGGAGGTGACGCCGAGCGTCGTCAACATCTCGGTGCAGGGACGCGTGCGCGAGGACAATCCGCTGTACCAGGATCCGTTTTTCCGGGAGTTCTTCGACGTTCCGAAGCAGCTGGAGAAGGAAATCAACGCCACCGGATCGGGCGTGATTGTCGACGCCCAGCGCGGCTATGTATTGACGGCAAACCACGTTGTTGCCAACGCGACCGCGGTGCAAATCAGAACCAAGGATGGCCGAAAGTTTGCCGGTCGCGTGGTCGGCCGCGATGCGCCGACCGATATCGCGCTACTACAGGTCAAGGGGCCCGTCGGGTTGAAAGCCATCGCGCTGGGCGACAGCGACGCGCTTCAGGTCGGCGACTTCGTCATTGCGGTGGGCAATCCCTTCGGCCTGGGCCAGACCGTCACGTCAGGCCTTGTCAGCGCGCTCGGGCGCACCGGCCTTGGTAAGCACGGCTATGAAGATTTCATCCAGACTGATGCTGCGATCAACCCCGGCAACTCCGGTGGCGGCTTGATCAATCTGCGCGGCGAACTCGTTGGCATCAACACGGCGATCATCTCTCCGGGAGGCGGCAATGTGGGAATTGGCTTTGCGGTACCCATCAACATGGCCCGCAAGGTGATGGAGCAGCTCGCGCAGACAGGGCGGGTCGAGCGTGGCCGCATCGGCGTTGCGCTGGAGGATCTCGAGGCGCCCGCTGCGGGTGTGACGCAGGGTGCCCGTGTCAAGGAGGTTAGCCCCGGCTCGCCCGCAGAGCGCGCGGGCCTTCGCCGCGGCGACATCATTCTGAAGGCCAACGAAATCCCGATCCGCAGCGCCACGCAAATGCGCAACCTCATCGGGCTGACCGCGGTCGGTCAGCAAGTGCGGCTGACTATTGAGCGAGAGCGCGCCACAGAGAGCGCCACGGTCGAGGTCGCACCGTTGGCCGAGCCCAAGCCGAGAGGGCGCGGGCCGGGGTGACGAATGTCTGCATATGGTCGATTCCGTTGAAAAAGGCTGGCAGTATTTCGTTTTAGTAGCTCCGCCGCGACGTGGCCGAACTGCTCTACCGACCCTATGCGAGCCTCCGGGTGGGCATCGGGATCAGCTTGGCCATCTTTCGAAGGTTTGTGGGCGGTGGCTGCGAGGATGAACTCGTCGCGCGCGCCGTTTGGACCTCGCAAACGCAAACGGTCGAGCTTGAGAATGCGCTTGAGGTGCGCGAACAACGTCTCGATTTTCTTGCGGAGCCGGCGCGAGGTGCCTCCCTCCCACGATCTCGCGATCTGGCGCGCCATGTCGCGAGCGCCCTCATAGATTGAGCGCGGCACTCTCCGTGAAGCCTGCTTGGGGCAACGCCGAGCCTTCAATGCGCATCGATCACAATCGCGCTTGCTGGCGAGGTAAAGCATGGTGGCACCATCATTCACCAACGTTCCCGTCGTGGTAAGAACTTTGCCACCAGGGCAACGATAGATGTCCCCAGCATGGTCATAGGTGAAGTCGTCGCGCGAGAAGATCCCGTCTGTGCGGGGCCGACTTGTCGAAGACTGTAACGTGCGGCTCGATGCCGTGCTCATAGACTAGCCAGGCGAGCATCTCGGCCGAGCCATAGCCGCTGTCGCCGAGGAGCCGGCTCGGATAGAGATCAAAGCGCTCCAGCGAGCGCTCAATCATGCGCTTAGCGGTCAATACCTCCGCCTGCCGGATTGCCGTCGTTGCCTCAACATCGACGATGATCGCGTTCTCGATGTCGACCAGGTAGTTCGTCGAATAGGCGAAAAACGCTTGGCCGCCGTGCGCCCCGTCCAGCGCGCCGCCGGATCGGAGAGCGATATGAACTTCGGGGTGACCTCGGTCGCGGCTCCGAAAGCGGCATAGCCAGACGCTCATCGATTGCTCGACCGGCAGCATCCGGCAGAAGTCCCTTATCGCCTTCGATCCCCTTCTGCCGATTTGCATCGGCCTTGATTAGGCTCGCATCGACTGCAGATCCTTCGCCGCCGACCAGTCGTTCATCGATGCAGCGGCGCAGCACGCTCTCGAACACGCGACGGAAGAGGTCGCTCTGCCCGAAGCGCCCATGCCTGTTCTTGGAGAATGTCGAATGATCCGGCACCGCCCCATCCAGACCGAGCCGGCAAAACCGCCGGTAGGCCAAATTGAGGTGAACTTATCGCACAGACGCCGCTCCGATCGGATACCGAAGCGGTAACCGATCAGGAGCAACCGGATCATCAGCTCGGGATCGATCGAAGGCCGACCGATGCTGCTGTAGAAAGGCGCCAGGTCCCCAGGTCCAGCCGGACCTGTTCAAGATCGACAAACCTGTCAATCAACCGCAGCAAGTGATCAGTCGGGATTTGTCTTTCGAGCGAGAACTCATAGAACAACGCGGCCTGTTCGACTTGCCGAGGCCCCGTCATGATCTTCAGTCCTGCCAACTAGACAGACTGAATCACCGATATCTCTGCGTCGCAACAGACCGCCATTTTCAACAGAATCGGCCATAAGCAAAAGTTGTAGCGGCGAGAGCAGCGAAGCTCGATTGGCATCTCACGTCGGAACGGCGATTTCGCAAACCAGCCCTTCCGCGCGCCAGTCAAAGAGCACCTTCCCGCCAAGTGGATTGATCGTCCCTTCGATGAGCCGACTACCAAATCCCTTGCGTCGGGGCGCCTTTACCCTCGGTCCGCCCAGTTCGGTCCAGCGCAGCACCAGCTGTCCATCCTCGGCGCGCGACCAGGCCAATTCTATCCGGCCTCTTGTGTTGGATAGCGCTCCATACTTGATAGCATTGGTTGCTAACTCATGCAGGACAACAGCAATCGCCTGCGCAGCGATGGGTTCTAACACCGTCTGCAGCCCCTCCATCACAATCCGCTTCTGGTGACTCTCTTCGAGGTAAGGGGCAAACTCCTGCTTGGCGATCGCCGAGACTTCGGCTCCTATCCACCGCGTTTCAACAAACAGCGAGTGAACATTTGCCATCGCTTGGATGCGCCCGCTGATCACTTCCTTGAGGCCCTCGGAGGTGTCGGACTGAGAAAGGTTGATAATTGCCTGTACGTTAGAAAGGATGTTCTTGCTTCGATGCTCCGCCTCGCGAGCCAGAATGCTAATCTGCTCCTGAGTTCGCTTCTGCTGGGTAATATCTCTAGCAATTTTTGATGCGCCGACGATGTTGCCGTGGGCGTCTTTGACAGGAGAAACAGTTAGCGAAACGATGATTGAGCTACCATCCCGACGTCGCCGGACAGTCTCGAAATGGTCGATGCGCTCACCTCGTCGGATGCGGGTTAAAATCTCCCGTTCTTCGCTGAGCCGGTCTTGCGGAATCACGAGTGTAATGGGCTGACCAATAGCCTCCGTGGCCGAGTAACCGAAAATGCGCTCGGCCGCCTTGTTCCAACTCGTAATAATGCCGTCTAGATTCTTGCTCACAATTCCATCGTCGCTGGACTCGACGATGGAGGCCAGAAGATTGGCCAATCGCTCAGCGCGCTCCAGAGCCCGCTCGCTGGCCAACGGCTTGAGTTGAAATCCCGACTCGTTTTTAGGCCCCAATGGCCGCTCCCCGAAACCCAGATGCTGCACCGCCGTTGGGCCCAATCATAACACCAAACGCAAAGAGCTGCGACGTTTCCGCTGGGTCAAAAGCCGCCCTTGGCGGTCAGACCGGGCGACTTCCGCTTTATGACCGCAAGCCAACGTTTATGAGTACACGCCTCAGATCGAGCACTTTGCGATGTTCACGTGCGCTAAAGGGCCGCGACTGCTGCCCCCCTCGATGTGCTAGCTTCACACGGAAGCGAGCGGGGGACGTGGCTATCAAGGATAGGCCATGGTTGACCAAGGACAATGGCAAGTAGCTGGAAATGCCGCTGAGACATACGAGGACGCCCTTGTTCCGGCTGTCTTCGCACCTTGGGCACCGCTCGTAGTTGCACTCGCAGACCCGCGAGCAGGTGAGCGCGTATTGGACGTCGCATGCGGTACCGGCGTGGTGGCGCGGCTCGCCGCGCAGCGAGTAGGCCCCGCCGGGAGCGTGACCGGTCTCGACCTGAATCCCGGTATGCTGGCGGTCGCCGCCTCAATCGCAGCTGCCCGCCCGACCACAAGCGCACCGATCACGTGGCAAGAGGCCAGCGCGACGAACATGCCTCTGCCTGCGGGGACATTCGATGTCGTGTACTGCCAATTGGGACTCCAGTTCTTTCCAGATCGACCCGCCGCACTGCGCGAGATGTATCGCGTGCTGGTACCTGGCGGCCGCCTCGGCTTTATGGTGTGGCAGGACATCCAATACAGTCCTGGGTTCAGCGCCTTAGCCGGTGCGCTTTCGCGGCACGTCAGCACTGAGGCGGCGAGCATAATGCGCGCTCCTTTTGCGCTCGCCGATGCCAAACAGCTACGCGCGCTTGTGGCTGCGGAAGGTTTCAGCGACATAACGATTGAGTCGGCTGCAGGAGCCGTTCGTTTTCCGTCAGTTTCGCGGTTCGTGCAGGACTATGTGCGCGGATCGCCGCTCTCAGGCCATGTGGCCAAAGTCTCGGATGAAACCCGTAGGGTCTTGGTCAGCGAGGTAGAAGACGCGCTGACGTCTCATGTCGCCGATGATGGGTTAAAGTTTCCGATAAAGGCACACCTCGCCAGTGCGGTGAAGGGAGCATAGTGGTCGGACATAGCCGATGTTCAAATGAAGGTTTCGCTGGCGCTTGCGGGTTGGGGCCGACGTCCGGGATGGTCAAAAGCCGACCACGACGCCCCGCTCGACTTTGGTCGGCTTCCCTCCCGGCTGCGGACATTGGGGCATTCTAAGAAAGGTCGGTAGCGTGCACTGCCCACGATCCGCCTGCTTCACGAAGCGCCTCATCAGCTTCCCCCCACACAATGACCAGGGAATCTTAGAAAAGCATCGACGTTTTCACACGGCCAGGGCCACAAAGCGAGCCCATTCGGTCAGGGCTGCGAGTTTGCTCTGCCTCAAGGGCGGACATCCCGGATTTATGAGTGCGTGCGTAGAGCGCGATGCGATCAGGTTGAATGGTCATAGCGAAGTCGGTGGGCTCCCGCTCGCAAGGAGTGCAGCGCGGCGGTCGAGAGACCGATTCAACCCGACCTCATCATGCTCCAGCAGGCCGTCGTCACGCCCGCGGTTCGCCGAGCGCGTGCATCAGCCGGTTGGTCTAGCCAAACAGCGCCGCCGACAACACCAGATCGAGCTATTCCAGCGTTTGAACGGCCTTGCCGAAATCAGTGCGAACATTGCCCTGCCTACTAGCGCTCCCGCAAAGTTTCCTGCCGATAGCGGCGGAGCGGCGACAACAGATAGCTCAGGATGGTCCGCGATCCCGTCTTGATCTCCACCGTGACGGCCATGCCGGGCGACAGATTGACCATTCTGTCGTCGATCTGCATTTGGGCAGAATCGAGCGAGATTCGCGCGCTGTAGTTCAGTTCCTGGCCTTTCGGCTCGCTGCTCTCGCGTGCCGTACCCAGCGCCCGATCGCCGGCGCGATCCTGCGGGCGGTCGCGGATCACGGCGTCCTGTGACACCGACAGCACCTCGCCATGCAACAGGCCGTAGCGGGTGAAATTGAAAGTATCGACCTTGATTTCGGCTTGTTGTCCGGCATGGATGAAGCCGATATCGCCGTTCGACACCATGGCCTCGATCTCGAGCCGGCTCTCGCTCGGCACCACCACAAGCAGCTGCTGCGCCGGCGTCACTACGCCGCCAACGGTGTGAACCGCAAGCTGCTGCACCACGCCGTCCACCGGCGCCGTCAACTGCTGCAGCTTCGTTCTTTGCTCGGCCTTGATCAGGTCCTGGGTGAGCCCGCTCGCTTTCTGTTCGGCCTTGGCGAGGTCGTCGGAGATCGTGTGCCGATACTCCGCTGCCACTTGGCTGCGCGTCTCGCGAATCGCTGCGATGGCCGCTTCCGTCTCGTGCAAGCGACTGGTCTGAACCACGAGTTCCTCCTGCTGCTCGACCAGGAGCTGGAACACCTCGAAATAGGTCAGCTTCGAGCCCAGTTCCTTCTCCACAAGCATCTTGCGGATATCGACGCGTGATTGAATGACCGGAATGATGGTCTCCAGCTTGTGGATCGTCGCCCCTGTCGTGGCCAGTTCGGCTTCCTTCTGAGCTTGCTGTCGCGCGAGCGCGGCGATCTTGGCGCGATGCTCCGTCACCTGATTGAGCAGCAGCTGACGCTGCGTGTTGATCAGCTCCGGATCTACGCCGGCCGACGGCATGAAATCGGCCGCTGGATTCTCCGAAAGCGCCGCGCGCAAACGTGCGATATTGAGCCGCTCGGCAAGGAGGTCGTTGCGCAGATGATCTCGCTCCGCCTCGTTCGCGGTCGGATCGAGCTCGATCAGGACATCGCCGGCCCTGACCACCTGGCCGTCCTGTACCCGAATGGAGCGCACGACGGCGGTCTCGAACGGCTGGATGATCTTGACGCGACTGCTGGGAAGGACTTTTCCCGTGGCCGACGCGACGATATCGATCATGCCCCACCAGGCCCAAGCCAGAGCCAGGCAGAACAAGACGACGATCGTACTGCCGATCGCGCGACCGAGCGGCGATGGCGGCGTCTCCACGATTTCAAGCGCGGCGGGGAGAAACGCCAGCTCTTCGCGGCGCCTCCCTCGCGGACTGCGGAACGCGATCACGTGTTGCGTTGACGGTTTAGGCGCCGCGAGTTCAGCCGACCTCATGGAATCCTCCCTGCAGCCGATGCAGCGACGCATAGCGGCCGCCGGTCTTGATCAATGTGTCGTGGCTGCCATCCTCGACCAGGCGGCCGCGATCGAGCGTCACGATGCGGTCCGCCGTCCGCACGGTCGACAGCCGGTGCGCGATCACCAGCACGGTCCGCCCGTTGGCGATATCCTTCATGTTCTGTTGAATGATTCGTTCGCTCTCATAGTCCAACGCGCTGGTCGCTTCGTCGAAGATTAGGATGCGCGGGTCGGTGACGAGGGCCCGCGCAATGGCGATCCGCTGGCGCTGGCCGCCGGATAGAGTCGAACCGCGTTCGCCCACCATGGTGTCATAGCCTTCTGCGAGTTCGAGGATGAATTCATGCGCGCCTGCAAGCCGCGCCGCCGCGATCACGCGCTCCATCGGCATCGCCGGATCGGCAAGCGCTATGTTGTCGCGCACCGAGCGGTTGAACAGCACGTTTTCCTGCAGCACGACGCCGATCTGGCGGCGCAGCCAGGTGGGCTCGGCCATCGCGAGATCCATTCCGTCGACCAGCACGCGTCCGCGTTCCGGAACGTAAAGCCGCTGGACCAGCTTGGCGAACGTGCTCTTGCCGGACCCGGAAGGTCCGACAACGCCGACGATCTGGCCTGCCGGCACCTCGAACGAGACGTCGCGCAGGACTTCCTGCCCGTCCACGCGATAGCGGAACGAGACGTGGTCGAACTTGATGTCCCCCCGAATCGCCGGCAGCCGCGCCCGCGCCGCCGAATAGGTCGGCTCGGCGGCGGTGTTAAGAATATCACCGAGCCGTGCGATCGACAGGCGCGCCTGGTGGAAATCCTGCCAGAGCTGCGCAAGACGCAGCACCGGCGTACTCACCCTGCCGGCGAGGATATTGAAGGCGACCAGCTCGCCCACGGAAAGGCTGCCGTCGATCACGAGCCTTGCGCCACAGTAGAGGATACTTGCGGTGACGAGTTTGCTGACGAGCTGCACCGTCTGGCTTATACTGTTGCCGAGGCTCAGGACCCGGAAACTCGCAGCCACATAGCCCGCCAGCTGCTCTTCCCAGCGCCGCTGCATCTGCGGCTCGACCGCCATGGCCTTGACCGTCTCGATCCCGGTGACGCTCTCGACCAGGAAGGCCTGGTTCTCGGCGCCGCGGCGGAATTTCTCGTCCAGCCGCTGCCGGAACAGCGGCGTCGCTCCGGCGGAGATCGCGATATAGAATGGGAACGAGCCCAGCACGATCCAGCTGAGCAGCGGCGAGTAGAAGAACATCACGCCGACGAAGACGAAGGTGAAGAACAGGTCGATGAGCAGCGTCAGCGCCGAACTGGTGAGGAAGCTCCGGATGTTTTCCAGCTCGCGAACTCTGGCCACCGAATCGCCGACGCGACGCGCCTGAAAATAGGCCATCGGCAAAGCCAGCAATTGCCGAAACAGCCGTGCGCCGAGTTCGACGTCGATGCGGTTGGTGGTGTGCGCGAATAAATAGGTCCTCAGAATTCCCAGCACGGTCTCGAAAGCCGAGATCGTCACCAGCCCGAGCACGAGGACATCGAGCGTGCTCAGCGATCGATGCACCAGCACCTTGTCGATGACCACCTGGAAGAACAGCGGCGAAGCCAGGCCGAGCAGTTGCAGGAAGAATGAGGCGACCAGCACTTCACCCAGCAGATGCCGGTATTTCTGGATCGCGGCGACGAACCAGCTGATGTCGAATCGCCGCGCCATGTTGGACAATCCGGCACGTCGGGTCACCAGGATCAGCTGCCCATCCCAGATGGCGAGGAGTTCGTCCCGTGACATCAATGCTGGCCGAGGCGCAAGCGGCGACTGCACCAGCACCCGGTCCGCATCTGCCTTGGCAAGGAGAAGGAATCCGCCATCGCGCAGGGACGCGATGGCGGGCAAGGGCGTGCTGCCGAGCCGTGACCAATCGGTTCGGTAGGCACGGGCCTTGAGGCCGAGATCCCTGGCGCAGCGGAGCATATCCGCTGCGCCGATCCTGTCCGTTCCCAGCCGATGCCCGATCTGTCCGGCATCGGCCGCAACGCCCTGGAGATGCAGCAGCGTTACGAGGATTTCGAGACCCGGGTCGGTCGGTCTCGCACCATTGGTTTCGATGCTCATGGTTGTTCTCCAGGACGACGCCGTCGGCGTCAGGCGGCGTGCGGCTGAGCGAGCTGCGGCTGCTGGCTCAACGCCGGCTCGGCGACGGGCATCGCGCCGTGATCCGCTCCCGCCGAGACGAAGCTCGACGCCATGAACTGGCCGAGCAGGCTCGCGCTTGCCGCCGCCGTATGCGCGAGGCCTGGCGCCGCGCCCGGGATCACGACGTTGTGTCCCGCACCGCCATCGAGGACATTCTGCGGGCTGCCGCCGAGCAGAATGTCATCGTCCGCGCCGCCACTGAGGATCTCGCTGCCGTTCCCGCCGATCAGGACATCGTCGCCGCCGCCGCCATTGGCAGTGAGCAGGATGCCGTTGCGCAGTCCGGAAGCCGAGATCGCATCGTCGCCGCCGAGGCCGTTGATGACGAGACGGTCGCCGGCGCCGACATTGGAGATGGTCACGTCCGTCGCAAGACCCGTCACCGTGATGACGCCGTTGCTTTCGGTGACATTGATCGCGTCGTCACCGTTGGTCGCATTGAGCACAACCGTGTCCGGCTGCGCGTCATTACCGCCGAGGTCGATGTTGACCTGACTGACGCTGGTGCCGGTCAGGTCGTTGACGGTGATGGTGTCCGCACCAGCTAGCGCATTGACATCGATGGTCTCGATGCCGGCGAGGTTCATCGAGACCGTGCCGACGTCGCGGGTTAGGGTGGCGCCGCTGCCCTTGGCCGAGACGGTCATGTTCTCGGTCACATTGGCGCCGTTGAACACCAGGGTGTCGTTGCCGTCACCGCCGTCGACTTTGTCGCTGCCGTCACCCGGATTCCAGACGAAGGTGTCGTCGCCCGCGCCGCCGAACAGCTGATCGTTGCCGCGGCCGCCGATGATGGTGTCGTTGCCGTCACCGCCGAGCAGCGTGTCGTTGCCGTCGCCACCGGTGATGGAGTCGTTGCCCGCACCGCCGTCTACGGTTAGCTTGATCAAGCTGGAAAGGCCGTTTCCGGCGGTGAAGACGTCGTCGCCGCCATTCATGTTGAGCACGATGTTCTCGGTGGTGCCGATATCGAGCGAGAACGGCGCCGGGCTGATGCGATCGAATCGTACGCGGGAGCCGTTGGCGGTGAGGATGAAGTTTTCGGCGCCGTTGCCGCCGTTGACCTGGGCGGTGTCGATGCCGTCGCCACCTTCCATCAGGTCGGTGCCATCGCCCGGATTCCAAACCATGAGATCGTTGCCGGCGCCGCCGAACATCTGGTCGTCGCCCGCGCCGCCAACCAGCGTGTCGCTGCCTCCGCCGCCGAACAGCAGGTCGTTGCCGCCCTTGCCGATCAGGGTGTCGTCGCCCGCGCCGCCAAACAGCCGATCGTTGCCGGAGCCGCCGGTGATGACGTCGTTGCCGGCGCCGCCGAACAGCTGAGCTGCCGGGAGTGCACCGTTGGCCTCGTCCAGCGCGATTGTGTCGTTGCCGCCGGTGCCGAACACCTGGATCAAGGAGGTGTTCGCGACCGTCGAGGTGCCCCCCGTGACCGCGACCGCGCCGCCATTCACGAGGATCGTTCCGGCCGCGGAGCGACTCACGGTGATCGAGTTGTCGAGATTGTCGTCGAACACCGACAGCAGGCCGGTGGTCGGAGAAAAGCCAGCTTTGATAGCCATGGTCGTCATCCTTCTAGAGGTTTCGAGCCCCTCGACCGATGCTTAGCCGCGAAGAGGATGACAGGCTTGAAGCCGGCCTTGAGAACGCCGTGATTTGCCTGAAGAAGCCCTGCTGATTTCCTGATTGTGCTATTGTGATCGGGCCGTGATCGCCTGAGCCCCCAGCCGGACGCGGCAAACACGCGCCGCGGCGCACCAAAGACGGGTTGCAACCACGGTCGATGCGGTCCAAATCGCGACAGGCCGTTGCGGCAGTCCGGTCCAGGATACGAGCATGCAGTTTCATTTCGCCGATTACGTGCTTGATACCAGCGCCCGCGAGCTGCGGCTCAGGTCTGAACTGATTGCAGTCGAGCCCCAGGTCTACGACCTTCTGCTCTACCTGATCGAGAATCGCGATCGCGTCGTCACCAAGGACGATCTGGTTGCTTCGGTGTGGGGCGGCCGCGTCACCTCGGATGCGACGCTGACCAGCCGCGTCTATGCCGTGCGCAAGGCGGTCGGCGACAGCGGCCAGCAGCAGAAGCTGATCCGCACCATTTCGCGCAAGGGTCTGCGCTTCGTCGGCGAAGTGCGCACGCCGCCGATGGACGACGAGCTCGGAGAGCTTTGCGCGGAGCCGGACTTGAACGAATCCAGCGAGCGAATTGCGGCATTACCTCTGCCTGACCGTCCCGCCATCGCCGTGCTGCCTTTTGCCAACATGAGCGACGATTCGGACCAGGATTATTTCTCCGACGGCATCAGCGAGGACCTCATTACCGCGCTCTCGAAGCTGCGCTGGTTCTTCGTGATCGCGCGCAACTCGTCGTTTGCCTACAAGGGCAAGTCCGTCAACATCAAAGAGGTCGGGGCGACCCTCGGCGTCGGTTATGTCATCGAAGGCAGCGTGCGCAAGGAAGGCGATCGCGTGCGCATCACCGCGCAGCTCAACGACGTCGCCACCGGCAGCCACCTGTGGGCGGAGCGTTACGATCGCAGCCTCGCCGATGTGTTTGCCGTGCAGGACGAGATCACCGAGGCGATCGTTGCGTCGATCGAGCCGCAGCTCTATGCGGCGGAGCATTTTCACTCCAAACGCAAGACCCCGGACAGCATGGACGCCTGGGGTCTGGTGATGCGGGCGATGTCGCATTTCTGGCGGATCACGCCAGCCGACTATGTCAAAGCGCAGGAACTGCTGGAGAAGGCGATTGCGATCGATCCGTACTACGGACAAGCGCTTGCCGTTCTGTCCGCCAGCCACACCTTTTGCGCCTACAATGGCTGGAGCGAGATGGCGACATCGGTGCCGATTGCCGAACGCGCGGCGCTGGCGGCAGTCCGCGCCGACAGCGAGGATCCCTGGGCGCACCATGCGCTGGGTTGCGTTCATGTGCTGCTGCGACGTTTCGACGAAGCGCTTGGCGAGTTTGAGCTGGCGCTGAAGCTCAATCCAAGCTTTGCGCTAGCGCTGAGCGTGTACGGCCTGGCGCTGACGTTCAGCGGCCATTGGAAGGAAGCCGGCGTCGCCACCACGAAGGCGTTGCGCCTCAGCCCGCGCGATCCATTTGCGGCGATCTACAACGGCATCGCCGCCCATGCCCAGTTGGTCGGACGAAATTACGAGGAGGCGATGCGCCTGGCCGGTGCCAGCATTCGGCTTCGCACCGATCATGTCTCCGGCTACCGCATGCTGACTGCGGCGGCTGCGATGGCCGGACGAGGCGAAATCGCCACGGCTGCATTGCAGGAACTGCTCCGCAGACAGCCCGATTTCTCCCTGGCCTGGATCGGGAAGAACTTGCCGTTCAAATACGAGGCCGACCGCGAGCACTATCTGGAAGCCTTCCGCCGGGCCGGCTTGAGTTAGCTTGTGCTCGTCCTGGGCTCAAAGTACCACAAATCAGGATGACCGACGAAACCTCTCCCCGCCGGCCCCAATGTCTCAGATGGGTCAACCTGAGAAGAACTCAGTAGGAGCATATGTTTTCCGCTTTGTCCCCGAAAGCGGACATTCGTCGTGGCGGTCGGGATGTCTCAGAGGGGCCGATATTGTTGCAAAAGTCGCTGTAACCGACGGATGCCCCTTTCGGCCATTCGGCAAAGTGGACCGGCTTTGATCCGCCGACCCTGCCCCTCTCTACGCAACTCCTACACTACGCGATGCACAGAGCATGAGCGGGCGGAGGTCGTGCAACGAGCGACGCGAGGCGCCTGAGATTTTGCGCGATGGCAGCCAGATCAAACTCGTCCTGTGCGCCTCTGGTCCACGCAATCGAAGCCGACCGAGCCTGAGAATGCGCTTCAGGTGCGCAAACCGCATCTCGATCTTCTTCCGCTCACGTCGCGACGTCTCGAAGCCCTCGGTGCCAACAAACGACCGGGCGACGTCCCGGGCATGCTCATGGATGTCGCGCGGGATCTTACGCGAATGTCTTCTCGTGACCCTGGCTGTGTGAAAACTCAAAAATCAGAAACGCGTCGAAGAATGATATTTTTCAGTTCGACCCTCAAAGTTCAATCCGCTTGCGCGTCAAACGATTAAAACAGTGTGGGACGAGTACTTCTTCTATCGTAATTGTGCGTCTTTGCGTTTTCACACAGCCAAGGAATGAAGCCGACCAAGGTCCAGCGGGCTGCCGATTCGGCTTTTGCAAGGCATACGAACACCGATTTTCCCGGGACGATCTGAGCGACCTCACACCTGACCTCGAGCCGGCCAAGTTGGCGGCCAGCACCTCGCTGGCCAGCACTCAGCTGTCGAGCGTTGCACCTACGCCGGTGGATTTGGGCGCAAGCTAATGCCACCACACCACGCAGTCGATTTATTCTCCTGTCTCTGAGGCCAGTCTCCAGAGAACGGGAATTTCCTTGAATTTACAGAGAGACTTTTGAGAGCTTTCAGACCCGGCGCGCCATTTGGGCCGGCTACCGGAGACTCTAAAGGATCGAAAAATGCCCCATTTCCCGGGCGTTTTGGGCCAAAGAGAAGGAAATTCTCCAAATCCGGCACTGGATGGCTGGGGTGGGAGGGATCGAACCTCCGAATGGCGGAATCAAGATCCGCTGCGGTCAACGGCGTTCGTGAAACGATAAGAAGTCGCACGGCGAACGTACCGTCGTCTTCAAGACAGCACCGGTCTATTTGCGTCGGTAACACCACCAGTAGACTTGCAGGCGCCTCCGATTGGATTCCCGCCCTCGGACCTCAGGGGCAATCTGATAGCCACCTTAGTTTAGTGACGTCTCCTGAAGATAATCAGTTTTTGGTCTGATTCTGGCTCTGCAGAATGTGTATTTCGGCGCGCGCCAAGTGGCGACGAAGTGCGGCAATTGCTTGAAGATTCACCTCGAAGGCAACGGGGCCCATCTCCTTAGTCTCCAGTCGAATGGCAGCATGTCCGTCGGAACGCAACATCGTCTCCGAACCAGTCACATTCAGGATCACAAGGTTTCGGTCCATTTTCCCTCCCATCGAACCCGTCTCCTCACGAGGACGCTTCCTCGTTGCCTAGACGAGGCAGTGCTACCGTCGGGCTTGGCTTCGGCGTAAGCAGACCCTATTCCGCCTCGCTTCACTCATTTTAGCATAAAATCGCCGTTCCGTTCCGCCAACGGACTACGCGGCTCCGCCGCACACCGCTGGATCGCGTCGGCTCTTGAGAAAATCCCGCTATTCGTCGTTAACAGGAAGTTCGTCTTAATTGATCGGCATCTACGCCGCGTTGGCAGCTAGTGAATGCGGTGAAAGCGCAAGGTTAGTGGATCATGAAGCGGATGGGGACGGACGGCGGTCTGTCGCGGTTTCAGCCCGATTTGGGGGCACCAGCGGGGGCTTTGATGTCCGGCATCGGCGCGAAATCGCGAGAGGGCTAAGTGGCCTTTGATCCAGCGAGATTGCTGGCGGCGCCAATCCGCTCAAATAGCGCTCGCGAAAGTGGCGATAGTGATCAATGCCTTCACTTGCATACTGAACGGTGCGGTCGTGATATTGGCGTTTGTCGTGTTCGTGGCCTGATCAAAGTCGAGCGA
The DNA here is from genome assembly GCF_055264925.1 of Bradyrhizobium sp. KZN70725. Classification (NCBI taxonomy): domain Bacteria; kingdom Pseudomonadati; phylum Pseudomonadota; class Alphaproteobacteria; order Hyphomicrobiales; family Nitrobacteraceae; genus Bradyrhizobium; species Bradyrhizobium sp. KZN70725. The sequence continues at coordinate 54,848 of NZ_JBUYWT010000030.1, forward strand.
GGGTGACGCATCGCCGATCTGACTGAATGCTATCCATTACACGGCGACTTGCCCGCAAACAGCGCGATGGCATGCGCGGGCGTATTGCAGACGAAGTGCCGAAATGGCGCGACATCATCGCAAAGGCGGGGATCAAGCCGGTCTGAGCAGATCAACATTGCGCGACACGCACAGCGTGTGATCTTGCGAGCACTAGCCAGCATCCCTACGCTCCACCTCCATAACAAAACAACCAGGGAGGCGATCGTTATGACTACAAGGCGGGATTTCCTGAAAGCGGGAGCAACTGCGGCGGCAGGCATCGTGTTCTGCGGCTGCGGGCTCGTCCACAACGCAAATGCGCAGCAATCGCGCCAGCAGTTGCCGGTCACGGTCAACGGCAAACGTGTCAAGACGATCGACATTCACTCGCATTGCCATTTCCGCGAGGCGGGCGCGCTGCTCGGCGCGGACGCCGGAAAATATCAACTGCCGCCGGTCAACGGCGCCTCCGAGGCCTTTGTCGAGATCGACAAGCGGCTGGCTGCGATGGACGCGCAGGCCGTCGACATGGAGGTGCTTTCGATCAATCCGTTCTGGTACGACCGCGACCGCGATCTGGCCGGAAAGATCGTGAAAATCCAGAATGAGAAGCTCGCCGAACTCTGTGCCTCGAAGCCTGACCGGTTCGCGGCCTTCGCCTCGCTGACGCTGCAGGCTCCGGACCTTGCGGTGCAGGAGCTGGAGATGGCGGTGAAAAAGCAGGGGCTGAAGGGCGCTGCGATCGGCGGTGTCGTCGACGGCGCCGAATTCTCAAATCCGAAGTTTCATCCGGTATGGGCCAAGGCCGAGGAACTCGGCGTTCCCCTGTTCATCCATCCGCAGGGCGTGCCCGAGCTCAACAAGCGGCTCTCCGGCAATGGGTGGCTTGGCAACACGATCGGCAATCCGCTCGAGACCACGATCGCACTCTCCCATTTGATCTTCGAGGGCACGCTCGATCGCTTCCCGGGGCTGAAAATCATCGCCGCACATGGCGGCGGTTATCTCGGCTCGTACGCCGACCGCTCGGACCATGCCTGTCTGGTTGGACCCAAGGGATGCAATCCGGAGATCAAGCTCCAGAAGGCGCCGGCGGAGTATCTGAAGCAGATATATTTCGACTCTCTGATCTTCACGCCGGAGGCGATCCGGCACCTCGCCGCCCAGGTCGGCGCCGGCCAGATCGTGCTGGGAAGCGACTATCCCTATCCATGGCAACTGGCGCCGGTCGACCACATCTTCGCCTCGTCGTCGCTGAGCGACGATGACAAGGCCAATATTCTCGGGCGGACCGCAGCAAAGCTGCTTGGAGTAGCCGCGTGAGGACGGCTTGCTGTTGAACAAGCGCCTGTCGTCGCGCCTTGCGCGACGACGGCATCAACGATCAGTAGGCCTTCACCGTCCGGATCTCGCTGCCCGGCCGCACCGTTGGTGCCACCTGCGCGATATTGGGTATCGGATCAGTGTAGACGGCGTCGGTTCCGACGAACTCCGCTTGCGCCGCGTCCGATATCCATCTGACCGCAGCCGGGTGACTGACCAGCATCCCGATCAGCGCAACGATGACGAGCAGCGGCAGCGCGACAAGCTTGATGCTGAAGCTCTGGTAATTGTGCTGTGGGTTCTGCCGCCGCTTGTCGAAAGAGCTCTGCATGGATTCCTCCATATTGTGCTCCCCTGACGCGTCACTTACCGCAGCGCACGCAAGGCCGATGTGAATGGCTTCACAGGCCTTGTTCAGCTCACCGTTTCGTGAAATGCGCGACCGACCGGGCAGCCGGCGCGACTACTCGCCGTCGTTCGCCCCGGCGTCGACCAGTTCCTGGAGCGTCTCAGGCTTCAGCACGACGATCGCGCCATGCTCGAGCCTGACCCAACCGCGTATCGCCCACGCGCGGAGCTGCTTGTTGATGCTCTCGCGCGTCATCCCGACCATCTCGCTGATCTCCTGCTGGGTGATCGAGATGGCGCGTCCTTGCGGCTTGTGCTTGTCGCTCAGGCGCAGCAGCGCGCTGGCCAAACGGCCGGGCAGGTTCTGCAGGATGATCTGCTCGACCTGATCGCTGGTCCGGCGCAGTCTTTCACAAAGCAGCTCGATGAACTTCATCGCAAGCGTCGGCTGGCTGCGCACGAACGGAATGAACTCGCGCCGGTCAATGACGAACAGCTCGCAATTGGTGTTGGCGGTGGCATCGGCCGTCCGCGACAAGCCGTCGAGCAGCGCGATCTCACCGAATATCTCTCCGGCCTCGATCAGGTTCAAAATCGCGTTGCGACCATCCGGCGACGAGATGCTGATCTTGACCGTGCCCGAGATCACCGCAATCAGGCTGGTGCCTGGATCGCCCTTGGAAAAGATCGTCGTGCCCCGCTTCAGCGTTGTGTGCTTGGCGTAGCGGCAGAGCTGTTCGAATGCCTCGGGCTCGAGATCGGCGAAATAGGGATGCTTGCGCAACACCGACAGCTTGTTGTTCGAAAACAACGGCGCGCCGGAAGTTCGTTCTATGGGCGGCGCTCCGGTCATCGTGATCCAGACTGATTGTGTTGCGTTCAATCGGCCCGCCAGCACAGCGGACGCCGACAAAGCCATCGATCAATGAAAGCAGACAGAAGTATAGCCCCCCCGGGGGCCTACAGCAACAAAGGGACCGAGCCGGCGCATTGGGAGGCATCCAAGGTACAATTTGGAATAAATCTGCGTCGATGCAACGCTCAATTGCAGGCGACGGGCTGCCCTTGATCCGACATGCCCGACCGATCCGCGACAATCTCGCCTGGCAAGATCCCGTCGGTGCGAGGGGTCAACGCGGCCAGCTCACAGCAGCTTGCCGTCCGGCCCAAAGAACGGATGCGGCCCGTCAAACTGACCGATCGGGACCTGGTGCGTGACCAATTGTCCAAAATCCGGACCGGGAAACCACGTGTGCAAATGAAATGCCGGCGGTTCCACCTTGAACGACGGTTCGCGGAGCTGTCCGAGGTCCAGGTCAACCGCATGGTTCGGCGCGGGGCACAATGTCGCGGGAATCCCGGCGAAGGAGGTCAGCATGGCACGATGGACGTGCCCGCAGCCGATCAAACGCACCCGCGGATGGCGCCTGACGATTGCTGCCAGTTCTGCGGCATTGAAAAGGTCCTGGCGGTCCATGTGCCAGATGCCGCCCTTGAACGGCGGGTGATGCAGGAAAAGCAGCGCGGGCCGGTCTGCTGCCGCCAGTGTCGCGTCCAGCCATTGCAGCGTCGACGGTTCGAGCATGCCATGAGGCTTCCCGGCAACGCTTGAGTCAAGCAGCAGCAGATCGAGGCCATTCATCTCGATCTTCTGGTCGAGCGGGCCTGTCGCGTGAACATAGGGTGCGGCAGGAAACGCGGCGCGCATCCACGCACGCGAATCGTGATTGCCGGGAATTCCGGCAAACGGAACGCGCAACGGCGCGAGCAGTCGTTTGAGATGGTCGTATTCCTCGACGGACGGCGTATCGACAAGGTCGCCCGAGATGACGACGAAATCGGGCGCCGGCTCGAATCCATTGATCGCCGCCACGCAGCGTTCAAGCGCCTTCGCGGTATCGACCCGGCCATAGGCCAAGGCTCCCGGCGGCTTGATGTGGAGGTCGGAAATCTGGGCGATGAGGACCGGTTTCGACGGCATCGATCAATCTCGTGGTTCGGAGGGAAGCAGACGGACAGCGTCGGGCGCAATCGAAAGCCCGACACGATCGCCGATCCTGGCTTGAATCGTGTTGGGAGCGTCGACATTGAGCGGCTTGCCCGATGCATCACTCACGACGAGCCGCTGCCGGTCGCCGATGAAGCTGACGGAATCGACGATTCCCGAGAGTATCCCCTCGCCCGCCTCCGTCACGCGAATGGTTTCGGGGCGGATCATGACGGTCGCGTTCGCATTCGTCGCGCCACCCTCGATCGGCAGTCGCCCCCCGGGCAGGACCAATGCGCCGTTCTCGAGCGGAGCCTCCACAATGTTCGCCGCTCCGATGAACTCCGCCACAAACCGGTCCTTCGGCGCGAAGTAGACCTCGCGGGGCGTACCGATCTGGGCGATTGCGCCTTTCCGCATCACGACAATCCGGTCGCCCAATTCCATGGCTTCGGACTGATCGTGGGTGACATAGATCGTCGTGATCCCAAGCGCTCGCAACAGCCGGTTGAGCTCGCTGCGCAGCCGGTCCCGCAACGCGGCGTCGAGCGCGGTCAAGGGCTCGTCGAGCCGCAAGATGCCGGGCCGGATCGCGACGGCGCGCGCCAGTGCAACGCGCTGACGCTGGCCGCCCGAAAGCTGGTCGATGCGGCGATTCTCCAATCCCGTGATGTTCGTCAGAGCAACCAGCTCGGCGACGCGTGCGGCACGCTCGCCCCTGGCAACACCGCGGATCTTCAGCCCGTAGGCGATATTGTCCGCCACCGTCATGTTGGGGAACAGGGCGTAGGACTGGAACACCATCCCGACATTGCGCCGCTCGATCGGGACCGAGGTCATGTCCTTGCCGTCGAACAGGACCTTGCCGCCGACATCCGGCAGCTCGAGGCCCGCGATGATGCGCAGCATCGTGGTCTTGCCGCAGCCGGACGGCCCAAGCAGCACCAGCGTCTCGCCACGCGCAATGTCGAGGGTCGCGGGATCGAGCGCGCGCGTGCCGTCGGCAAAGGTCTTGCCGCACGCCTCGATCCGCACCGCTGCGCCATGCCCGGCCGTGCTCATCGCTTGTGATCCCTGTCGGCCAATAGCTGCATTGCGACCAGCAGCGGAATGATCATCACGAAGAAGATCAACGTATAGGCCGACGCCACTTCGAGCCGCATCGAGGCGTAGCTGTCGGCGAGCCCGATCGGCAGTGTCTTCGTCAACGGCGTATGCAGCATCCAGGTCAGGTTGAATTCACCGAGCGACAGCGTGACCACCATTAGCGCGCCGGCGAGAATTCCGGGTAGCGCGTTCGGCACGATGACGTCGCGGAAGCGTCGCCATGGCGATGCCCCGAGCGAGGCCGCCCCCTCATCCAGCGTCTTGATGTCCACGGTCGCGAACACCGCCATCACCGACCGCACCATGAACGGCATGGTGAAGATCACGTGTCCAACCAGGATGAATAGCCAGGAACGGCGAAAGTCGCCGAAGCTGCCATAGGCGAGCAGCAGTGCGAGCGCTATCGCAAGCCCGGGGATCGCCAAAGGCAACGTGATGATCTCCTCGACGATGCGCGCAAGCCGGCCTCCCCGCGCATGCAGCGCATAGGCTGCGGGAACGCCGGCAAGCAGTGTGACGGCAAGGGTCGCGAATGCGATCACGAAAGAGAGCAGGATGGTGCCGGCATAGAGCTCCCAGACCTGCGCGACCCATTGCAGGGTCACGCCGGACTGGATGCCCCGGAAGTAGTTCACGGTGACGCCGGCGGAGATCGAAAGCCCCGCAGGCACCACCAGGAATGCCGCCACGAGCAGCGTGAAGATGAACTGGCCGGTGAAGATCAAGCGATCGCGCATGCGTTCACCCGGCCGCCGCGACCGCGCTGCCGCTGAACGAGCGGGCGAGCGCGAGGATGAGCCAGGTGATCAGGCCAAGTCCCACCGACAGCGCGGCCGAGGTCGCGAAATTGGCGGCCAGCGTGAACTCGGTATAGATCAGCATCGGCAGCACATCGATATTCGTCGCCAGCGTAAACGCAGTCCCGAAGGCGCCCATCGCGGTCGCAAATGCGATCGCGCCGGACGCAACGAAGGCCGGCGCCAGCGCCGGCAGCACGACGTCACGCTGGACCGCCCAGGGGCTGGCGCCGAGCGAACGCGCGGCTTCTTCCAGACCGACATCGAGCTTCTGCACGGCCGCCATGATGGTCAGGATCACGCGCGGGATCGAGAAGTAGAGATAGCCGAGGAACAGCCCGTAGATCGAATAGGCGAAGACGAACTTCTCGCCGAAGATCCGGTTCGACAGATCGCCGATCAGCCCCTGCCGCCCCGCCAGCAGGATGATCATGAAGCCGACCACCACGCCGGGAAACGCCAGCGGAAAGGTCAGCATCGCGATCAGCACGGCCCGCCCGGGAAAGCGGTGCCGCCGCAGAAACATTCCGGCGATCGTCGCCACGATCAGCGTGACGACGGTCGTTGCCGCCGCCAGGAGCACGGTATTGATCAGCGTCGCGCGATAACGAGATTCGGTCAGGATGGCGAGATATCCGGCGAGCCCGTGCGGTCCTTCGGCACCCGCAACCACCAGCCGTGCCATCGGCAGCAGGAAGAATGCCGTGGTCACGACCGCGAGCGGCAGCAGGCAGAGCCAAACGAAGGATTTTTGCGACATCGGAAGAATGGTGCCCCGGCGAAGGGCACCATATTGCCTCAGCGAACCTCGGCGAGATAGCGGTCGACGAAGGCTTTTTGCACGTTTTCCATCTCGCCCCAGTCGACGCTCTTGGCGCGGGCATAGTCGCTGTCGGGGAGGAATTTCCCCTTCACGGAAGCCGGCAGCTCGATCGGGCGGGCCGGACGCAGATAGGCATTGGTCCAGATCGCCTGCCCCTTGTCGGACAAGAGATAGTCCATCACCTTCTTGGCCTTCTCCTTGTCGGGCGCGTTCTTTACGAGACCAACGACATAGGGAAACACCACCGACCCCTCGCAGGGAATCACAAACTCGAAGTTGCCCTTCTCCGAATATTTCGCGCGATAGGCATTGAAGTCGTAGTCGAACAGGATCGGCATCTCACCGGAGACGACGCGGGCATACGACGTCTGCTTGGGTACGATCGGATCGTTCTTGCGCAGCTCCTTGAAGAAGCCGATCGCCGGATCGAAGTTGCCTGGCGAGCCGCCGAGCGCCAGATTGACGGCGACCGCGCCGACATAGCCGACCGCCGCCGACGACGGGTCGAGATAGCCGACCATCCCCTTGTAGTCGGGCTTCAGGAGATCCTTCCAGCAGGCCGGCACCGGCTTGCCGCCAAGCGCATCCTTGTTCACGAACAGGCCGAGCGTGCCGGAGTGGATCGTGGTCCAGTAGCCATCGGGATCCTTGAGGCCAGCCGGGACCTGATCCCAATGCGCCGGCTTGTAGGGCTCGAGCGCATCCTGGGCCTTGGCCTTCATGCCGAAGGTCACGCCGAAATAGCCGATATCACCGACCGGATTGCTCTTCTCGGCCAGGATCTGGGCCAGCGCCTGGCCGGAATTCTTGTTGTCATGCGGGATATCGTAGTTGAGATCCGCCTTGATCGCCTTCAGCATGGAGGCCCAGTCCGCCCATTCCGGCGGACAATTGTAGCAGATCACGTCGGCCGCCCTGGCGGATTGCCACGGCGCGATCAGCATCAGCGCCAGCAACGCAAGGACAAGGCGGACGGTCTTCATGGGAGGCTCCGGTCTGGGAGAGGATGCAATGAGGATTTCAACATCAAGCGGAGGACCAAGTATAGGCCGCGTATGAATGTTTTGCGACGCGCTTGCTGCCGTGCAGCAAATGCAACGGCCGCCCCGATGCCGACCATCGGGTGCTCGCGGCAACCACTGGTTTCGCGCTAGGCTGACGGCCGAAAGAGGAAGCCCATGTACCAGCCGCCCGGCGTCAACACATCGCCTGATCTGCCCGTTCCCGGCCTGATGCAGGCCTGGGTCCTTGGTGACCCCGGCCAGCTCCTGCTTTGCGAAAAGTCGACGCCGGTCCCCTCGCATGCCGAGGTGCTGGTGCGCATCGACGCGGTTGCGATCTGCGCCACCGATCTCGAAATTATCCATGCCGGGTCGCCGGCAAGCATTCAGGGCGGCCTGCCCTTCAACAAGAACTTCACGCCAGGCCACGAATACATGGGCACGGTCGCCGCACTCGGACCGGACGTTGACGAATTCAGGATCGGTGAGCGAGTCAGCGTCGAGATCCATGCCGGCTGCGGTCAATGCAAACGCTGCCGCCAGGGCATGTACACATCCTGTCTCAACTATGGAAAGCCGGAGAAGGGCCACCGCGCCAACGGCTTTACGACCGACGGCGGATTCGCGGAGTACGCAGTCAACCACATCAATACGCTGGCGCGCGTACCGGATAGCATGAGCGACGCGGAGGCGACGCTCGTGGTGACCGCAGGCACGTCGATGTACGGCTTGACGGAATTGGGAGGATTGGTGGCCGGCGAGAGCGTCGTGGTGATCGGCCCGGGGCCGATCGGACTTCTCGCAGTTGCCGTGGCCAAGGCGCTTGGCGCAAGCCCGGTGATTCTGACCGGCACGCGCAACAAGCGGCTGGCGATCGGCGGGGAATTGGGGGCCGACCGCGTCATCAACATCAACGACGAAGACGCCGTTGAGGTCGTGAAGCAACTAACAGGGGGAATCGGCGCGGACTATGTCGTCGAATGTGCCGGCACCGAAGCGACACTCAACCAGGCCATTCACATGACCAATCGTGGCGGCAAGATTTGTCTGGCCGCCTTCCCACACGAGGCTGCGACGCTGGACATCGCGCATCTCGTGCGAAACAACATCTACGCTTACGGGATCCGCGGCGAGGGCCGCAGCGCCACTCGCCGCGCCATGGAATTGATGGCGACAAAGCGGTTCGACGCGACGAGGATCCACACGCATACGTTTCCGCTGGCCGACCTGCCGACGGCGCTCCGATATGCACGGGATCGCGTGGATGACGCGATCAAGGTCGTCGTCACCGTTCGCAAGGCCGACGCGATCGCGCGCGCTGCGGAGTAAGGTCCGTTCGCGCCGGCGGGAGACCGGACAGCCCGCTCACACCGAACAATATCGTTCCTTGATCTCGTCGTCGGCCAGCAGGGCCTGCGCCGACGCCTGGTGCACCACCGCCCCCTGATCAAGGACGTAGGCACGATCGGCGATGCCGAGCGCGAGCTCGACATTCTGCTCAACCAGCAGCACCGTCGTTCCCTGCGCCTTCATGTTGCGGAATAGCTCGAACATTTCGTCGACCAGGACCGGCATGATGCCCTCCGAAGGCTCATCCAGCATGATCAGGTCGGGCTTTGCGATCATCGCCCGCGCGATCGCCAGCATCTGCTGCTCGCCACCGGACATCGTGACCGCCTCCTGGTCCATGCGCTCGGCCAGCCGTGGGAATACTCCTGCGATCTCGTCGATCAGCTCGGCTTCCCGCTTCTTCGCCGGCGACGCCACCAGCCCGAGCCGCAAATTTTCCCGGACCGACAATCCCTGCACAATCCGCCGCTCTTCGGGAACATAGGCAAGTCCCAGCGCGAAGCGCACATGCGCCGGCCGGCTCAGCAGCTCCTTGCCCTTGAAGGTGACCGAGCCGCGCGTTCGTCCCATCAACCCCATGATCGATTTCAGCGTCGTCGTCTTGCCGGCTCCATTGCGACCGATCAGGCAGACGATCTCGCCTTTGGTCACTTCGAGAGTGATGTCCTGTAGCGCGTGACTTGCGCCGTACCAGGCATTGAGCTTGCTGATCTGCAGCATTCGTCAATGCTCCCGCTGGCCGAGATAGACCCGCTTGACCGCCTCGTTCTGCCGGACCTCCTGCGGCGTTCCTTCGGCGAGAAGTTCTCCGTGATGCAGCACGAGGATGCGATCGCTGATCCCGAGCACCAGCTTCATCTTGTGCTCGACGAGGATGACCGTACGCTCCTTTGCGAGCTTCACGATCAGATCCATCATGGTCCGGGTTTCCTCCGGGCTCATGCCGGCCGTCGGCTCGTCCAGCAACAGCAACCGGGGTTTGCTGGCAAGTGCCATGCCGATTTCCAGCGCCCGCTGCTCGCCATGGGCCAGCGTCTTGGCGGCACGTTCGCGAGATTCCCACAATCCGACCAGGGCAAGCAGCTCGTCCGCCCGCTCGACCAGCTCGGTCAGGCGCGCGCGGGGACGCCAGATATCGTATCTCGACACCAGGGCCTGCAGACCGACGCGGATGTTTTCACGGGTCGTGAGCTGCGGAAACACGCTGGTGATCTGAAAGGACTTTGCGATGCCCATATGCGCAAAGCGATGCTGCGGCAGGCCGGTGACCTCCTTCCCCTCGAATTCAACGCTGCCTTTGGTGGGCGCAAACGCGCCGCACAGCAAATTGAAATAGGTGCTCTTGCCGGCCCCGTTCGGACCAATAATGGAGGTGATCGCTCCTCTGGAAAACTCCGCCGAGATATTGTTCAGCGCGACAAACTTCCCGAACGTCTTGCCGACGCCCCTGGTGCGCAGAATGATTTCCTTGGTTTGGCGTTCCGAGGCGCTCATCGCCTGCCTCGCGCGATCAGTGTGCCCCAGATGCCGGCGGGGAAGAACAGCACGCAGGCAATGAAAATGGCGCCAACGATCAGTTGCCAGTGAACCGTCCACACGGAGACCACGTTCTCCAGGACCAGGAAGACGGCGGCGCCGATCATCGGTCCGAAGAACGTTCCCATACCGCCCAGCAATGCGATCATCACGACCAGGCCCGACGTCTCGTAGTGCAGGATCTCGATCGGAACGATCGACAGATGCAGCGCCTGCAAGGCTCCCGCGAGACCGCAGAAGCCGCCAGACAAGACGAAGGTCAGCAATCGGGTCTTGGTGACGTCATAGCCTGACGCGCGGGCCCGCATCTCATTCTCCCGCACGGCCTCAATGACGGCGCCAAAAGGCGAGGCAAGAATGCGCGACATCACGAAAAAAGCGGCAATCACGAAAGCCGCGATGACATAGTAACGGATCATCGGATTGATGAAGTCGAGCCGCAAGCCGAACAGATCGATGGTGCGGACGTTGATGCCGCGGAGGCCGTTTTCGCCACCGGTCAGGTCGACCGCCTGATAGAACAGGTAGTAGACACATTGCGAAAGCGCCATCGTTACCATCGCGAAGTAGATGCCGCGGGTCCTGATCGCGAGCACGCCAATCAACGATGCCATCAACAGGCCGCCGGCGATCCCGGCCGCGATGGCCGCATACCATGGCCAGCCAAAATGCACGATGGCGATGCCACAGAGGTAGGCACCGGTCCCGAACAGCGCGGCATGACCAAACGACAGCAGACCGAGATAACCAAACACGAGGTTGAAGCCGACAGCGTACAATCCATAGATCAGGATGTTCACCGCGAGAGCCGTAAACGGCATCAACAACGGGAAAATCAGGATCACCGCGGCCACAATGCTGGCGCGATGCCGCGTTGCGAATTCGTACCAACTGCCCGTCGTGGCACGAGACTGTTTGACGGATTCGGTGGCTCCGGTCATCCCTGGCTCTCAGCTCATCAGTCCGGCGCGGCCGAAGAAGCCTTGGGGACGAACGATCAGGACGATGGCCATCAGGGCAAAGATCGAGACCTTGGCCATCTCGGGCGCAAACAGCGAGGTCATGCTGACCACCACACCAACGAGGAGGCCCGCCAGTACGGCGCCACCGATCGAACCCATGCCTCCTACGACCGTAACCACGAAAGCCTCGGCGAGAATCGTGCCGCCCATCTCGGGAATGACGCCTTGAAGCGGGGCAGCCAGCAGCCCGGCAAAGCCCGCAATCGCGGTGCCTATCCCGAACACGATCAACCAGACCCTGGAAACGTCGACCCCGAGGACGCGGACGATCTGCGGATCGCGCGCGCCGGCGCGGATAATGAGTCCGAAGCTAGTTTTTTCCAGAAACAGCCAGAGCGCCAACAGAACGACGGCCGTCGCGCCGATCACGAACAGGCGGTAAAGTGGAAAATATCCGACACCGATGTCGACAGCCCCCTGCAGAAGCTCAGGCGTGTCGAAGGGATAACCGGTCTTGCCGAAGGCAATGCGCACGCATTCGACCATGACGTAGCTCAGCCCGAAGGTCAGCAGCAGCGGATAATCGATGCCGCGGCCGTAAAGCGGCCGGATCAGCACGCGCTCGACGGCAAGGCCGAACAGCCCGATCAGAAGCGGTACCGCCAGCAAGCAGAGCCAGAAATTGCCGCCGATCGAAATCAGGTACAGCCCGACATAGGCGCCGACCATGTAGAACGCGCCATGGGCGAAGTTGACGACGGTCAACATCCCGAAGATCAGCGAGAGGCCGATCGCAAACAGCACGTAGATCGCGCCGAGCGCCAGCCCAGCGAATAGTTGCAGTGCAATCAGGTCAAAGCTCAGGCCCGCCATTTGTCCCCCTCAGCACGCGCACCGCCCCGCGGTGCGCGTCGGCGCATGGCTCAACTCTTGTGGCCAAGCGCGTCGCAGCTACGCAGGTTCTTCTCGTTAGGCTCTTCGGTCGATAGAACCTCGAACACATCTGACTCGTTCTTCATGTCCTTGGACTTCGACTTGATCACGAGCACCGATTGCACCGACTGGTGATCGCATTTGCGATAGTATTGCGGCCCCTTGTAGTAGTCGTACTTCAGAGCCTCCAGTGCCGCGACGACCTTGTCGGTCTCCACACTGCTCGCACCCCTGACCGCCTCGAGCACCGTCCGAACACCGCCATAGCCGAGGGCACCGTAGTCGGTAGGCAACTTGCCGTCATACATCTTGCGGAACGCGTCGTTGAACGCCTTGGTCGAGGCGAACTTGTCCTCGATGCCCCAGAAGAACGAGCAGCCCCCGACGACGCCTTCGAATGCCTGGGGGCCCGCCGCGACGCGACTGGCATGCGACAGCAGCGGCGCGATGATCTGGATCGATTTCTTGATGCCGAAGTCGGTCGCCTGCTTCAGCGCGATCTGCTGATCGCGGCCGAAATTGCTGATGCATAGAATATCGGGCTTGAGCGCCTGGAGACGCGGCAGCAGGGTCGAGAAATCAGTCGTTCCAAGCGGATGTCGGATGTCACCGAGATTCTCGATGTTGAATTCCTTCCCGACCTCGAGAAAGCCGCGAACCATCTCGTGACCATAAGCATAGTCCGCCGTGAGAAACGCCACCTTCTTGCCGAATTTGGTGAAGGCGTAGCGCCCGACCGCCCCTGACGTCATGTGCGGGTTCAGCGCTTCGTGGAACGTGTATTTGCTGAAATCTGCCGCCTCGTTGATGGCGTCGGACTGGCTGATCGAATTGAAGATGACGCCGCGTTCCTTGGTGACGTTGTTGATCGCGAGCTGAACCGCCGCGGACAGACTGCCGACGACGAAATTCACCTTCTCCTTCTCGACCAATTCCAGGGTCCGCGTCGCCGCCTCCCCCGGATTCAGCTTGTCGTCACGCACAACGAGCTCGGCCTTGCGGCCGTTGAGACCGCCGGCATCATTGAACTGGGCGACAGCAAGCTGACCCGCCCGCACCTGGTCCTGGGCCTCGGCGCCGTAGGGACCGGTCAATGGAACCGGAAAGCCGATCTTGATGGGCGCTTCCTGGGCCTGAAGCAGATTGATGCGAAAAGGCGAGACGGCGAGAACGGCGCCGGCGCTTGCCGTCGTCAGCAGACGACGCCGTGATATCGATCCAGCTTTGGTGACCTTCTTCGTCATGACTATTCCTCCCCAAGAATTGTCTGCGTTTTGCTTATGGTATTATCGTTGCCCGGAACGTCTCCACTCAGATCCGTCCCAGGGCGGTCAGGATAACCTGAGGCGTGAGCGGAATCTCGGTAATTGTTGCGCCAAACGGCCGGAGCGCGTCGTTGACCGCGTTGGCAACCGTAGCTGCCGCGCCGGCCGTCCCCGCCTCCCCAGCCCCTTTGGCTCCCAGCTCCGATTCCTGCGTCGGAGACACCACGTGGCCGACCTCGATATCGGGCATCTCGCCGGACATCGGGACCAGATAGTCCGCCATATTGGCATTGGTCAGCTGACCGCGTTCGTCGTAGATGCACTTCTCGAACAGCGCCGCGCCGAGCCCCTGCACGACCCCGCCCCGGATCTGCTCGTCGACCAGTTGCGGGTTGATGATGGTGCCGCAGTCTTCGACAACCCAATGCTTCAGCAGCTTGACGAACCCGGTCTCGGTATCGACCTCGAGCCATGAGGCCTGAACGCCGTTGGTGAACGCAAAGGGATATTGGCGCGGAACGAAATGCCGGGTCGCCATCAATTCGGGCTGGACACCGGGCGGCAGGGTGTCCGGTCGAAAATAGACGATCCGCGCAAGCTCGTGCAGTTCGATGCGAAGCGCGCCGTCGGCGGCGTTGACGATCGTGTTGTTGACGATATCGAGCCCGTCCGGCGTCGATTGCAGGATGGCCGCGGCGACGTTCAGGATGTTCTCTCGCAGGCCCTTGGCTGCCTGCAATGCAGCTTCGCCGCCGATGCCGGCACCGCGCGAGGCCCAGGTACCACCGCCATAGGGCGTGTGGTCGGTGTCGCCCAGGATGACGCGAACGCGTTCCATCGAAACGCCAAGCACGCTGCCGACGATCTGGGCCGTCAGCGATTCCGACCCTTGCCCCTGTTCCGTGATGCTGGTCTGGCAGATCACCGACCCTTGCGCGTCGAGCCGGACCGCAACGCCATCCTGCGATGAGATTTTCGCGCCGCCCACGCCATAGAAGGCAGCGCTGGGATTGGTCACCTCGATGAAGCTCGCGATTCCGATGCCTCGATGGACGTTTCTGGCGCGCAAGGCCGCTTGCTCAGCCCGCAACGCGTCGTAATCCATCATCTGAAGCAGCTTGGTCAACGAGGCGTGATGCGAAAGCTGCTCGAACTTCATGCCCGAGGGCGATGCACATGGATAGGCATCGTCGGCGATCAGATTGCGCCGCCGGATTTCGACGGGGTCCATGCCGATCTTCGCTGCCGCCAGATCGACCAGGCCTTCGGTGACCGAACAGGCGATCGGGTGTCCGACCGCCCGGTACTGGCACATTACGTTCTTGTTCTGGAAAACGACGCGCGCCCGCGCCCGATAGTTCGCCGTGGCATAGGGCCCACCGACCAGGTTGACCACCTGATTGGCCTCGATGGCGCTGGTGCGCGGATACATCGAATACGGGCCGATCCCCGTCAGGTCGTCGATCTCGAAGGCTGTGATGGTGCCGTCCGGCCTGACGCCGATCCGACCCCTGCATCGATGATCGCGGGCGTGGATGTCCGTGTTGAAACTCTCGACGCGGTCCGCCACGAACTTGACTGGCCGACGCAACAGCTTGGACAGCGCGTAGGTCGCCATTTCGTCGGCGTAGATATGGACCTTGATGCCGAACGAGCCGCCGACATCCTTGCAGACCACCCGGACCTGCGCTTCCCCTAACCCAAGATGCAGCGCCGCGATGTTCTGCACCATATGGGGCGCTTGCGTGCCCTGATAGATCGTGAGCCGTGCCTCGGCCGCATTCCAATCGGCAACGACGGCCCGCGGCTCAAGTGTCACGCCGGTGTGGCGCCCGAATACGAAGTCGGCCTCGACGAGTTCGGACCCCGACAATGCAAGATCGACGTCGCCGGCGTCGAGCGTCCGCTCAAAGGCAAGATTGTCGCCGAGCGCGGCATGAATGACGGGAGCTGCCGGGTCGAGCGCAGCTCGCATGTCCGTCACCGCCTTGAGCTCCTCGTAGTCGACTGAAATATGCTCCATGGCATCTTCGGCTGCAGCACGGCTGGTCGCCACAATCGCTGCAACGGCCTCGCCCTGCCAGCACACGCGGTCGACCGCGATCGCGTGTTGTGGCGCTGACTTCAGTCCCTTCAGGTGCGAGAGCACCCCGACCCACGGCGTGATGACCGCTTCAAGTTCACGACCCGTGACGATGGAAACGACACCGGGCATGCGCCTTGCCGCCTCGGCGTCGATCGCTGCGATTTTGGCGTGGGCATGTGGCGACCGTAGAAAAACCACATGCGCCATCCGCGGCAATTCGAGATCACTGACATATTGGCCCCGCCCCTGCAGCAACCTGTCGAGGTTCGGCCGCGGTACGGTCTTGCCGATGTAGGAATTCGGGCGATCAAACACCGAAAGCGCGTCTGCTGTGGCCCGCCTCTCCGTCATGCGCCCCGCTCCGCGCGCGTGATGGCTGTCGCCTCAACCGCATCCACGATGGCCTGATAGCCTGTGCAGCGGCAATAGTTGCCGGAAAGATGCTCGCGGATTGCTCGACGATCAGGTACGGACACGTGCTTCAGCAGGTCCTGCGCCGTGATCAGCATCCCAGGCGTGCAATAGCCACACTGCAATGCATTGCGTTCGCGAAATGCCGCCTGAAGATCGGCTATTTCACCGCTGTCAGACAGCCCCTCGATTGTCTCGACTGACGCACCCTGCGCCTGGACCGTCAGCATCAGACAGGAGCGAACGATCTCGCCATCGAGCCGGACCGTGCAGGCACCGCAAACGCCGTGCTCGCACCCAACGTGGGTTCCGGTAAGCTTGAGATTCTCGCGGAGGAAATCAGCAAGATTGAGCCGCGGCAAGACGAAGGCGTCGATGGGTTCGCCATTGACCAGAAGCGAGACCGGTACCGGAGCGTTCACTTGCCGACTCCCGTTTCCAGTTCTGGCCGTGCCAGCAATGCTGCCACGCAGCGCCGGAGCAAGACCGTCGCGAGGTGTCGACGCATGGCCGCGGTCGCCTGCTGGTCCTCCTGTGGATCGAGTTCATCGGCCAATGCGGCCGTCGCCTCTGCGAACAAGGCGGGAGTTACCGTGGCATCGATCAGTTTGCCGGCGGCCGCCGCGAGCAATGGCCGGTCGCCAACAGCAAAGAAGCCGAGGCGAAGAGCTGAGAACCTGCCGGCTGCAACAACAGCACGGGCGGCGAGACCAACGACAGCGTAGTCGCCATGCCGCCGGGCAAATTCCTGAAAGAAAAATGTCGACCCTTGGCCTGCGACCGGCACCTCGACCGCGACAAGCAACTCGTCCGGCAGCAGCGCCGTTTCGTAGATTCCCCTGAAAAACTCCGTCGCAGCAATCCGGCGCTCGCCGGCCGAGCCCCGAACAACGATCGTGGCGTCAAGCGCCACAACACAGGCCGGCAGCTCCGACGCAGGATCGGCGTGAGCGAGGCTGCCGCCGATCGTTCCGCGATTGCGAATTGCGGGATGGGCAACGTGGGCAACGGCATCGCGCAACAGCCGCGCGTGCAGTGCAACCTCCGGCGATCTGAGCAGATCGACGTGCCGGGTCAGCGCGCCAATGACCAGCACGTCTCCCCTCACGGTGATGCCGCGCAACTCGGCGAGGCAGCCGATATCGACCAGAATGTCCGGAGACAGGAGCCGCAGGTTCATCGCCGGCATCAGGCTCTGACCACCCGACAGAACCTTCGCCTTGTCGCCGTGCATGGCGAGCAACTCCAGCGCGTTCACGACGCTGGTCGCGCGGGCGTAGGCGAAAGCCGCAGCTTTCATGTGGGCGTGGCCTCCCGGGCCCAATTTTGGTTTGCCCGATTAGAGGGCCGCCCTCTTCAAAGGTCAAGCTTGTTTATCGAGTGATTATTTGTGCGGCAGGACTTGTCTTCGCCTTGGGAAGGCCGCAGGTTCCTTGCCAACTAAAGTTCAAATCGCGGGGAGGCGGATCATGAAGCTCGGTTTTTTTACGATGCCGATCCATCCTCTCGACAAGGATTGGCGGCAATCGCTCCGGGAGGATCGCGAGGCCTTTCTGCTCGCGGACGAGCTCGGCTTCACCGAGGCGTATGTCGGCGAACACGTCACCGACAAGGCCGAGAACATCACCTCCAGCATCGCCTTCATTGCCTGGCTCGCAGCCGCAACCAAACACATCAAGCTCGGAACCGGCACCATCAACATGCCAAACACGCATCCGGCAGCCATCGCAGCGTCCGTCGCCATGCTTGATCACATGCTTGACGGCCGTTTCATACTTGGAATCAGTCCTGGTGGATTGCTGTCCGACGCGGAGGTTTTCGGCAATCTCGATGCCGACCGCAATGCCATGTTCCTTGAGGCCATCAACCAGGTTCTTGATATCTGGGCTGGTAAACCGCCCTATGATCTGCAGGGCAAATATTGGAACGTCTCGGTCAAACGGACTCTGATCGAGGACATCGGCCAGGGAATCGTCGCTCGCCCCTTGCAGGTCCCTCACCCGCCAATCGTGGTGACCGCGGTTGCGCCATTCTCAAAGGGCGTCACGGAGGCGGCGGCGCGCGGCTGGGATCCGATCTCGGCCAACTTCCTGATGCCGGCCTGGGTGAAGAGCCACTGGCCGAAATATGTCGAGGGTTGTGACCGCGTGAACCGGGCAGCCGAGCCTGCCAATTGGCGTGTCGCCAAGAGCGTGTTCGTGGCAAGGGATGCAGCAACCGCGAAGGCCTATGCCACGTCATCAGACAGTCCGTACGTGTACTATTATCACCAGTTGTTCACGAAGCTGAAGCGCAGTGGCCGGCTTGAGTTGTTCAAGACGCGACGGGATCAAGCCGACGCCGAGGTCACACTGGAATCGATCTGCGACAAATTGATCATCTACGGCACGCCCGAAAGCGTGGCTGACCAGTTGCTGGCGTTCGAGCAAGAGATTGGCACCTTCGGAACCCTGCTTTACGCCGGCAAGGACTGGAAAGATCGCGAGCTTGGCCGTCAATCGATGATCCTGATGGCCGAGAAGGTCCTGCCGCGGATCAATACCACCGCTGCCGGATCATCGACGTGAAGGAGGTTCGACATGGCCTTTACTGATCGCATTCCGTACCAGGCGCAGGTCGACCGACCGAAACTGACATTACCTGACGGCAAGAAGCTTGCCGTGTGGGTTATCCTCAATGTCGAGGAATGGCGCATCGACAATGCGATGCCACGCACCGTGCTGAGCCCCCCGATGGGCCAGCCCCTGCTGCCCGACGTGCCGAACTGGTCGTGGCATGAATACGGCATGCGCGCCGGCTTCTGGCGGCAGTTCAAAGCTTTGACCGATCGAAAGATACCGGTGACGCTGGCTGCGAACGCCAATGTTTGCAACAGCTATCCGCGTGTGGCGTCGGCGGCGCGCGAGGCGGGCTTCGAGTTCATGGGACATGGGTTTGTTCAGGGCCCGATGCACAAGGTCGAAAATCAGGCGGACGCAATCAAGCGCGCTGTCGACACGATTGCTGGATTTACCGGCAAGCCGCCGCGATCATGGGAAAGCCCGGGCCTGACCGAAACAGAAGAAACGCTCGATCTCCTGCGCCTCAATGGGATCGAATACGTGGCCGATTGGGTGATTGACGATCTCCCCCAGGACATCGCCACGCCGCACGGCACCGTGACGACGATTCCCTATTCGGTCGAGACCAACGACATTGTCATTCACGCGCTGCAACATCTTCCGTCGGAGCAGTTCCTGACGCGCTGCACTGACCAGTTCGATCGGCTGTACCTCGAGGGCGCAGAGAACGCGCGGATCATGGCCATCTCGGTGCATCCCTACATCACGGGCGTGCCGCACCGCATCAAGTACCTGGAGGCCCTGCTCGATTACGTCATCGGCCATGACGGCGTCGCCCTCATGACGGCAAGCGAGATCGGGGATTGGTATCGGGGTCAGATGGCGACAATGTAGCGCGGCTCAGCCGACGACCTTGACCGGCGCCCGTCGACGATCGGTCGCGCTCTCCGCCATCCTCTCAAATCCCGCGAGGAAGATATCCAGCGCGTCACTGATCATCTGCGCCTTGTCCTCGAGGACAGGCGCTTCGTAGATGTACTTGCGTACGCCATAATAGAAGATGCCGCCGTGAAACACCCAGGCCAGCTCGAGTTCTGCGGCGCTGGGCCTGCCTTGCGTCGCGAGGCCGGCGTCGTGGCGGCATTCCCGGAGAATGCGTGTCAGGATCTTGTCCTTGACCATGCCAACATACCACCGATTGATATCGAGGCCCTTCAGGCCGGAGTAGAGATAGATCCGGAGCCATCTTCGGTTGAAAATCGCGTCGGTATAGATTTCGTAAAATTCCTGGAGCCGCACGCGGAGCGGACGTGACCTATCCGAAAGCACCTTCTCCCAGCCGATTTCAAGCGGTTCGAGATATACCTTGCGGTAGACCTCCTTGATGAGATCGTCCTTGCTCGGAAAGTAGCGGTAAAGCAGCGGCTGCGTTACGCCGAGCTTGTGAGCAAGGGCGCGCGTGCCGCCGCCAAATCCCTCCTCCGCAAATAGCTCGGTTGCCTTGGTAACGAATTCACTGCGACGATCGACGGCTGATAGTCGCCTCTGCTTGGCACGAACGCGCTTGACGGGCGTCTTTCGATTCATGATGTCTTGTCACCACCCTCAGCCAAAAACCCGCCAAAACCTCCGCGCGCGAACACCAGCGGATTGTTCCGGTTATAGGCGTAGGCTTCCACCGCGCCCAGGAAAATGACGTGATCCCCGCCATAGTAGCGGTTGGCGGCACGGCACTGGAAATTCGCGACCACATCGGCAAGCACGGGAGCATTCCCGAGGCCCGGCGTCCAGCTCACACCCGCGAACTTGTCACCCGACGATCTGGCAAACTGCACCGCCAGCGCCTGTTGCGACGCGTCTAGAACGTTGACCGTAAAATGGCTGGCATTCTGGAAGATCGGCAGTCCCTGCGAAAACATGCCCAGGCTCCACAACACAAGTGGCGGATTGAGCGACACCGATGCAAAGGAATTACAAGTAATTCCATAGGGCCGTCCTTCAGCCGCCATCGCGGTGACTATCGTCACACCTGTTGCGAACGTACCGAGCGCATTGCGGAAATCACGGGGATCGATCGCCGAACTATCGCTTGCGAGCTCACTGGCGGGATCCAGCGGATGTTTGGGCGAGTCGGACATCCGGCTTACCTCAAAGCGTCAGGTTTTCAGACGGCAGCCCCAGAGCCACCCGCCCGTAATTGGTGCCCGCCGCGTCAAAATTGAACGCGAGATGCGAATTCACCGCGTGCGCGTCGCGGAATTGGCGCTGCAACGCTCCCGAGGTAAACAGGCTGCGTGCGCCGCCCGCCGCAAATAGAAGAGACACCGCCTCGGTGCACAAATTGACCGCGAACGCACCGTCGCGCCGAAGCTTCGTCTTCGCTGCAATGCCCGGGATATCGCCACGCCGGACCTCCGCAAGTGCCTCAACGCAGTTCGTGCGCATGATTAGCCGCGCGGCATCGATCTTCGCCGACGCCTCGGCGATCTTGATCTGTGTGCTTTGCAGGTCCCCGATCTTGGCCCGGTTATATGTCGAAGCGCGGTGTCGCGCGATCTCGACATAGTCATCAAGGCAAGCCTGCGCATTTCCCAAACCAACCCCGGACAACACATAGGGAAACAACGAAAAGACTGGAAGCATGTAGAGCGCATTCGGATTGACGATACTGCCCGGCGTCGCACCTCCCGCAAGATCGCTGACGGCAACGGTCATATGCTCGGGAACGAATGCGTCGGTGACCCGCACGTCGTTCGATCCCGTTCCGCGCAAGCCAGCCGCATTCCAGGTGTCGTCGATGCTGTAGTCCCGCCTGTTCAACAGGAATAGCCGATACTCGACACCATCGGCCTCATCATCGGAGGCGACCACGCTCGCGAGCATGTTCCATCCGCAGGATTCCACCCCGGACGAAAACGGCCAATGACCACTCAGAACATATCCGCCACTTGCCTTCCTCGCACGACCTGCCGGGAAGACAAAGGAAGACGCGATCAGCGCATCCGGATCCTCTCCCCACACCGCGCTCTGCGCTTCGGGCGCGAACATAGCCAGCATCCAGTGGTGACTTGCAAGGTTGGCAAAATTCCAGGAGACCGAGGCGTCTCCCTGCCCGAGCGCATCGGCGCAGTCGACCAGGGCAACATAGTCGAGCTCGCTGCCTCCGACGCGCTTGGGCTGCAGGATCCGGAAAAGGCCGCTGTCAAGCAAATCCCGCTCGGTCTCCGGCGGCAATCTGCGCAGCTCTTCGGTCCGCGATGCCCGTTCGCGCAATGCCGGAACAAGCGCTTTGGCGCGTGCGACCATGACCGAATAATCCGGGCCTGGCTGTACCTTCGTGTCGAGCCCGCGGCCAACCTCAACCATGGTCTCTTCCTTCGTTCGATCTCCAAGACATTTGCGCGCGCGATCGAGCCGTCAACTCAGTTTATCGATCGATCACCAGAGATCAAGGCGCGCAAGCCTGCATTCCGCGAATTCAGCGCTCAGGATCCACGACTGCCGCCGGGCGCCCATTTGAGGAAACGCTTCCAGCGATGCTTCGTTCGCACTGCAGAGGCCCATTCTAGCATCCCCACGCCCAAAATTCGATGCCGGCTACGACCGCGGCTTGCCGAAGGATGTTACCCATGGCCAGAAACGCAAAAAACCCCGATCGCCGAAGCCACCGGCGCTCAACGCCATCGAATTGTTCGCGACAACCCGAACCCACGTCGCAGGATCTAGACGAGCTCCTTCCTCCAATACAGCGTGTGCTGCCATGCCCAGGGCGAGACAGGTTCGAAGAGCCGATATCCTCGCCGGATAAAATCATTGGCCAAGAAGATGTACTCGCTCGGAGCCGTGTCGCAATCCGGATCAGGATCAGGCAACACCGCACGAAAATGCGACCGTGGGAACGTCCGTCTGCTCGCGTTTGGGATGCGGGCGCTCTGAATGAACTGGATGATCTCGGCGCTCATGCAAAGCTCCCACAACGCGATGGCAACCAGATCCCGCGAGCGCGAGCGATATCAGATAGGCGGTCATGCAAACCTCGTTGATCGGCCGTCAGCGCGCGATGCGGCCATGGCATGAATGTGCGGCAGATCGCACAGTGGGCGGCGATCTTTGGGGCGCGAACCTTAGCCCTGACGAGTGGGGCCGCGGGCGGCGCCGGCTTTCGCCGCGCCGCAGGACCGGCGCGTTCGCGCGCACCAGCCAATTCGTTCTCTTTTCAAGGGGTCGGACGGCGGCGCGTTTGCGACACTCAGGCGACGGGCTGGGAGGATGTGGCATTGTCACGGTGCGGTCGCCGTCCGATTGGTGAAACGGCAAAGGAAAAGCCCGCCGCGGATTGCTCCGCGCGGGCTCAACAATTTCTGATTTTCGGATTATGACCCTGAGTTGCCCGACGTGTCAAACCTATTTCGGGCTGAATGCGATCGGTAAAATGCGATGCGTCGGCTTCGATGGTGAGAAACCGCCTTGAGCGAAAGTTTGGGCATAGATTCGGAATCGCAGCGCAGGCCGGTGCCAAGCGCCTATGCTTGCTGCGATGATGTCAGTGTGCCCGACGCGTCAAGCGGACAGCTCACAATATTTGGATCGACATCAATACAGTTTTGGCTCGCGTCGGTCGAACTGACCCGCGCCGCATTTGATTGCAAGGAGGAAGCGTCGATGTATTTCGTTGCTGCCGTGCTCGCGGTCCTGTCCGGCATGTTCTACGCCGCGGGCCATCATCAGATCGGCTCTCTCGGCGTCACCATGTGCAAGTATGGCGGCATGTTCTGCGACAGCCCGGTGCTGGTTCTCGTTGGTGCAGGATTTGCAGCAGCGTGGGGCATGCTGGTCAGCATTCGCTGATCATCCCGCGACATTCCGACGATGATTTTGTGCCGCTGATTTGCCCGACGGGTCAATTCCCGCGCCCTGCGTCGGGATGTGATCCCACGAACGCCCGCAGCTATTGCGGCGTGCTCGGGTTTGCCGGATGAGCGGGCTTTGGGCCGGGTGGATCAGGCTCGATCGGTGCCTTGGGCTCGGTCGGTATGACCTTTGCGCCAGCGGCTCGCGCCGCCTCGCCGGTCGTTGAGTAGTTAGCCGAAGCGGCCGGCTGCACGTTCGGCTTGTTCCACGGACCGTGATCCACGATCAGCATGCCGAGCACGCCGAGGATCGCAACCACGGCCGCCACCAACAGCGGTGTGCCACCATGCCGATTTCGATGCTTGACCGAACCGCCATCTGCAATGCCATGCGCCTGCATTGTCATCATCGTCTCCTCCACGGAAACAAGCCGCGACCCGCGCGTAAGTTTCCGGTTCCCCGACGTGAAAGCGAGGCATGTCGGTGGAACCAATCCACCGCTGCGGAATTTCTCCGATATGTGGCCGCCATCGCCGTTCAAGACGTGCGAATAGCAAAGGCGTTGGTCACCTGACGTCGGTCACCTGGCCTTCAATAAATCGCGGCACGGCACATGAGCTCCGAAACACCCGAGTTCCCGCTTCAACCCACACTCGGTGAACGAGCGATCGATACCGCGACGGACGTCTCGCGTACGATCACGGAGGTGTCGGACGGACTTCGAGCCGCCGCCGATCGCCTCAGCGATGCCATCGCGACCTCGCGCCGACCGGGCGGAGCCCTGGCCATCGTGAGTGCGGTCACGCGCGAAGCGCCGCTCGCAAGCCTGTTCGTCGCGTTTCTGCTCGGCGTCGCCGTCGCGCGCCGGCGCTAAAGCGTCGATGGGGCCGCGAACGCCGTGTCCTAGAACTTGCCCTTCGTCGCGTCCTTGGTCGCCGACATCACGCTACCGCTGATCTGCCGCATGTGTTCGCCGGCATTGGTGAACTGGCTGCGCAGGAATTCCGACTGGATCCGCATCGCCTCCTGCAGATCCGTTGCGTGCACGAGCTTGCGCGCATGCTCGAACGCCGCCTTCATGTTCTGCTCGGTGAACGACAGCGCCTGTTTGGAGATCTCGGTACCGGCGCCCGGCATCGACGTCATCGACTTGCTCGCGGCATCAAAGAACAGGCTGAAGGCCTGTTCGGCCTGATCGATGGTCTTTTCCGCGAGATCGCGCAACTCGGCGGGAACTTCAAGCTTCGGCTCAATCATGATCGCGCCCCCTGAAATAAGCGTCCGGCGAGGTTAGCATAGATTGTGACGGCGTCAGCGCCGGATCGCGAGCTATAAAGACCCCACCCGCTCCGGCCGATTGAGGAAAAATTACCTAGCCGCGACCGACAGCCGATTCCAATCATGTCAGCACTGTGGCATAGTGATTCGGCTTCTTCGTCGGTCGCGTTCGCGTCTCTGGGGAATAAGGGGATCCGATGCTGCGCGCCGTTCGTCCGACACCGACCTGCACCCGGTTCAAGACCAGTATAGAAATGCCGTGCATGAGGTGCGGCACGCAAATGCGGCTTGCCTTGATCGAGCCGCGCGACCAAGTCTACGACGTGCTGACCTATCAGTGCACGCCTTGCAATTGCGGTGAAAGCTTCCTGAATGCGCGCTAGGCTGCGCGCCTGTTCAATCGCTCAGCACGGCGGCTCCCGCCTCCGTCAGCCCGGGCTCGTCGTCATGCAGTTCGACGAGACCGAGCTCAGCGAGGATGTGCAGATCCTCGTCGCTGACCGGTGACAATTTGAGCCTGCCGGCCTGAATATCCCGCAAGGTCCAGCGCAAGCCGATCGCGCGCTCGAGTGAAAATTCCGCGAATGGATTATCTGCCATCCGCCTCGACTAGTGCGGCATTTGGATCAGACTTTGTCGTTGCCGCGGCGGCTTCATGGACACCACAGATAGATCGCCGCTGGCGCGATCGAGGCGCACAATGCCTCGACCGCGCCAACGCTTCATACATTGCTCGCAGCGGCTCAGTAGCGGTAGGGATCGATATCGAGAAGCGGGAATGCACTGAACACGCTCGGCAGATTGGTCGGCATTGCCGGATGCAGGTAGGATTTGTCCAATTCGGCAAAGCTGGTGACGCCGAGCAGACCGAGGCAGCGGATCACCTCGTCCTCCAGCAGTTCAAGCATCCGGACAATGCCGGCCTCACCGGCCGCGGCGAGCGCCCAGCACTGCAACCGGCCGATGCCGACAAGATCAGCGCCCGAAATGATAGCCTTCACAATATCGGTGCCGCGGCAGAACGAGCCGTCGACCATGATCTTGGCACGGCCCGCGACCGCCTGAACGATCTCGGGCAGGACATGCATGGACCCACGGCCATGGTCGAGCTGTCGGCCGCCATGATTTGAGACGTAAATCCAGTCGACCCCGTGGTCGAGGGCGATCTTGGCGTCTTCGGCGGTGGCGATCCCCTTGAGGATAAGTGGAATCTTGAACTTGTCCTTGATCAGCTTCACCGTCCGCCATTCCAGCCCCTTCTGGAAATCGCCGCCGGTGGCGCGGATGCGGCTCTCGCGGACATAGCGCTTGGCTATATCGCGCTCGCGCCGGCTGTAATGGGCAGTGTCCACCGTGAGGCAGAACGCGGCATAACCGTTGTCGATGCTGCGGCTGACCACATCCTCGACAAAGGCATCGTCGCCGCGCACATAGAGCTGGAAGATGCGAAGCGCATCCGGTGCCGCCCTGGCGGTGTTCTCCAGCCCGGGCTCGGACACCGAACTCAGCATGTGCGCCGCGCCGAACGTTCCCGCTCCGCGCGCGACGGCCGCGCCCGCATCTGGATCGAAGATCTCGAGCGCGCCGACCGGGGCGATCATCACGGGAAGCCGGAGCTTGCGTCCGAATACCTCGGTGGAAGAATCGACGTTGATGACGTTGCGCAGGACGCGCGGCCGGAACGCGATCTCGTCGAGCGCCATTCTGTTGCGGTGCATCGTGGTCTCGGTCTCCGAGGCGCCGACGATGTAGTCCCAGGCGTTCTGATTCAGCTTGGCGCGGGCCTTTCGCGCGAATTCGTGCAGGTTCTGGAATTCCTCGCCGCTGGCGCCGAGTTCGACATTGCGCGTCTGCCGAATGGGGGTCCCGTCATTCATGGTGTTTCTTCTCCCGATTTGGGCGGCACATTAGCCGCAGACAAACCGGAAAAGCTACCACCTTGAGCCACGAATCCGGCCAGCGAAGGCCAGCTATTCGCTCGTGAGATAGATCGCCTCGACGCGACGCGGTTCGTATCCAGACGACCTCGCCCGAGGCGAGCTAGCTGCCCGAAAACCGGTTTCGGTACTCGGTCGGCGATACGCCGAGGTGGCGCAGGAAGGCCCGCCGCATTCGCTCGTCATCGCCAAATCCCGCGCGCTTGGCGACCTCGACCACGCCGCCGATCTGGCGGCTTTCGAGCAGCAAGCGCGCCGTCTCCACCCGCAGCGCCTCGACGCCGCTTGCCGGTGTCATGCCGGTGCGGCTGACATAGGTCCGGGCGAAGGTGCGTGGCGTCATCCCCGCCTTTTCCGCGAGGGTCTCGACCTTGAGGTCGCTCGTGATGTTCTCGATGATCCAGGCGTGCAGCGCGCTGAAGCGTCCCTCGACGTCCGATGCCTGTGCGGCAAGGACGGTGGAGAACTGGCTCTGACCGCCCGGCCGTTTCAGAAACACCACAAGTCTGCGCGCGACATCGAGCGCGATGGTGTGGCCGAAATCCTCCTCGATCATGGCGAGCGCCAGATCGATGCCGGCGCTGACCCCGGCCGATGACCAGACCCGTCCGTCCTTGACGAAGATCGCGTTGGGCTCAACCCGGATATTGGGAAAGCCATCCTGCAGACGAGGACAATAACGCCAGTGCGTTGCCGCCCGCTTGCCGTCCAGAATCCCGGTCCAGGCCAGCGCGAATGCGCCAAGGCAAACCGACGCGATACGGCGCGCCTTCGGCAGCGCGTCCGCGATCCAGTTCATCAACTTCGCGTCGTTGCGAATCTTCCAGATGCCGGGCCCGCCGGGGATCACCAGCGTGTCGACCTCGCCGGGCGCAATACTGTCAATCGGCGCCGTGTCGATCATCATGCCGACATCGGTCGGCACCAACCCGCCGGAGGTCGACAGGTAGGACAGCGAGTAGTCCGGTCCCGGCAGCTCGATTGCTTCCAGTTCTGCAAACACCTGCGCCGGTCCCGAGATGTCGAGCAAGGTCACACCCGGAAAGGCAACGATCGCGATCGGCCGCGTCGCTTTCTTGTCGCGCGGCTCAGGCCGGGGCGCTTTGGCAGTTTTCGAGGGCATATTGTCCTTTAAGCCATTCGAGGCTGCCCTGTATAGCTCGCAATGGAATTCTGGAGTTCTGCCATGCCGCGAAATCTGGGCAGCGGATACGGGGCGATCAAATCGCCTTGGACGGATTACGCGATCTACAGTCTACCCGATGCCTCCCGGGTCGAAGCCTGCGACCGTCAGCCGCTGATGGACGCCATGAACGGCATCATTGCCGTCAACTGGCAGGCCACCGAGCCGCACTGGACAGCAACCTCCTCGCCCTTCGACAAGAAGTATAGCCTGATCCTCGTCTACGATCGGTCCGGCCTCATTGCCTTCTCGGTCTACCGCATCCTGGAGATGTCGGCCGGACTTGGAATCTATCGCAGCGGCACGGAAGTGCTCCCGGCGCACCAGGGCCGCGGCTTCTACGGGTTCTTCACGTCGGAAGTGCTGAAATGCTCCGGCGCCGCCGCGAGAGCCGAGGGCAACGTGCTCTACGGCTGGCGAACCCGCAACCCGA
Source organism: Bradyrhizobium sp. KZN70725 (assembly GCF_055264925.1). Classification (NCBI taxonomy): domain Bacteria; kingdom Pseudomonadati; phylum Pseudomonadota; class Alphaproteobacteria; order Hyphomicrobiales; family Nitrobacteraceae; genus Bradyrhizobium; species Bradyrhizobium sp. KZN70725. Next base: position 83,041 of record NZ_JBUYWT010000030.1, read on the forward strand.
TCGTCTGGGCAGCGAACGCTAAGATTTGCGAAAAAGTGACTCCATCTTTGCTCGACGATACGCAGGATCTCGCCCTGCAGGCGGCCTGTATCGAGATGTGCACCTCGCTCTATCCGGGCAAGCCGCTCGAACTGCCCGACATGATCATGCGCGGCGCTTACGGCCACATTAAGCACCATCGGCAGGCCTATCATGGCACCGCGTCGCTGGTCGATGCCGCGATATCGCGGAAGATTCCGAATTCAGCGGATGCCCTTTTCTCGGTGGGTTACGCGAGGGTGTGATGTCGATGCTCGGACAACAAGCTGTTTATGCCCCGACGTCGCGCTTCACCGATCGCGCCTATCTCGCGTGGACGGCGGTGGCCATCGCCTACGCCATCGCCTTCCTGCAGCGCGTATCGCCGCAGTCGGTCAGCCTCAATTTCATGCACGACTTCAACACTGACGCGGCCGGCGTTGCGATGCTCGCCTCAAGCTACTTCTGGGGCTACACCTTGATGCAGATTCCGGCAGGCCTTCTGGTCGACCGTTACGGTGTCAAGCGCGTCGTCCTCGTCAGCATGATCGCCTCCTCGCTCGGCAGCGCCGCGTTCGCGCTGGCGCCGAACCTGCTCGACGTTTTTGTTGCACGCCTGATCGTCGCCTGCGGTGATGCGCTGGTCTTCACCGCACTCCTGAAGCTCGTGGCACAGAGCTTCGCGGATGAACGGTTCGGCATGATGTCGGGTATTTCACAGGTATCGGGCTATGTCGGAGGCGTGATCGCGACCACGCCGCTTGCAGCTGCGGTCTCGGGCTTTGGCTGGCGGGCCTGCTTCCTGTTCATCGCCTGCATTGGCCTCGCCAACCTCGCTTTCGCCAAGCTCGCGCTCAAGCCCGATCCGGCCTCGCACAGCAACAAGACGCTGAAGGGCGTGGTGATCGCCGCGCGGCAATCGCTGGCCCATGTCGCGAACTGGGGTTGCGCAATGACGTTTGCGTCGCACTTCGCGGTGGTGACGACGCTGTCGGGCGTCTGGGGCATTCCGATGGTCGCGCACTTCTTCCACATCTCCCCGACGGCGGCCGGCACGCCCCTGCTCGCCTTCATGATCGGCAATGCGCTCGGCTCGATCTTCCTGGGTCACGCCGCCGATCGCGCCGCGGCGGCGCTTGAGCGCGCGCTGATCGGCATTTGCGTGCTGCGCATGCTGCTGATCGCGATGCTGCTGCCGCCGATCGCCCAGACATTTGGTCTCGCCTACGTCACCGTCGCGTTCACTGCCTTGGGGCTCGTCGCCGGGGGCACCGTCCCGCTGGTGCTGAAATGCGTCAAGAAGCTCTACACCGCCGATCTGATCGGTGTGGGCGCATCCGTGAACACCACAGCCGCCGGAATTTTCGCCGGCATCTCGCAGCCCATCATCGGCTTCGCGATGCTCGCCGCCAGCAACGCCTCGGGGACCGACGCCGTACACAACACGGCCGCGATCGGCGACGGCGGCTACAGCGCCTTGATTGTCATTCTGCTTCTTATGTCGCTGCCGGGCATTGCCGGGCCGCTCTTGATGAGAAGCAAGTTGATAGCTCGTTAGTGTCGTTATGAGTGTAGGGGGTGTTATGGAGCGCTTGTTCTTGAGAAAAGGCGAAGTCGCGGCAAACTTTCCGGTCAGCAGCTGGCAGAGCGTGATGTTCTCCGAGTTTGAAGCGCAGATGAGCAGCGAGGCAAGGCCGTTCCCTTGCGTGTTCGGCGTGACCGGACATCGCCAGGATCAGCTCCGCTACCTTTTCCTCGATCCGTATGATGTGGCGGTGCTGGGCGAGCAACTCGGGCAGTATGTCTCGCAGGCGCGCTCGTTCGGTCCCAACACCTCGTTGATCGTGTTCACGCGGCCCCGCCCGGTACAGACACTCGATGCCTATTATCGCAAGATGTGGCTGACGCTCGACCAGCTCGCGCGGCTGGACAAGAACCCGTGGCCATCAGAGATTCCGGAACAGATCGACCATCCGATGTGGGAATTCTCGTTTGCGGGCGAGCCGATCTTCGTGGTCTGCACGACGCCCGCGCATGTGATGCGGCAGAGCCGCCGGTCCAGCGCCTTCATGCTCACGTTCCAGCCGCGCTGGGTGTTCGACAAGATCCTCGGGACGGAGAAGGCCGCGAACGCCGCGTTCGCGGCGGTACGAAAGCGCCTGATCCCGTACGACAGCGCAAGCCCCTCTCCGCTTCTTGGCCGCTACGGCGCAACCGACGGCCGCGAGTATCTGCAGTACTTCCTGCACGACGACAACCATGCGAGCTCGGGCTGCCCCTTCGCCAAGCTCGCGCAGAACAAGGCTCAACCGATCGCGAACAAGGAGCAGGCAGCATGACCCAGATCATCGCAGGCACGAAGACTGAATTTGCCATCGCCCCGGAGATCCTGAACCTGCTCCCGGCCCAGGGCTCGGTCGAGCTGCAGCATGATGCGGCCGGCAAGGTGCATCAGTTTCATACCCATCCGGTCGACGAGATCCTGATGATCATCAGCGGCCGGCTGAACTTCATCTGGGATGGCGGCGAGCGGGTGGTCGGCGCCGGCGACACCATCCTGCTGCCAGCCGGCACCCGGCATCAATCCGAAGCGCTCGAGGGCGGCGCGATCTACGTGATCGCGACGCAAGCGCCCGCCAAGCCAATGAACAGCTGACGCACAGGAAAGATTTGCGAGCACCTCAGGACAGTGAGGGATCGCGCGGCGGCTCAACCGCCAAACGTTCGACCAGCTCGATGACCTCGGAACGCTGGTCGGGCGCAAGTCGAAGGAAAGCCTTCAACAGTCGCAGGCTTTCCAGTGTTTCGCTCGATGGAGCTCCGAGCTTCTTCTGCAGCTCCGCAACGTATGTGGGATTTTTTCATCTCGCACCTTAAGTGAGGATTACGAATGGCATACCCAGGTAAACGTGAAGGCTTGGCCCAGAAGGTCGACACCGCAGCACAAGAGGCCGAACGCCTCGGCCTGACCACGGCAACCCTCATCCTCCGGATGGCACGCCTCGAGATTGATCGGGCGGAGCCCGAGGAAGTTGAAAGTATGCCAAGGAACAACTTGCGCAGCAAGCCGAACTGAGTTCCCGAAACGGACCAGCTTCAAGGCCGCCGGCAACGCGCCGGGGCCTGCGACGCCTGAAAGACATCTCGCCAGGCGAGAGGCTTTCCTCTCGCCTGCTGTCAGGTTGTTTTGCGAATAGTTGATCTTTTGTGCAGGCTGAGCACGCTGGAGCGTTTTCGAGCGAAGCGGATACCGGTTCGTGTCAAGGAAACGCGTCAAACTAGAAGCCAGAGCCCCATTCCGATTCCATCGGAACGGAAAAGACCCTAGCCGGTGTTGCCTGCCTTGCCGAACGCGCCGGCCTCGGCCAGCGCGGCGATGCGCCGATCGTCGTAGCCGAGCGTCTTGCTCAACACGTCCTTGGTATGCTGACCGAGCAGCGGGGCAGCAACAGGATCAACGGACGGCGTCAGGCTCATATTGACCGGCGACTCGATGTTCGGAACCAAGCCGGCGGTTGGATGCGCAATCCTGCTCAGGCGATGCCGGTCGCGCACCTCGGGCGCGTTGAACCCCTCCTCGACCGTCCGCAGATAGCCAACCGGAATGTTGGCCTTCTTCATCTTCGCCATCCAGTTCTCGAGCGTGTCGCCCGCAAACACGCTGGCAATGATCGCGCGCAGCTTCTCCTTGTTAGCCGTGCGCGCCTTGCGGTGAGCAAACTCGGGATCGGTGACGAGATCCGGACGTTCCAGCACGTCGGTGACCAGCCGGCGATAGAGCCGGTCATTGGCGCAGGCCATGTAGAGCGGACCATCGGACGCCCGATAGACGCCGACAGTCGGCGAACCGTTCGGAGAGTTGCCGAAACGGCCGGGATTGTTGCCATTGATGAGATAGGCCATGCCGTAGAAGCCGGTCATTGACACCGCGGTGTCGATCAAGGCGACCTCAACCTGCTGACCGCGACCGAGCCGATCGCGCGCAATCAGCGCCAGCAGGATGGCGTTGCAGGCCGACATGCCTGTTGCCATGTCGACGATCGGCGGCCCGGTGCGCACCGGCTCGCCATCCGGAAAGCCGTTGAGCGACATGAAGCCGCTTTCGGCCTGCGTGATCGGGTCGAAGCCCGGGCGCAGCGCGAAATCGCCTTTGCGGCCGTAGGCGGAGATCGAGCAGTAAATCAGCCGCGGGTTGGTCGGCGCCACCGACGCATAATCGAGGCCGAATTTCTTCATCACGCCGCCGGAGAAATTCTCCACCACGACGTCGGCCTTGGCAATCAGCGCGCGCGCCACCTCGAGCGCGGCCGGATTGTTGAAATCGAGCGCAATGCCGCGCTTGTTGCGGTTGAGGCTCAGATACGCCGCGCTCTCCCCGCCGATTTCGGCGTGCTCATAGGCGCGCGTGTCATCACCGCCGTCCGGATTCTCGATCTTGATGACTTCGGCCCCGAAGTCGGCCAGCGTTTGCGTGCAGGCCGGGCCGGCCACGACGCGGGTGAAGTCGACGACCAGCAGGCCGTCGAGCGCCGTCGGAACTCCCTCCCCGCGCGGCGTGCGCCCCGGCAATTCTGGTCTGGTCATGATCTGACGCTTCCTCTGTTATTTTATCAGGCGAAATACGACGGTCCCTGCCAAGACCGGCACTGCTCGCCTTTTAGCGGAAGCTCGTCAGCAAAACCAAACCCGGATTTTGCAGGGCGGGACCTTCGTCCGACATGGCTGTCAATGGCCAGAGCGCCCCGGCGGCGCCGGCGGCCGCCGACATGGTCGGACGCCTCGCATGCGAAGCAAGCCTGCCGGATACCGATTTGTGGGGCGCGGAGCCCATACGCAGGCGGGTGGCGGCACGCCGCCGCCCGCTTTCGTGATGGGGAGCCTTCGAGCTATTCGGCGATCATTTCGCCGGAGCCGCCGAACTCAGCCGGAAAATCCTTCAACTTCGGCAGGCCATCGCGTATCTGCAGCACTGCCTCGGAGTAGTTGACGTGAACCCCTGGGCTGAATTTCAGCGTCGGGATCGTTGCGGTGAACACGTCGACGAGCCCGAGCGTCGGGTGGTTGGTCATCAGGTGACCGCCGCATTTTGTGCAATATTTGCGCTGGCTCATCGCGGTCTTCTCGAATGTCGCGATGTGGTCGGCGCCCTTGGTGACCTCGACCGCCTCGGGCTTCCAGAGGCTGAACGCATTCACCGGACCGCCGGACCAGGAACGGCATGAACGGCAGTGGCAATAGCCCATTGCCTCGGGCTCCCCGTTGACCTTGAGCTCGACGGCGCCACAAAAGCAGTTTCCAGTGTGATTCATCGGTCGTTTCTCCCTTGGTTATTTTGATTGGGCTCCGCGTCGGCATCGATCCACGTTGCCCGTGGTGTTCGTGATGCAGAGAATGTGGACAGGTGCGTAGCCGCGGCGAACTCCCTTACGTGGACGTACCAGACCCTTCCTTGCGCCAGAGGCCTCGAATGCAGGCAGGTCGTCGACGCGACGGAAGTTACATGAGAGTCCGCGCCGCTGTCGACCATCTTTGACACAGCCTGGCAGGGCCCAATCCCGACCGCACACAAGGAATGAGTTCAGTGTGAGGCAAGGCACAGTCATGTCGTGAGTTGCTGCCGTGCCGGATTCATGCGCGGCAAACCGAGCATTGTTACTGACGTCGATCACAATGAACCTTCGGACTATCTAGGCAAAAGATTCGGGGGGCTTGCGAGCGCACATGCCCGAGCAGTGGTCTCGTAAGCGAGACCGCTGCTCTTAGTCATCATCGTGGTGAGTGTAGGTGCGCACAACATTGCTCAGTCGAGCGCTACCTGGCGCTCCAGCTCTTTTTTTTGGCCTGCTTTGTTTAGCCAGCTCAGACGCGTTCTACCAGCGACCGAGACAGCGCTCCGAAAGTCTGAAAGGGCTCGATTTTGTAGGCCGCGCGTGTGTCCTCAGAAAAAGAGAATACGTGGCCTTTGAACGAAAGTAACGCCGACGGCAATAATAGATAATCCAGGACCGCCTCGTTGTTCTCACCCATCCTTAGCGCGACGACCCATCCCTTCTGCAATGCCACGCGACCAACCATCGCCCAGCGCAGCGGCTGGCGCCCATACTTGCGCCATTTGGCCAATCGGAAGCAGATATTCACAGCGTTATCTATTCGCAAACATTCGGTCGACTGATCAAGTGTGGCGCGCCTACCCGCATCCTCAAAGGCTTCGCGAAGACGGCTGGCATTTTCGAGGTGGAAATTGACCCATTTTCTGTGCGCGTCAAGCTTGTCGAAGCGGTCTTGGTTGCCCGTGTAGCCTATCAATCGATAGAGATTTCGAAGCGTGCCAAAGTGAACTAGCAGGTCGGCGCCAAAGGCCGGGCGAAGTCAGCCATTCGGTCATATGTGAGGCTGTCTCATCTTGCCGGGCCTTACGAAGTAAGGCCTCGCGCTCGGGACAGGGCGGAAGGTGTTTCGCCTCCTCCCGTAGTTCGGTGGCCTCCGTGGCGAGATGCTCTTTACGGTCTGTTTGAAACGACGGCGCTTCTGCGTTCTCCTACTCCCTCGCTGTTGCGAGTGGGAGTTAACGATTTTTGTCGGAGAAGGTTTCAAACGCGGAACTCGGTTCGCTGGAGGGTCTATCGCCCGCAGCTACAGCATCGATGGCCCGCCCGATGACCGCCATCATCCGCGCGTCCTGCCTATCGAATGCCAGCCGCCACGATGCGTGCGGCGCCACCAGTCGTATGGCGTCAGCGTGAGCACGCCAATGACGCGGCCGACCCAGTCGTTCGCCAGACGGTCGGCGAAAAAGGTGCCATGGCCGCAGTCGTGCTGAATCACGAACAGGCGCAAGAGAAAGCCAGCAGCTGGAATCGCTATGAGCAATGAAGCCCAAGCATGGCCAAGGGAGAACGTGAACCGAGCCGCGGAGCCGCAGGGCGGTGTGGTCTGGGGTGTTCGCGGTCAAGAAGTAGCGGCGCGACCACGCTGCAAGGCCCGGAGCGGCGGATCGAAAGGTCCGCCGCTTCTGTTTGGGCTATTTGCCCTTGGTCTCGACCTTCGCTTTCTCGTCCTCGTTCATCTTCTTCACCGTCGGATCGCGGCTGGATTCGCCGGTGGTCTGGGTCGTGGTGGCCGGCGGAGCGTTGCTGGGCGTTGAGCTTTGCTCGGCAGGATTCTTGGCCGGCCGCGTGGCGGTGGCCGGCGGCGAGTTCGTCTGCGCGCTCGTCGCCTGCACGGTCAGAAGGAGGGCGCCCGACAGAAGCGATACCGCGAGCGCCGTGGGGTTCGTTTTCATTGATCCATCTCCTGTTCAGAACAATGAAACGGTCCATACGATCTTGCGTTCCGCCTCACGTCTCCAGCTGCTTGCCGATCGGGAGGGCGCGGATGCGCTTGCCGGTTGCAGCGAAGATCGCGTTGATCAGGGCCGGCGCGAACGGCGGCACGCCAGGTTCGCCGACGCCGCTCGGCGGCGTGTCGGGTCCGGGCGGTACGATATAGACGTTGGTTACCGCAGGGGATTCGTCGATCCGGATCACCGGGAAGTCGTCGTAATTGCCCTGCTGCACCCGGCCGTCCTTGAAGGTGATCGCGCCATGTTTGGCGAGACTGAGCCCCATGATCGCGGCGCCCTCGATCTGCGACTGGATCCGCTCCGGGTTGACGTAGGTCCCGCAATCAACGGCGGTATCGACCCGCGGCACGGTCAGCTTGCCCTTTTCGTCGACGGCTACCTCGACAATGGTCGCGATATAGCTGACGAAGCTGCGGTGCGCCGCAATGCCGAGTCCATTTCCCTTAGGTACGGACCGGCCCCAGCCACCTTTGTCGGCTACCAGCTCGACCACCTTGCGCAGCCGTCCGGTGTCGATCGGATAGCTGTCATACGGCTCGCCATAGTTCCACAGATCCTTCACTGAGGTGAGGTTGAGGATTCTTGGCGCGCCGATCAGCTCCAGCAGCATCTCCTTCGGGTCGCGATTGGTCGCTTGCGCGATCTCGGCGACCATGGACTGCACCGCAAAGGCGTGCGGGATGTTGGACACCGAGCGGAACCAGCCGATTCGGGTATGCGCGGCCGCCTCCGGGTTCTCGCACTGGACGTTGGCGATCTCGAAGGGCATGTCGACCAGCCCCATGCCGAGTTCGAACGGTGCCTGGTGCACTGTTTGGGCGGCAAAGGTCGAGGCGATGCTGGGCGCGACGCTGCGATGCCGCCAGGCGATTACCTTGCCGCCCTTATCGAGGCCCGCCTCGATCCGCTCGACCGAGACGGTGTGCAGGAAACCGTTGCGAATGTCGTCTTCCCGCGTCCACTGCACCTTGACCGGCGCGGCGAGCTCCTTGGAGAGCAGCGCAGCCTCGAGCGCGAAATCGCATTTCGACTTGCGCCCAAAGCCGCCGCCGAGCAGCGTGACATTGACGGTCACGTTCTCCTCGGGAATGTCCAGCGTCTTGGCCGCGTCTTCGCGTGTTCCGCCGGCGCTTTGCGCCGGCGCCCAGATCTCGGCCTTGTCGCCCTTGACGTCGGCGACCGCGACCGGCGGCTCCATGGCGACGTGGGCAAGATGCGGCAGGTAGTACTCGCCGATGATCACCTTGTCGGCGCCCTTCAACGCGGCCTCGACGTCGCCTTCCTTGCGCACCACCAAGCCGGGCTTCCGAGCCGCCTCCTCCAGCTCGGCCCGATAGGCGACCGAGTCGTATTTGGCGTTGGCGCCGTCATCCCAGGTGATTTTCAGCGCATCGCGGCCCTTGATCGCCGCGCCGGTGTTGCGCGCGATCACGGCGACGCCACCGAGCGGCTGGAATTTGGACGGCCACGGCCAGCCCTTGACCTCCATGACCTTCTCGACGCCGGAAACCTTCATTGCTTCCGACCCATCGAACGACACCACCTTGCCGCCGGTGACCGGTGGCCGCGCGATCACGGCATACTTCATGCCGGGCAGCCGCACGTCGGCGCCGTAACGCGCAGCGCCGGTGGTGATGTCGTGCAGGTCGACGATTCCGATCTCACCCTTGCCGAGGTAGCGGAAATCCTTTGGATCCTTCAGCTTCAAGCCTTCGATGCTGGGCACCGATTCCTTCGCGGCATCGGCGGCCAGTTCGCCAAAGCCGAGCTTGCGCCCGCTCGCGCTGTGGATGACCTCGTGGTTGGAAGCTTTCACCTCGGTCGCGGGCACGCCCCAGCGTTTTGCCGCGGCCTGCTCAAGCATCGTGCGGGCGGAGGCGCCAATCTGGCGCATCGGCATCAGATAGTGCCGCGTGCTGCGCGAGCCGTCGGTATCCTGGTTGCCGTACTTGACCTCGTCGCCATGGGCCTGCTGGACGCGGACCCGCTTCCAGTCGGCTTCCAGTTCTTCGGCGACAATCATGGGCAGGCTGGTGCGCACGCCGGTTCCCATCTCAGCGCGGTGCGCGACGATCGTGACGATGCCATCAGGTGCGATCGATACGAACACGCGCGGGTCAACCACAGTGCCGTGCGGCATCTTGCTGGCGCCGGTCTCGTAGGCAAAGCTCGGGCGCATCATGACAGGCGCGGCGAGCACGAAACCGCCGGCGAGGCCGAGGCCTTTCAGGATGCTGCGACGCGAAACGTTCTCGACCTTGATGTGTTTCTCAAAGCCACGAAGCTTGTTCGGATAAGTGAAGATATTCATGTCACACTCCCGTCGATGCGAGATGGACCGCGTTCTCGATCCGCTGATAGCAGCCACAGCGACAGATATTGCCGGAGAGAGATTCGCGGATCTGTTTGTGCGACGGCTTTGGATTATCCATCAACAGCGCCGCCGCCTGCATGATCTGGCCGGTCTGGCAAAAGCCGCATTGCGGCACGTTGAGCTGGCGCCAGGCCTTTTGCACCGGGTGATCGCCGGTCGGGTGCAAGCCCTCGATGGTGGTGACCTCGCGTCCGCTGACGTCGGACACGGAGGTGATGCAGGCGCGCACCGCCTGCTTGTCGACGATGACGGTGCATGAGCCGCACAGCGCCTGGCCACAGCCGAACTTGGTGCCGGTCAGCCCGACCTCGTCACGGATAAACCAGAGCAGCGGAAGAGCGGGATCGCCATCCCAGTTCTGTTCCTGGCCGTTAATCTTCACCTTGATCATGATCGTCTCTCCCTCTTCCTACAGGAGCCGTCATGAGCGTGTTTTCGAGGTGAGCAAGAAAATCTTTTCTGGGAGATCCCTTGCACGGTCTCAGGCAAAACTGCCCTCGCTGAGAAACCGCAGACTGCACCGTAGGATCTGATTGATTATGTGTGTCGCGCCCATCCTCCTATTTTGCTTTCGCTTTGTTCAAGGTATGGACATCCGGCAAGCTATCACAAAGCGGAGCGAATAGGCTTCACAACGCCTTGTTTGCCCTCGTATTTAGACAGAGCTGGGCCTCCTCGAACGGCGTGCTTTTGGTCAAGAGCCCTTACGCAGTGACCCGCATGACCCGGCCATTGCTTTGAGTTTTTCATTCGTCTGGGGTCGCGCATTTTCGGCGCCTGAATTGGCGGCGTTTCATTTTAAGTCGGCTTCGCTGCTGGAGGGAGTTGGGAATAGGTGTAACTTTGCGATAGTCGCATTGTGCGTCTACCCATTGCCGCGTTCGAGGGACGCTTCGGATATGCCTATAACGATGATCAGGCTCGCTGTCACGTTAGCTTTCCCGCTGGTTGCCTTCACAATGCCAACATCGGTTTGGGCAGCTGGTCCAACGTTGACGGTGTCAGCCGATGGCGGCGTCCTTATCTTCGATCGGGACGCGCTGCTTGCGCGCACGGATGTCGTCGAGATCACCACGTCGCGTGATGTGGCGTACCGTACTCCTCGGACGTATCGAGCCGTGGCGCTCGCGAAATTACTTGAAGGAGTTGCCATTCCGCCCGACGCCGTGGTGGAAGTGGCAGCGCAAGACGGCTTCGTGACGCAACTCCCTCGCGATCTGGTCTACGCCAATGACGGCATCGTCGCGTATATGGCAATCGAAGTCGCCGACACGCCGTGGCCGCCAATTCCAGGTAAGGATAAGAGCGCAGGCCCCTTCTATATCGTATGGCTCGGCGATCAAGCATCATCCGTCCCAATCATGAAGTGGCCCTACCAAGTTGTCAGTTTGTCGGTGCAAGACGCGCCAGCCAAGCGGTGGCCCTCGCTCGCGGTTGATCCCGTGCTCCCTGCGCTCCATCCGGCGCGAGACGGGCAAACCATCTTCGTGAACAAATGCTTCACATGCCATACGATGAACCAGGCAGGATCGGCGTCGGCTGGCCCCGATCTGAATTTGCCGATGAATCCGACGGAGTACTTCACCGATGCCGGTTTGCGCGCGCTGATCCGAGATCCGCGCTCGGTACGGGTTTGGCCCGAGCAGCGGATGCCCAGCTTTGCCGAACAGGACCTGAGCGATGAGGAACTCAGGCTGATCTTGGCATATTTGGGTCACATGGCGGATAGGAAGAGCCGAGCAACGGAGGGCGGAAGCAGCAAACGCTAAGTAAATCGTAAAACTCGATTACGGTTAGCGACGATGGGATTTGCGAAGGAATTCGCGCCGTTGGCACGTGACAGCGTCAAGACTTACGGTGGGCGCTACCTCGCGGGCGGAAACGGGATTTCGATCAACGGCGAACCGCCGAAGGGGCGGCGCGTCGTCCTCGTCCAGTGGGACAGCATCGATCAACTCATGGAATGGCGCCGCTCCCCGGAATGCATGCGGGCCCGCGCCGTCGGTGAGAAGTACGGCGCGTTCCGCATCATCATCACGATCGAGGGCGCGCCCTAGTAGTAGGCTGATAAATGGCCGGCCAATGCAGCAGGGCATGTCGAGGACCGCGCCGACCCTTGATCGAATATTGCGTAATCTGCTGCGGAGCATGGTCCACTGTTGGCAGCACAAGGCAGAGATCCGACCAGCATCGAGCATCGTCTTAGCGGGGAGAGGGTTCTACTTTTTTGCCCGGTGGAACCGCGTTGTGCCGATGCGTTCTCCAACGCACGCTATAGCCGCCGATCGTTATAGCCAGCCGCGCTCGCCAAATGCGGCAAGATCAACTCCTGGCGGGGCATACCATCCGCCCGAGCCATAGCGGGCGCCAAGTTTCAGAGCGACATCCTTGTTGCCATAAGGAATCCGTAGCGGCGTCCCCTTTACGGACTTGGCCTGTTCGATCGCCAATGCGGCGGCCGCAGCAGTAGCTTTGCGAGTCCGGGATATCTTCTTCGACGCCATCGATCCGGGCGCAATTGATTTTGTCGACTTGTAGGCGGTCTTGCGACGGTGTTTCCGCCGCTTCGTGTCCCGGTTCGATGCAATCCATACGGACATAGCGGCCGAATTGGCCTTGGCCTCGTCCGGAATGACAACACCTTTCTCCTGTGCAATTTTTTTAGCGTACATTAATTGCGCCGGGCTAACCGCCTTGGGTTCATGCGTCCCAGGCGTTTCACTGTTGGCTTTCTTCGGCGCGTGTTCGCTGAGGAATTTGCGGCAGATCGATATTGATGTCTTGTAGCCGGGCGGAGGCTTGATGCCCTTCTGCCGGATGATGCCGTCGGCAAAGCGCTTCATTGCAGGCGTAGGCGGATACGCCGCAACGCCGTCGCCGACCGCAACACCCAACGAGGGTAGCCCTCCGGCCGCCGCACCCTCCTTCAACTTGCCGATGATGCGCTGGGCGACATCGCACACGGCATCGATGGCACCAACCATCTCCTGCTTGCCCACAACGACATCGTCCAGCAAACACTCCAATTGCGCGGTTAGACCGGGGTCGACAAGCGCCGGGTCGGCCTGTCTCAAAACCTCGAACAGTGAGAGGCCGATCTCGGTCGGCACGATGTGCTTCCCCTGGGTGATCAGAAGGCTCTGTTTCTTGAGCCCACCGATGATCTCTGCTCGGGTCGCCGGCGTGCCGATACCCTTGGCTTCCTTCAGGCGTTCCCGAAGAACCTCGTCGTCGATGAAGCGCCAGGCGTTTTGCATCGCATCGATCAGAGTGCCTTCGTTGTAACGCGAAGGTGGCCGGGTCTCCTTGTCCTCAATTTTTGGATCCTGCAGTTGTGCGGTCTCCCCGTTACGCAGCGCCGGAAGCAATTGTGCTTCGTCGCCTTTTTCGTCGGCGGGCTGCCAGTCCGGGAATGCCGCGCGCCAGCCGAGTTCGATGGGCTGGCGGCCGGAGGCCCGGAATTCGAAGCCGCGCACGTCAAGAAACGCGGTTGTCTGCCGATAATGAAAATCGGGCATCAACGCGGCCAGATAGGCCCGCGAGATGACGTCAAACAGGTTCTTCTCATCGGACGACAAACGGGGCCAGACCTCGCGCACCTTGTCGATCGTGTTGACGTTGGGAATGACAGCGTGATGGCTCGCGCCCTCCAGTCCCTTATCGTAGAAACTGCCGCCAGCACCCTTGCGGATCATCGGCGGCTCAGGCACGGGGATTACGCTGAACGATTGGCCTACCTGCAGTCCGGCCACGATCTTCGGCACGTCCGATATCAAGCTCTGCGGCAGGTAGCGTACCTCCGCACGTGGATAGGTGATGATCTTCTTGCCCTGACCGTCATAGAGTTGCTGCGCCACCTCGAGCGTTTTGTTGGCCGGCCAGCCGAAGCGCGAGCCACATAGTTTCTGCAGCGACGGCAAATCGTGCAGCTTGGGCGGGCCCTGCCGCTTGTCTTCGACGCGCACGGCAAGCGCCCCCTCGAAGCCCCGAGCCGCATTGACGACATCCTGCGCAACCTCGCGCCGGACAATCCGCTCCTGCGGCGCGTGGCGCACCTGGAATTGCCCTCCGGCAACCTTTGCGGTCGCAACAACCTCAAAATAGGCAATTGGCACGAAGTTACGGATTTCCAGTTCGCGCTTGCAGACAATCGCCAACGTCGGCGTCTTCACGCGACCAACCCCGATCACCCGCCGAGCGCCTTGACCCAGGATGACGGTCGCGGTGCGGGTGAGCGACAGGTTATAGATCTGGTCCGCCTGCCGGCGCGCGACGGCCGCGGCGTAAAGCCTGGCATATTCGGCATTGGGTTTTGCCCGGTCGAAAGCGTCACGGATGGTCTGCGCGTCCTGCGCAGTGAACAGCACCCGCAGGACGCGGCCGCGGTAACTGTAATGCTCGAGAATTTCCTGACCGATAAGCTGACCTTCCCGGTCGCAGTCTGTGGCGAGCCAAACCTGCTTGGCGGTCCGCAGGGCTTCGCGAATGGCTTTGAGCTTGGCGGCTTTATTGCCGCCCTCTGCCGCCCGCGTACCGTAAAGACCTTCCGGCCGAAGCAGGGTCGGTGACCAGCGCTTCCATTCCGGCACCACATCTTCCGGTTCGAGCAGGTCGAACAAATGACCCTCGGCCGGGAGAACGTTTCCGTAGCGAGAACCAACGGCTGCGCGGACGTCTTTCGCCTGGCTTGATTTCTCCGTGATGACGATTTGGTCAGCCATGATGCGCTTTTTGGTCAGGATACGTGTCGGAACATATAGTGAACAGAGCTACCTCGCAAGCCGCCTTTGGCAACTCTACCTTTCCACCCTGTCTATAGGCACAATGAGGTGGCGGGCGCGAACGCATCTGCCACAGCCGCATGCTATTCGTCCGGGCTTATCCGAACTGTATCCGGCTGAATTTCTCTCAAGAGCATGCCGCAGCGGTGGCTGCGGGACGGCGCATCGTCGAGATGACGCATCGGTATCAGAAGTGAGGCGCGGTATTACTGTCGAGCTGCTGCGCCAACGCCTTGCGGTCGCCCCAGAGAGCGCAGGGGTGTCCGGGGAATGATTCACTGTGTCGCGGTGCATGCTCGGCAGGACCGAGGCAAATCGGTCTTTTCTGATTGTCGAGACACAGAGGGCCGAGCATGCGATA
>NZ_JBUYWT010000031.1:0-97408 GCF_055264925.1 Bradyrhizobium sp. KZN70725
ATTCGGTTGTCGCGCCCGGTCGAGCCCTTCTGATCGGGGCGCCCTATGATCAACGGCGCCATCCGCTTCCACGCCGCGTCGCTCAATACCAAACGGTCCATCACACCCAAGACGGCCTCCCCAAAAGCAGCCTTGAATCTGATTTGCTCCTAAAAGGGAATCCTTAGAGTCCACACCACCTAGGGCTGCTGAAGGGATAGCTGGCCTGCGGGCGTTTCGGTGGTCGTTGCTGCATTGGCAGACGCTTGAGCTCGCTTCGGCGCAGTCTCGAACAGCATCACGATCGCGGTCCCGAGCAGCATCAGGAGCTCGGCCGCATGCATGCGCATCGCTTCGACCTCGCCGACCTTGGAGGCCATCATCATGCTGGCGAAGCTCAGCACGCTGCCGAGGCAGAGCGCCACCGCCAGCGCCTCGTCGGCGCCGCTGCTGCTCTTGCGCAGCGGTGAGAAGGCGGCCATCGCGAGGAAGACTGCGAAGAACGCCACCACGGTGATCCGCGCCAGCGCGAGCAGCCATGCGAGGCGCACCGTCGCCATCTTGCCGAGGTGCAGATAGTCGCTGGCATAGAACGCGATCGACACGCTCGGCCGCTCATAGAGGCCGTGGATCGGCGACACCATGATGCTGAAGGCGATGATGGTCCAGACCGGAATGAAATAGGCCGCAAGCAGCGCGCCGTTGAAGGAGCTGATCCGCCAGTTGTTCGACATTGCCGCTTCCCGTGCTTCCGGCGCCTTTCAGACCGGCGACGGTTCAGCTTGCGAGCTAACGCCGATCAATTGCCGGCAGCAATTTAAACCCTTTGTTAAGGTTAAGCGCGATGCGACGATTCCGGATCGAGGCCGGGATCTGCGCAAGATCGGCGCCGGCCGGGGATAAAGGGGTAAAATGACCGATAGAACGCGCGTTTTCGTCGCAACGCCCTGCTACGGCGGCGATCTGAAGATGGCCTATGTGTTGTCCGCCCTGAAGCTTCAGGCTGCGGCCACCGCCCGGGGCATCGACATCCAGTTTCATCTGATCGGAAACGAATCGCTGATCGTCCGCGCCCGGAACGAACTGGCCCACCAATTCCTTGCATCCGGCGCCAGCCATCTCCTGTTCATCGATGCCGATATCGGCTTCGAACCCGAGTCCGTGTTCCGGCTGCTGGATTGCGGCACTGATGTTTCGGCCGCGGCCTATCCGCTCAAGCACATCGATTGGGCAAAGGTGCAGCGGGCTGCGGACGCCAAGCGCAAGAACCTCGCGTCATCCTCGCTGGACTATGTCGTCACATGGGAGGGCGACCAGATCACATCTCGCGGCGACGGCTTCGCCAAGGTCCGATATGCCGGAACCGGCTTTCTCATGATGAAGCGATCCGCCCTCGTCAGGCTGTGCGACGCCCATCCCGAACTCAAATATCGGGCGAACCACAAGAGCAACGACTTGAACACCGGCGACCTGGTTCGCGCCGACCTCGACCGCGTCTCGCTGTTCGAATGCATGATCGACAAGACAACCGGCGAGTATCTGTCCGAAGATTACGCGTTCTGCCGGCGCTGGATCGATCTCGGCGGCGAAATCTGGCTCGACCTTCGAAGCGAGCTCACGCATTTCGGTTCGTACGCCTTCCGCGGCCGCTTCGCCGACCAGTTGGCCTGAACAAGACAGCCCAAGCGAAAAGGGTCCAGCCTGAACAAGGGAGGCCTCGCCTTTCGGCGAGGCCTCCCTGCTAGTTCGGCTCAATTGTCCGAATTAGCGCTCCGGATTGGGCTTCTGGCCCTGCCGGCCCTGATCCTGCTGTTGCTGGCCGGGCTTCTGGCCGCCGCCCTGCTGCTGCTGGCCGGGCTTCTGATTGGGGTTCTGGTTCGGCTGTCCCGGATTCTGATTTGGGTTGCTCATTCAGCTACTCCCTTTGCTTTCATCAAGCTGGGGACAACGCGCGCGTCGGAAGCGCGGTTGCTCGGGGAACACGGGTTCCGGCGTGATCATTGCAGGGCAAAGCCATGTCGGCCCTGTGACATCGGAACCGCATCCGCCAAACTAGTTATGTACAAGCCCTTTCTGCTGCTGCCACGCTGTTGCCGCGCCCGGGGTTCCACTGTTAGAAAACGACACGACGCGACGGATCAGGCTGCCGGGGCCCTCGCCGCGTCACCCTCGACGTAGCGTTTTCGAGCGAAGTGGGAACCGGTTCGCGTGAAGAAAGCGCGTCCAGATCAACACGAGAGCCTGGTCGGTTCTCAACCGAACAGGCTCTGACGGCAGCGTATGGATTATTTCGCCCAGCAATTGATCAACGGCCTCGTGCTCGGTTCGATCTACGGCCTGATCGCCATCGGCTACACGATGGTCTACGGCATCGTCGGCATGATCAACTTCGCCCATGGCGACATCTTCATGATCGGCGGCTTCATCGCGCTGATCTCGTTCCTGGTGCTGGTGTCGCTCGGCCTCACCGCGATCCCCCTGATCCTGCTGATCGTGCTGCTAGTCTCGATGGCGATCACGGCGCTCTACGGCTGGACCATCGAGCGCATCGCCTACCGGCCGCTGCGGCATTCGTTCCGCCTGGCGCCGATGCTCTCGGCGATCGGCATGTCATTCGTGCTGACCAATTTCTCACAGGTGTCGCAGGGCGCGCGGGTGAAGCCGGTGCCGCCGATCATCACCGGCGGCTACACGCTGCATGAAGGCTCGTCGGGCTTCGCCGTGCAGCTCTCCAACATCCAGATCATGGTCGTGCTCGCCACCATCGTCGTGCTGGCGCTGTTCACCTGGCTGGTCTCGCGCACCCGGCTCGGACGCGACATGCGCGCCTGCGAGCAGGACCAGACCATGGCCGCGCTGCTCGGCGTCGACGTCGACCGCACCATCTCGATGACCTTCGTGATCGGCGCTGCGCTCGCCGCGGTCGCAGGCATGATGTATCTCTTGTATTACGGCCTGGTCGATTTCTTCATGGGCTTCGTCGCCGGCATCAAGGCGTTCACCGCCGCCGTGCTCGGCGGCATCGGCTCGCTGCCGGGCGCGATGCTCGGCGGACTCGCGATCGGCCTGATCGAGACGTTCTGGTCGGCCTATTTCTCGGTTGAGTACAAGGACGTCGCCGCGTTCTCGATCCTGATCGTGGTGCTGATCTTCATGCCGACCGGCCTGCTCGGCCGTCCCGAAGTCGAAAAAGTCTGACAGGCACTTCGTGAGCGCGACCTCAGCCCGCCCCTCGCACGCCGCGCAGCCCTCGGGCAGCGCCTTCATTCTCAAGAAGGCCCTGATCAGCGCCCTTGTCGCGCTGGTGCTGTTCTCGCTGATGATCGGCGTTCGCACCGAGGCCGGGCCGCAGGGCGGCTTGATCTACTGGACGCGGTTCGGCGACCTCGCAGCCCTTGTCGCTACCGTGTTCGGCGGCAGCATCGTCGTCGAGTTGCTGCGGCAATGGTGGGGACCGGTCGACAAGGACCGCGTCGTGCCGAAGCCGGTGCAATCGGCGATGTCGTTCGCCGGCCGCTGGCTGGCGCCGGCGCTCCTGGTGTTCACCTTCCTCGTGCCTGTCATCTTCTACAACCAGCGCTACATTCTCGACCTGTCGATCCTGGTCCTGACCTATGTGATGCTGGGATGGGGATTGAACGTCGTGGTCGGCCTCGCCGGCCTGCTCGACCTCGGCTATGTCGCGTTCTACGCGGTCGGCGCCTATTCTTATGCGTTGCTTGCGACCAATTTCGGATTGTCGTTCTGGGTCTGCCTGCCGCTTGCCGGCATCCTGGCGGCGTTCTGGGGCGTGCTGCTCGGCTTCCCGGTGCTGCGGCTGCGCGGCGACTATCTTGCGATCGTGACGCTCGCCTTCGGCGAGATCATCCGCCTCGTCATCATCAACTGGCAGAGCCTGACCGGCGGCCCCAACGGCGTCTCGGGAATTCCCCGCCCGACCATGTTCGGCATTCCGCTGACGGCGGGTGACGACGGGCTCGCCGCCAAGCTCGGCATCGAATTCTCGCCGACCCACCGCCTCGTCTTCCTGTTCTATCTGATCCTGGCGATGGCGCTGATCACCAACTGGGTGACGATCCGGCTACGGCGGCTGCCGATCGGCCGCGCCTGGGAAGCGTTGCGCGAGGACGAGGTCGCCTGCCGCGCGCTCGGCATCAACACCACGACCACCAAGCTGACGGCGTTCGCGACCGGCGCGATGTTCGGCGGCCTCGCCGGCGCGTTCTTCGCCACCCGGCAGGGCTTCATCAGCCCGGAATCCTTCACCTTCCAGGAATCGGCGCTGGTGCTGGCGATTGTGGTGCTCGGCGGCATGGGCTCGCAGCTTGGCGTGGCGCTCGCCGCGCTGACCATGATCGGCGGCTTCGAGCTGTTCCGCGGCCTCGATCAATACCGCATGCTGGTGTTCGGCATGGCGATGGTGCTGCTGATGATCTGGCGGCCGCGCGGGCTGATCGGCCATCGCGCGCCGACCGTGTTCCTGGAACGCAACCAGGCGATCTCGTCCGACCTCGTCAAGGAGGGCCACGGATGAGCGGCGACCCCATCCTCACCGTCGACCGCCTGATGATGCGCTTCGGCGGCATCGTCGCGGTCAACGAGCTGTCCTTTGCGGCCGAGCGGCGCAAGATCACCGCGCTGATCGGGCCGAACGGCGCCGGCAAGACCACCGTGTTCAACTGCATCACCGGGTTCTACCGGCCGAGCGGGGGCGCGATCCGCCTCGCCCATGACGACGGCCGCACCATCCAGCTCGAGCGGCTGAACGATTTCCGCATCTCCAAGCAGGCCAAGGTGGCGCGCACCTTCCAGAACATCCGGCTGTTTCCCGGCATGACCGCGCTGGAAAATCTGATGGTCGCCCAGCACAACGCGCTGATGCGCGCCTCGGGCCTGACCCTGCTCGGGCTGCTCGGCCTGCCGTCCTGGCGCGAGGCCGAGCAGCGCGCCATCGATCTGGCGCGGACCTGGCTCGCGCGCGTCGGCCTGCTCGACCGCGCCGACGATGCCGCGGGAAATCTGCCCTATGGCGACCAGCGCAGGCTCGAGATCGCGCGCGCGATGTGCACTGAACCGGTGCTGCTCTGTCTCGACGAGCCGGCGGCCGGTCTGAACGCGCGCGAGAGCGGCGGGCTCAACGAGCTGCTGCTGTCGATCCGCAACGAACAGGGCACCTCGATCCTCCTGATCGAGCACGACATGTCGGTCGTGATGGAGATCTCCGATCACGTCGTGGTCATGGATTACGGCGTCAAGATCGCCGAAGGCACGCCGCAGACGGTGCGCGACGACCCCAAGGTGATCGCCGCCTATCTCGGCGCCGACGAGGAAGAGGCGATCGCCGTGATGGAGAGCGGCACGTGAGCGCGGCACAGGCAACGACACCCCTGCTCGCGGTGCGCGGCGTGCGCGCGGCGTATGGCAAGATCGAGGCGCTGAAGGGCGTCGATATCGAGATCAATCGCGGGGAGATCGTCGCCCTGATCGGCGCCAACGGCGCCGGCAAGTCGACGCTGATGATGACGATCTTCGGCAGGCCGCGCGCCCGCGCCGGCGCCATCGAGTTCGACGGCCGTGACATCACCGGCGTGCCGACCCACGAGATCGCGCGGCTGCGCATCGCACAATCGCCGGAGGGCCGGCGGATCTTTCCGCGCATGAGCGTCGCGGAAAACCTGCAGATGGGCGCCGATGCCACCGAATGCAGCGAGGCCGAGCGCGCAGCCGGGCTGGAGCGGGTGTTCGCGCTGTTCCCGCGCCTGAAGGAACGCGTCGCACAACGCGGCGGCACGCTGTCGGGCGGCGAGCAGCAGATGCTGGCGATCGGCCGCGCCCTGATGAGCCGGCCGCGGCTGTTGATGCTGGACGAGCCCTCGCTCGGGCTCGCGCCGCTGATCGCGCGGCAGATCTTCGACGCCATCCGCACGCTGAACCGGCAGGACGGCCTCACCGTGCTGATCGTGGAGCAGAACGCCAATCATGCGCTGAAGCTCGCCCATCGCGGCTATGTCATGGTCAACGGGCTGATCACGCTGGCCGGAACCGGCGCCGAATTGCTGCAGCGCCCGGAAATCCGCGCCGCCTATCTGGAAGGCGGCCGCCGCGGCTAGCTTGACGTTCCGTGCCGTCCCCGCAAGCAAGACGCGGCGGATGCAGCGTCGATTTGCCTGAAAATTGCCGGTGACTTCGCCGCGAAATCAGCTGAGAATGCCCGCGGTTTTGGGGCCCGGCGTGCCGGGCCCTTCCGCAAGAGGCAACGACCACGAGGGACGTCTCATGAAATCACTGAAGCTGATCGGCCTGGCACTTGGCGCTTCGTTCGCATTATCGGCGAGCGCGTTCGCGCAAGACATCACCATCGCCGTCGCGGGCCCGATGACGGGCTCCGAATCCGCTTTCGGCCGGCAGATGAAGAACGGCGCCGAGCAGGCGGTCGCCGACATCAACGCCGCCGGCGGCGTGCTCGGCAAGAAGCTCGCGCTGGAAGCCGACGACGACGCCTGCGATCCGAAGCAGGCGCGCTCGATCGCGGAAAAGATCGGCTCTTCGAAGATCCCGTTCGTGGCCGGCCATTTCTGCTCGTCGTCCTCGATCCCGGCCTCCGAGGCCTATGCCGACGCCAACGTGCTGCAGATCACCCCGGCCTCGACCAACCCGCTGTTCACCGAGCGCAAGCTCTGGAACGTGGCGCGCGTCTGCGGCCGTGACGACCAGCAGGGCCTGGTCGCAGCCGACTACATCATGAAGAATTACAAGGGCAAGAACGTCGCGATCCTGAACGACAAGACCACCTACGGCAAAGGCCTCGCCGACGAGACCAAGAAGGCGCTGAACAAGGCCGGCTTCCAGGAGAAGATGTTCGAGTCCTACAACAAGGGCGACAAGGACTTCAACTCGATCGTCTCGCGCCTGAAGCGCGACAACATCGATCTGGTCTATGTCGGCGGCTACCATCAGGAAGCCGGCCTGATCCTGCGCCAGATGCGCGACCAGGGCCTGCAGACCGTGCTGATGGCCGGCGATGCCATGAACGACAAGGAATTCGCCTCGATCACCGGCCCCGCCGCCGAAGGCACGCTGTTCACCTTCGGCCCCGACCCGCGCAACAAGCCGACCGCGAAGGCGATCGTCGAGAAGTTCAAGGCCAAGAACATCGACCCCGAGGGCTACACGCTTTACACCTACGCCGCGATGCAGGTCTGGACGCAGGCCGTCGCCAAGGCCGGTTCGACCGACGCCAAGAAGGTGATGGACACCATCAAGGCCGGCGAGTGGGACACCGTGCTCGGCAAGATGGCCTTCGACGCCAAGGGCGACATCAAGGCGATCGATTACGTCGTCTACAAGTGGGACGCCAAGGGCAACTACACCGAGATCAATCCGAAGGGCTCCTGAGCCTCTCTCGCGTCTGATCCAATCAGAGTACGAGAACGCCCCGGTCCGCCGGGGCGTTTTCTTGACCTGTTGCCTGCAAGTCTTACCGCAGGTGCCTGCCCGCCCATGCCCGACGGTTGATGCATCCGTTGCGGCTGCTATACCGGATCGATCGGACAGCAGGCGGATGGACCCATCGTGAAAAACCTTCTCACCGATATTGCCGGCGTTGCCGTCGGCCATGCCGACGATCCCACGGTCGCCTCCGGTGTCACCGCCATCCTGTTCGAGCGGCCGGCGGTCGCCTCGATCGATGTCCGCGGTGGCGGTCCCGGGACCCGCGAGGAAGCGCTGCTTTCGCCGCACAACGTCGTCGAGGCGATCGACGCCATCGCGCTGTCCGGCGGCTCGGCGCACGGGCTCGATGCCGCCGGCGGCGTGCAGGCCTGGCTCGCCGAGCGCGGCCGCGGCTTCCGTATCCGCGACGCGGTGATCCCGATCGTGCCGGGCGCGATCTGCTTCGACCTGCTCAACGGCGGCAACAAGGCGTGGGGACGCTTTCCGCCCTATCGCGACCTCGGCTACGCGGCGGCCAATGCCGCCTCCGATGACTTCGAGCTCGGCAGCGTCGGCGCCGGCATGGGCGCGACCACGGCCAACCTGAAGGGCGGCCTCGGCTCGGCGTCCGACATGACCGACGACGGCGTGACGGTCGCGGCGCTCGCGGTGGTCAACGCGGTCGGCAGCGTCACGGTCGGCAGCGGCCCCTGGTTCTGGGCGGCGCCGTTCGAGGTCGGCGGTGAATTCGGCGGGCGCGGCCTGCCGCCCTCGTTCACGCCGGACATGCTAAAGGCGCGGCTGAAGGGCGGCGCCGACGCGCGCGCCGTCGAGAACACCACCCTCGTCGTCGTGGTGACCGATGCGCAGTTGACGAAGCCGCAGGCACGGCGGCTTGCGATGATCGCGCAGACCGGCATGGCGCGCGCGATCTATCCGGTGCACGCCCCGCTCGACGGCGACGTGGTGTTTGCCGCCGCGACCGGCGCCAGGCCGATCGATCCGCTGTTCGGCCTCACCAGGCTCGGTGCGCTCGCCGCCAACACGGTGGCGCGCGCCATCGCCCGCGGCGTCCATTCAGCGGCCGCGCTGCCATTCGCCGGCGCGCTACCGAGCTGGCGGGACAGATTCGGTTAGATCATCGCGCTTCTGGCTCTGCCGTCATTGCGAGCGAAGCGAAGCAATCCATCTGTCCGCACATGTGGACAGATGGATTGCTTCGTCGCTCCAGCGCAAAATTGCTTTGCAATTTTGTCGCCGAGCTCCTCGCAATGACGGAAATTACCAGTCTCGTCTTAAGCGCTGACCGAAATCGCAGCGAAGTCCTGCGCCGAGATCGCCTTCGCCTGGCGCTGGATCAGCTGCTCGACGATATTGTAGGACGAAGCCGCGTTGAGGGTCGCGGAGGATGTGGCCGGCGTCGTCATAGCCACCTTCGAGCCGTCGGCATAGGTCGTCGTCGTGGTGGTCGAGCCGTCGCTGTTGGTCACCGACGTCGAGGTCGCGCCGTCCAGCGCCTGCATCAAGGGATCGGAGCTCGATCCGCCCGCGCCGCTGCTGGATTCGTCGGTCGAGCCACTGGCCATGTGATGGCGATGATGGCCACCGCCCTTGTGGCCCTGCAAGGCCTGGGACATCTCGTCGAGGCTGACGTTACCGTCGCCATTGCTGTCGAGCTTGGAGAACACGTCGTCGGCCTGCGCCGTATTGGTGCCGCCGGCGCCGAGCGCGTTCTCGAATTCCGACTGGGTGATCTTGCCGTTGCCGTCGGCATCGATCTGCGAGAACAGGTCCTTGAGCGCATCCGAGCGGCTGGCCGCCGTCGGGCTGTTTGAAACCGCGGTCTGGGACTGGCTTTGCGCGGAAATCAGCGCGCCCATCGTCAGCGGCGAAATCTGCGGAGAGCCGCTGCCCGAGCCGGTACCGGTGCTGCTGCCGGCCGACGTCGATGTACCGGTCGAAGGGGCGAACAGGCCGGTGGTCTGATTCCCCTGACCAGAGCTGCCGGTCTTGGTCGTCGACTTCGACGACATCAGCGAGCTCAAGAGGTCAATGGCCGACGACGCAGCGCCAAGGGCGAACAGCATGGCAATACTCCAACAGGGCCGCGCCTGGCGGCTCAAACGCTGGTCAATGGCTGAGCAAAGGGCGTGCCATGGCAAAAACCCAGCAAAACCAGGCGTTCCCGCATCGAAGCGGGTTCCGCGCACCCGGCAAGAGCTGCCGCCGGCGGAAGAATTTTCCGGTCGCAGAGCGCCGTCCGCTCGTCATTGCCCGCCACGCGTCCGCATGTTAGGCGGACTCACCCGTCGCCCCCTGAAGTGTTCCGGAACAGCTGACATGACTCAGTCATTCACCCCGCGTCCCCTCGTTATCGCTCCGTCGATCCTGGCGTCGGATTTCTCAAAGCTCGGCGAGGAGGTCCGCGCCGTCGACCAGGCCGGCGCCGACTGGATCCATCTCGACGTGATGGACGGACACTTTGTGCCGAACATTTCCTATGGCCCCGACGTCATCAAGGCGATGCGGCCGCACACCAAAAAGATCTTCGACGCCCATCTGATGATCTCGCCCTGCGATCCCTACCTGGAGGCGTTCGCCAAGGCGGGCTGCGACCATATCACGGTGCATGCCGAGGCCGGCCCGCATTTGCACCGCTCGCTGCAGGCGATCCGCGCGCTCGGCAAGAAGGCCGGCGTCTCGCTCAATCCGGCAACGCCGGCGAGCGCGATCGAATATGTGCTCGACCTGATCGACCTCGTGCTGGTCATGTCGGTCAATCCCGGCTTCGGCGGCCAGGCCTTCATCCGCTCGGCGATCGGCAAAATCAGCGATGTCAGGGCGATGATCGCGGGCCGGCCGATCGACATCGAGGTCGACGGCGGCGTTGCACCCGACGTCGCGGGCCAGCTCGCGGCCGCCGGCGCCAACGCCTTTGTCGCGGGGTCCGCCGTGTTCAAGGGCGGCACGGTCGAGGCTTACAAGACCAACATCGCCGCGATCCGCCATGCGGCGGCCGAAGCTCGCGGCGAGGCGATCTGACGATCCGGGGAAACTAGAACAGTGCGGGCGGCGTGGCCGCGGCATTCGCCGCTTGCTCCGCCGCCTCATCGCTCTCGCCGTCGTCCGCTTGCGACGCCAGCCGCGACGGCCGCACCACGGTCACCGTGCACGGCGCTTCCCCCGCGACCCTGGCGGACACGCTGCCGAGCAGCGCGCGCCGCAGCGAGTTCTGCCGCGCGCCGATGATGATGTGGTCGACCAGGTTGACCGCGGCGAACTCGAGGATCGCGGCCGCCGGATCGATCGCCTCCAGCACATGCACGGTCAACCGCCCTTCCTCGAGCCCGAACGGCCGCGCCCAGTGCTGCAGCGCCACCAGGCGGTCGACATGCTTGTTCTGGCCCTGCTCGTCATGGGTGCGGTCGATCGCCAGGCGATTGAGCTTCAGCACATTCACGCAGGCGAGCCGCGCCGAGGGCGAGGTCGACAGCACCCGCTCGGCGGTGACGCGGATGGTGTCGTTCAGCGCCTCGGCACCCTCGCCGATATCGAGCGCGACGGCCACGATCGGGCTCGAGGCGAGCTGGGCCGCGACATCGGACTTCGGCCGCGGCGGCACCGCGCCGAGATTGAAGCGGCGGCGCCAGACCGTGCTGAGCGGATCGCGGCGCAGCCGCTGCGCCCGCGCCGTCAGCTTCACCTGATCGGGATGGCCGAGATCGAAGGCAAGCTGCGCCGCGGTCGGATAGCGCGCGGCGGGGTCGATCTCCAGGCAGCGCAGCACGATTTCCTGCAGCCAAGGCGGATAGTCGGGCTTCAGCTCGCGCGGCGGATAGGGATCGCGCCACAGCCGCCGGCGCATGCCGCGCAGGCTTTCGGTCTCGCCGAAGGGGCGGACGCCGGTGGTGAAGAAGTAGAGCAGCACGCCGAGCGAAAACAGATCGCTGCGCGGATCGTCGCGGACGCCGAGCAAGCGCTCCGGCGCCATGTAGGGCGCGGTGCCGTAAGGCAGCCGAAACTCCTCCTGCAACAGGTCGGGCAGATGCCGGTGATGCGAGAGGCCGAAATCGATCAGCACCGCCTCGCCGCGCTCGCGGAACATGATGCTGCTCGGCTTGATGTCGTGATGGATGACGTTCTGCCGGTGCAGGCTGGCGAGCGCGGTGGCGACCTTGCCGCCGATCACCCTCACCTCCTCATACGGCATCGGCAGCTCGCCGAGCCGCTTGTAGAGCGTCTGACCGGGGATGCGCTCCATCACCACATAGGCCTGGCGTTCGAAGTCGCCGGTGCCGAAACAGGCCGGCACGTGCGGCCCCGACAGCCGCGGCAGGATCATCTGCTCCATCTCGAAGCTGACGATCGCGGCCGGATCCTCGCCCTCCGAGGTGAGCGGCACCTTCATCAGCAGCGGCACGGTGATGCCGGGATGGGTGACGCTCCACAGCGTCGCCATGCCGCCGCGGTGCACGCGTTCGCCGATGGTGAAGCCATCGATCTCGGCGCCCGCCTGCATCGCCAGCGCCGCCATCGGCGTCACCGGCCGAGCGGCAGGCGGTCGGCGAGCCAGTGCGGCAGGCCGTTCGCCTTGATCCGCGCCGCCGCGGTTGCGACGTCGTAGGGCACGCGATGAAAGGTGATCTCGCGGCTTATGGTATCGAACATCGCAAACGACGCCGCGGGATCGCCGTCGCGCGGCTGGCCGACCGAGCCGAGCACCGCAAGCCAGCGCCGCCCCGGCAGCAACTGAACGGCGATGCCCGAAGTCGGAACGAAGCTCGTCATCTTGGCGGTCGAGGACATCGAATAGAGGCCGGGACGATGGATGTGGCCGCAGAACGTGATCTGCAGCTCGGTGGCCATCATGCTGCGCGCGGCGTCCGCGGTGTCGCGCACGTAGCGCCATTTCGCGGGCTCCGAAGCTTCGGAGTGCACGTAGAGCCGATTGTCCTCCTCCCGCGACATCGGAAGCTCGGCAAGGAACGCCTTCTGCTCGCCGCTGAGCCGGCCGCGGGTCCAGTCGATCGCAGCCTGCGCCTCGGCATTCATGCTGTCGCTCGGCACGCCGATCGCATTGTCATGATTGCCGCGCACCGCGATCGCGCCCTTGGCGACGAGGTCCATCACCGTGTCGACGGCCCATTCGGGATCGGCACCGTAGCCGACGATATCGCCGAGGCAGATCAGCCGCTCGGCGCCGCGCGCATGCGCAGCGTCGAGGCAGGCGGCGAAGGCCTGCCGGTTGGCGTGAATATCGGCAAACAGTGCAAGCCGCATCGTGGTCCGCGTTGCTGATCCCTATCCGATATCAAGCACATGCGGCCCCGGGCTCGCAATCGGGCCAAAGGCATCAGGTGGTCAGGGGATGTCGGCAGAAAGCTCAGCTAGGGCTTGCAGACCCGCAGGCCCTTCAGCAGCAGGGCCAGCAGCGCATCGATCCGCCCCGGGCATTCCGGCTTGGCCCATTCCTCAGCATGCGCCGGGTGATGGTAGCGGACGGTGGCGTCGAACACGGCACGGGCGGTCGCCTTCACATTGTCGATCTCGAACACGCCCTGCGCGACACCGTCGGAGAGGATTTTCGCGATCAGGTCGACCTGCTTGTCCTTGTAGGCTTCCACCACCTCGCGCGCGTCCTGCGCCAGCGCCAGGTAGGTCGCGAACATCTCGGGATCGTCGCAGACCTTCTTCTGCTTGATCGTGAAGGCGGTGCGCAACCATTGCTCCAGCCGCTCCGGCGCCGGGCCTTCGCCGGCTGCGATCTTGCACAGCGGCTCGTTGGCGCGGTCGAGCCAGCGCTTGGCGACGGCATCGCGCAGCGAGGCTTTGCTGGGGAAGTGACGGTAGACGCTGCCGTGGCTGACATCCAGCGCACGGGCAACGTCGACAACGGTGGCCTTGGTCAACCCGAAGCGCCTCAAGACATCCTCAGTTGCCTCAAGGATCCGCTCGGGTGTCAAAACCACCGCCTCGTTCATGCGTTTACCGTCTGGTTATCGCTGTCCTGCCCGCGGGTGAACTTGGCGGCCTGGGCGGCCAAGTGGCGAGCGACGCGAAGATTGAGCCACTGTTGAATCTGGGCGGTCAATTGAAAGATTTCTATGGTCATGGAGGTAGTCCTTCGAGGTAGTCAAATTAAGTCCGGCTCCCCGGCCAAACGCCGGAACAGCCACTGGGCGCCCTCCTCCCTTGGGCTGATAAATATATACACCATCCCGCTGACAGATTTCAATATCTGTCAGACAATATTTTGTGAAATGACAGCCGGGTCCGCGGGAAAGGCCCACCCCTGGCTTACGGGCGCTACAACGTTCCGTGAGCAGCCGGGCGATCTGCCAATCCGCGCCTATGTCTCGCTCGGGGCTACCCGGGAGAGACTTGCATGGACCGGCCAATGACCTTGAAGGAGATCGCCAAGATCACCGCGGGCGCGGTGGTCTCGCTCGTCATTGTCGGGTGGCTGATGGTGCTTGCGATCGCATTCCTGACGGTGCTGTGAGCCCGCCTCGCCGCGCCGGCCCCTCACCGTACATTGCTGCCGGAATCGAAAGGGGCCGCTTCACGCAGCGGCCCCTTTGCCGGGAAAATCGCTTCGGGATGAAATCTAGCCCCGGTTAGCCCCAAGACTACACACTTCAGGGAATTGAGGAATTCCGGATGATTACTGTCCATCCCGCTGACTGATTATTGCCGATCCCTATTTTTGTGCCACCTTCTGGATAGGCATCCTGCTATTGCTGCTCGTCCTTGGGCGGCATCCGGGGCGGCGGCAATGGCGTGAACACCGACCCTTGCGCGCCGGCCGGCGGGGCCACGAACGTCCCCGTCGTGGAATCGCCGCCTGTCGTCTCCACGATCGTCTTCGGCGTGATGTACTCCCTGACGAAGTCCATGATGGTGCCGTCGCCACCGCCGAAATCCGCCGCCCGCCCGCCCTGCGGATGCCCGGCCTTGATCTCGTTCTCGGCGGTGTGTGTCTGCTCCGCCAACGCCTCGCTATAGGGAATGCGGAAAGCGCGCGGGATCGCGCTCGGCCGGTTGTCCTCGTCAAGCTCCTCGACCCAGAGATAGATCGAGCCCGGGTCGCCCTCGAGCGAATGCGGCTCCACGATTCGCGTCGACAGCAGCTTGAAATTCGCCGGCAATTTTTCCGCGGACGCCCAGCCGAGCAGACCGCGCATGCCGCCGAAGCTGACGAAATAGAACGCGCTGGTCACGACGATGACGACAGCTTTCAGCGACCAGTGCAGCCGCGCATAGACCAGCACGATCAAGAGCAGCGCACCAACCACCGCGTATGCGACCGCAAGCGTGAGGATCACCGACTGCAGACTAATCACGGCGGAGCACCCTGACGCCGGTTTTCGGATCCATGTCGGCGCCGTTGCGCCAGCTGCTGCGGAAGGTCTCGAGCAGCGATTTCGGCCGCCGGTCCACGTTGATCACCTTGCCCTCGGCGTCGAGACGAAACCTGACCGCGGTCTTCTCGTCGCCGGTGTGATCGACGGTCAGCTTGTCGTCGAAGATCACCTGCGCCGTCGGATTGAGCTTCTGCACCTTCACATTGGCCTGCACCGGCTCGCCGGTCGTGGCCTGGAAATGCGAGACGTTGACGGTGTATTCGCCGGCGACGATGCCGCGCAGCGTGACGATCTCCTCGCGGATCGGAGAGGCGATCTTCTTGCCATTGACGATGATGAAGTCGTTGGCGCCGCCGCGGTCGTCGCGATCGAGCGTCAGGAATCCGGCCTCGCGATGCCGGTACCAGGCGATGTTGCCGGCCGGATCCTGCACGAACAGGTCGAGATCGTCAGGATGGTTGTCCGGCCAGTCCATCGTGATGATGAACTCCGCCTTGGATTCGATCTTGCCTTCCTTGGAATCCGGCGACACCGCAAGCAGCGCCAGGAAGAACAGGAAAGCGATGACCTGCAGCGCCTTGAACAACATCACGCCGAGCGGATCGAACGGCTCCTCACGCGGATAGAGCCCGAACTCATCCATCATGACGGCGTACCGAGGCGACGTTCCAGGGCCGGCGTGACGTGCGTCTCAGTCAGCACGACGGCGTCGGAAAACACCCGCTGGGTCGCGGAATCGAGCATGTAATACTGGATCCGGACCAGGATCGATCCGATCAGCCCGGCCAGCGTCGTGTACATCGCGACCGCCATGCCGTCGCTCATCAGGCCCATCGACGATTTCATCGCGACCTTGTCGGCGGCATCCAGCGAAGCGATCGGCGCCAGCATGATTATGAAGCCGATGATGGTGCCGAGCAGGCCGAGTTTCATCAGCGTGTCGGAGACGAAGGCGCCGAAGCCGTTGGACCCGCGCAGCCGGTCCGCCAGCGTCCGCAGCAGCAGGGTCTGGTCGATGCGGCCTTTCGCCTGCGCCTCGGCCTTCTGCACCAGGCTCTTGATGTGATCGGTGACGAGCCCGCCGGGCAGGCCGCGCGCATCTGATGCAAGCGCCCCTGATGCAAGGATCTTGGCGCCATCGGGCGCGGCGAGGATGGTGCGGCAAGAGCGCGCCACCTCGCCTTCCCGCGCGATCGCCCGTGTCCGCCAGAAGCAATGGATGCAGGTGACGATGTAGAGGACGGCGATGACGCTCGAAATGTAGGTGCGGTCGGAACTGATCATGAGGCGGATCAGCCCGTAGCGCCACAGCAGGAAGGCGGCGAACACCGAAAGGCCGGTGAAGATCATCCAGAGCAGCAGGGCGCTGCGCTCCGCCGCGTCCGTGGCGGCCGATGCGGCCGCGACGTCGACCTTGGCATCCATGCTGCGTGAGCTCCCTGTGTTCCATGAGGCTCAGCGAGGGCCTCACTGTCCGTTAGAGCAGAGCCGGCCTGCGCCGTCCAAAGACATCTGCCCAGATTTCGTCGGGCAAATTTCCCGACCTGCACAGCTTCGCATGCTTGCGATTGGCGGGGAACAGCGGTGCTGTTAGCATCGCTTCTGTCGTTTGAGCATGACCAGCCGCTTCTCTGCTGTCCGGATCGTGCTCTGGCCGTGGAGTGATCGCATGCGCCTCGTGCTTCAACTGGTCGCCCGCCTGCTCGTGATCGTCGCGCTATGCCTCGGCGCAGCCACCGTCTGGGCCACGATCGACGCCTATCGCAGCGTCGATCGCGCCACGCAGGCGTCCTCCGAGCGGGTCTCGCAATCGCTCGAGGCGCTGTACTGGCGCGAATTGCTGCTGCGCAGCAACCGGATGCGCGAGCAATTGCTGCCGGCACCGGACTGGCGCACCATCGAAACCATGGGCCTGATCGCGCCCGGGATCTGCGTGCAGTTCGAACCGGCCGGCGCCTTCGAGAAGCCGCTCTGCGGCCAGAGCAAGGGGATCGGCAAGGCGCCGCCACGCTGGTTCGCGGCCACCGTGCAGATGATACTCGGCGATCACGCCACCGTGGAGCGGCCGATCAGCGCCCGCGCCGCGACCGCGGGAACCGTCCGCGCCATCGCCGATCCGGACGCCGCGATCGCGCTCGCCTGGCAGCACATCCTCGACAACATCCATGTCGCGCTGTTGATGGCCCTCGCCATCGCGCTGCTCGCTTCGCTTGCGATCGCGCACACGCTGGCGCCCGCCCACTCGATCGTGTCCGCGCTGCGGCGGATGGCCGACGGCGAGTACCGTACGCCGCTGCCGCGCGTCCGCTCGATGGAGCTCGCGATGATCGGGCGCGCCGTCAGCGATCTCGGCGACCGCCTCGCGCTTGCCGAGGAGGAACGCACGGTGCTGACCAGGCGGCTGCTCGAAATCCGCAACGACGAACGCCGCACGCTGGCGCGCGAGCTGCACGATGAGTTCGGCCAGAATCTCACCGCGATCCTCGCCTTCGCCAACACGATCGAGGCAAGCGCCGGAGACAAGTACGCCGCCGGCACCGAAATTGCACAGGATGCACGGATGATCTCGCAGGCGACGCGCCGCATCATGGCGTGCCTGCGCGATACACTGAACCGGCTGCGCCATCCGCCGGCCGAAGAGCTCGGGCTGGAGGCAAGCCTCGTCGATCTCGTCGACAGCTGGCGGTCGCGCACGGCGCAGCCGATGATCCAGCTCGATCTGCAGGGCGACCTTGCCGACATCAGCGGCACGGTCGCCGCCACCGCCTATCGCGTCGCGCAGGAATGCCTGACCAATGCGCTGCGCCACAGCTCGGCGCGCGAGATCGTGCTGCGGATCGAGCGGCGCACCGGAAGCGAGAACGCCCTGCTGGTGCGCGTCGAGGACGACGGCGGCGGCGATGCGGCCAAGGTGGCGCAATCCGCGGGCTTCGGCCTCACCGGCGTCAGCGAACGCGTCACAGCCCTCGGCGGCTCGCTGTCGATCGCGCGCGCCAGCCGCGGCCTGTCGGTCGCCGCCACGATCCCGCTCGCCGCCTGAGATGACAACCGTGACGACGACAACGGCGAAGATTCGGGGCATCTCGATCCTGCTGGTGGACGATCATCCGGTGGTCCGCCAGGGCTATCGGCGCGTGCTCGAGCATCAGGACGATTTCCACGTGGTCGCCGAAGCCGACAACGCCGCCAGTGCCTATCGCGCGTTCAAGTCGCACCAGCCGGACGTGGTGGTGATGGATATCTCGATGCCGGGTGCCAGCGGGCTGGAGGCGATCCGCAACATCCGCGCGCGCGACCCTGACGCGCGCATCCTCGTCTTCAGCATGCATAGCGAGGCGGCCCAGGTGAAAGCGGCATTCGGCTCCGGCGCCAGTGGCTTCGTCACCAAGGGCAGCGAACCGGCCGAGCTGATCGCGGCGATCCGCTCGGTGGCGCGCGGCGAGCATGCGATGAGCGACGACGTCGCCCGCGTGCTGGCGATGGAAAGCCTGGTGCCGACCCGATCGGCGCTCGACCAGCTCGGCGAGCGCGAGATCGAAATCCTCCGGCAGCTGGCCGCCGGCAGCACCAAGGAGCAGATCGCCGCCAACCTCAACCTCAGCACCAAGACCGTGCAGAACTATCACTACCTCATCAAGGCCAAGACCGGCATGCGGACCGACGCCCAGCTGGTCCGCCTCGCCGTCGAATGCGGGCTGGCGAATTTGTAGCCCGCTCCCGTAGCCCGGGTGAGCGCAGCGACACCCGGGGCTGGTTGTGCATATCCCCGGATATCGCTTGCGCTCATCCGGGATACTGACGCCATTCCCGCGTGACAAGTCGGCGGGTTACGCTACGCTGACCCGCCCACCAAAGTTCACAAGAAACGGACGCTCCCCATGCCCATCGTCAATCGCGTTGCCGCCCTCTCGGATGAAATGGCCGCCTGGCGCCATGACTTCCATGAGAATCCCGAACTGCTCTACGAAGTCCACCGCACCGCCGGCATCGTCGCCGACAGACTGCGCGAGTTCGGCTGCGACGAGGTGGTGACGGGGATCGGGCGCACCGGCGTGGTCGGCGTGATCCGCGGCCGCAAGTCCACTTCGGGAAAGACCATCGGCCTGCGCGCCGACATGGACGCGCTGCCGATCGCGGAGGCCTCGGGCGTCGCCTACGCCTCGAAGATTCCCGGCAAGATGCACGCGTGCGGCCATGACGGCCACACCGCAATGCTGCTCGGCGCCGCCAAATATCTCACCGAGACGCGCAATTTCGACGGCACCGCGGTCGTGATCTTCCAGCCCGCCGAGGAAGGCGGCGCCGGCGGCAAGGCGATGGTCGACGACGGGCTGATGACCCGGTGGGGCATCCAGGAGGTCTACGGCCTGCACAACATGCCCGGCCTGCCCGAGGGTTACTTCGCGACGACGCCGGGCCCGATGCTGGCCTCGTCAGACACGTTGAAGATCGTGGTCCACGGCAAGGGCGGCCACGCCGGCGCCGCCCCGCACGAGGCGGTCGACAGCGTGCTGATCGGCGCCCAGATCATCAATGCGTTGCAGTCGATCGTATCGCGCAATGTCGACCCGCTGAAATCGGCGGTCATCTCGATCACCATGTTCGAGGCCGGCACCGCGTTCAACGTGATCCCGGAGACCGTGACGCTGGGCGGCACCGTGCGCACGCTCGATCCCGGTGTGCGCGACCTGGTCGAGCGCCGGATCGGCGAGGTCGCCTCCAGCATCGCCAAGGCCTATGGCGGCTCGGCCGAGACGGATTATGGACGCATGTATCCGGTGACGTTGAACCACGCGCGCGAGGCCGGCGTCGCCGCCGAGGTCGCCCGCGATGTGGTCGGCGCCGACCGCGTCAACGACAATCTGGTGCCGGTGATGGGCGCCGAGGATTTCGCCTTCATGCTGGAAGCGCGACCCGGCGCGTTCGTCTTCCTCGGCATGGGCGACGGTCCGATGTGCCACCACCCCGCCTACAAGTTCAACGACAACATCCTCGGCCACGGCGCCTCCTACTGGGTGCGGCTGGTCGAGAAGCAGATGCCGGCGGGCTAGCGCTGCAGCCACGGCCCGGTCGCTCGCTTCGCGACCGGGCCGCCAGCTTTCACAAGCGCGGCTGCTGCTGCGTCACGCAGTGGATGCCGCCGCCACCGGCGGCGATGCCGTCGATATCGAGCTGGATGATTTCCCGGTCGGGGTACAGGTCGCGCAGCTTGTCGCGCGCGTTGCGGTCCGCTGCCGCATCACCGAATTCCGGCGCGATCACGGCACCGTTGCAAACGTAGAAATTGATGTAGCCGGCGGCGAAGCCGTCGTCGTTTCCGTACTTTGGACGGACCGTCGACGGTCCCTGCAACTCCACGACCTTCAGGTGTCGACCTCTTGCGTCTGTCGACTTGGGCAGGATTGCCAGGTGTTCTCTCGTCACCTCGTAATCGTCGAACGACGTATCCATCTCCAGGCCCGCGACAACGACGCCCGGGCTGGTGAAGCGCGCGTAGAAATCGGTATGGCCGTCGGTAATGTCGTCTTTGTTGTGACAGCCGGGTAGCCAGATGATCTCCTGCAGCCCGAGCAGGCGGAAGAGTTCAGCCTCGCATTCATCCTTCGTCAAACCAGGATTGCGATTGTCGTTGAGAACACAGCTTTTGGTGATGATCGCTGTCCCCTCGCCGTCGACTTCGATGCCGCCGCCCTCCAGCTTCGGGCCGGCCTTGATGAACTCAGCTTGCGCAAGCTCGGCCACACGTTCCGCGATCTTGGCATCATGCGCATGCCTTTGTTTCCCGCCCCAGCCGTTGAAGTTGAAGCCGACGGCTCCGAGTTGCCCTGACGGGTTCGTTACAAAGACCGGTCCGGTGTCCCTGATCCAGATGTCGTCGAGCGGTTGAACAACGAGGTTCACCCGAGGGCCGCATAGCCGCGCGGCAATATCGTAGTCTTCCTTGCGCACCAGCATGTTAACGGGCTCATGAGCCGCGATCTCCTTCGCGACCAGGGCGAGGTTTTCCCTGACCACCGGAAGCAGCCGCTGCTTGCGCCAGATCTTAGTGTCGTGCGCGAACGCCATCCAGGTGGCGACATGCAAAGCGCTCTCGTCCGGCATCCGCCAGCGGCGGCCAGCGTCCGGTGCGGAGTTTCTCATGTGGACAAACCGGCTTGGTCCGCCGCGCCCGTCCCCACCATCCGGGCGGCGACACGGTCGCGCTTGACGAAGTGGTGGAAGGTGACCGCGGCGAGGTGCAGCACGATCAGCGCCAGCAGCACATAGGCGAAGAAGATGTGGCGATCCTCATAGGCATCCGCCGCCGCCTTGTCGGGCGAGGTGATCTGGGGAATGTGAAACAGGCCGAAGAAGTTCGAATAATCCTGGGCGCGGGCGCCGGAATGCGCCCAGCCCAGCATCGCAACCAGGATGGTGACGGCGTAGAGCGCGCCGTGGCTGACCCGGGCGGCGATCCGCTGCCAGGAGGGCATCTCGGCCGGCAGCGCCGGCGTCGGGTTGACGCCGCGCCAGACCAGCCGCAGCACGGTGAGCAGCAGCACCAGGTAGCCGATATCGGCGTGGATCGAGCGGTAGAAGAACTTGTCCGCCCGCGCCGGGACGTGGTTCATCCACCAGCCATAGGCCAGCATGCCAATGATGGCGATGCCGAGCACCCAGTGGAACGCGCGGGCGAGCGAGCCCCAGCTCGCGGCGGTATTGCGGATCATGTCGCGTGGCCCCCTTGCGGCCGCATTTTTGGATTTCACACGTCGCAGCAATAGTTTGCCGTGATACTTGCAGCTATCGGTCAAGGCCATGTGAAATTCCCGGCTTCACCGCCTTTTGTCGGCCGAAGCGGCCGGATAGCCAAAAACAACTGAATGGTAACCCTGCTTCGGATAGAGTTTTCGCGTGTCCACTCCCCCGACCATCCTTGTGTTCGATTCCGGTCTCGGCGGCCTCACCGTGCTGCGCGAGATCGTCCGCGCCCGGCCCGACGCGCATTACGTCTATGTCGCCGACGACGCCTTTTTCCCCTATGGCCACCACGGCGAGGACGAGATCATCGCCCGTGTGGTGCCGCTGGTCGGTGAGCTGATCGCGGCCCACGCGCCCGACCTCGTCGTGATCGCCTGCAATACGGCATCCACCCTGGTCATGTCGCATCTGCGCGACGCCTATCCTTTGCCCTTCGTCGGCACCGTGCCGGCGATCAAGCCGGCCTGCGCCTCGTCGAAAACGAAGCGCGTGTCGGTGCTCGGCACAAGGGGCACCGTGAAGCGCGAATATACCCGCAAGCTGATCTCGGACTTTGCGCAGGGCTGCGAGGTGACGCTGGTCGGCTCCGGCGAGCTCGCCTCGTTGGCGGAGGCCGCCCTCAGCGGCGCGAGCGTGCGTGACGAGGATATCGCGGCCGAGCTCGCGCCCTGCTTCGTCGGCGATGGCGCCCACGACCCCACCCGCACCGACACCGTCGTGCTCGCCTGCACGCATTATCCGCTGCTGCTGGAACGCCTCAGGAGGCTCGCGCCCTGGCCGGTCGACTGGATCGATCCGGCGCCGGCGATCGCACGCCGCGTCGCCGACCTGCTCGGCCCTGCCGGCCACGAGAGCGACCAGGCCGGCGCCGAGATGATCTTCACCTCAAAGCGC
Organism: Bradyrhizobium sp. KZN70725; assembly: GCF_055264925.1. NCBI lineage: Bacteria > Pseudomonadati > Pseudomonadota > Alphaproteobacteria > Hyphomicrobiales > Nitrobacteraceae > Bradyrhizobium > Bradyrhizobium sp. KZN70725. The sequence goes on from NZ_JBUYWT010000031.1 coordinate 22,410, forward strand.
CCGCACGCGCTGACGGAAGCCTTGACGCCATTCTTCGGCGGCCGCGTCCCGGCCTGATCCTTTTCGCCGTCACAACGCGCTGCTAGCCTCTGCTCTCCTTCGAGGGAGGACCAAAATTTGACCGCAGCCCCGCTGACACCGCTCAATCGCCTGCGCGAGGCGTGGCGCGACAAGCGCCCAACCTTCGGCGCGATCGCGACCATTCCGAGCATCCAGACCGTGCAGATCATGGCGCAGTCGCTGGACTGGATCATCGTCGATCTCGAGCACGGGCCGATCGATCTCGGCACCGCCCATGCGATGATCGTGGCGACCTCGGGCACGCCCTGCGTGCCGATGGTGCGGATCGCCGCCAACGAGCCGCATCTCGCCAAGGCACCGATGGACATCGGCGCGCTCGGCATCAATTTTCCGATGATCTGCAACGCAAGCGATGCGGTGAAGGCGGTGCGCAGCGTGCGCTATCCGCCGCAAGGCGACCGGCTCTGGGGACCGTTCCATGCGCCGTTCCGCTGGGGCGTCTCGATGAACGACTACATGGCGACCGCTGACGACGACATGATCTGCATGATCACGATCGAGCACGTCGATGCCGTCAACCGCATCGACGAGATCATGGCGACACCGGGCATCGACCTCGCAGTGATTGGCCCCGGCGATCTCGCCACCTCGATCAACAAGCGCGGTCTGCCCGACGATCCTGAAGTGGTCGCGCTGATGCAGCGCGCCGAGCAAGGCATCATGAAGAGCGGCGTGCCGATCGGCGGCGTCGCGCGCACCGCCGAACAGGCCAATGCGATGATCGACCGCGGCTACCTCGCGCTCGCACTCGGCTTCGACTGGTCGCTGTTCCAGCGCGGCATCGCGGCCGCGTTCGCGGGGATCAAGCGGTAGGCGTCAAACGCGGCCGCGCGGCGCTCCGCTTGTTCACAGCCGCCGGCGAGCAGGTTCCAGTCACGTCGTGAAGGAACCGTGGCGCAACTTCCGGCATCGCGCCTGCGACGGCGTGAACGATGCATGTCGCCGAGACAGCTCGTTCGCCTGAGTAGCTCATGAATAAGCGGCACAAACCCGCGCTGTTCGATGAACGGACTAATCCCAACGTCGCAAGTGCACATCACATATCGCCCGCTTTCCGCCGCGATTCCGCGCTGCTAGAGTTTTGCGGGTTGGGAGGAAAATGCATGTTCGGAAATTATTGCTTGGTCTCACTGTGATTGCCCTTGCCGGTGCCGGCGCTGCTTTGGCGCAGCAGAGCGGCATCAAGCGGACGCCGCTGCAGAAGGTCGATTTTCCGACAGGCTACAACACGATCACCGCGATCGCCGAGGTTCCGGCCGGGGGTGCGTCGGGGCGTCACACCCATCCCGGCGCTGAAACCGGCTATGTGCTCGAAGGCGAGCTCGAGCTTCTGATCGACGGCAAACCGCCGCTGAAGCTGAAGGCGGGCGGTTCCTACCAGATCCCGGAAGGCGCGGTGCACGACGCCAAGACGTCCGGCGACAAGCCGCTCAAGGTGCTCGGCGTCTATGTGGTCAAGGCCGGCGAGCCGTTGGCAAAACCCGCGCCGTGAGCAGAACCCTTTGGTCTCCGACCAGTTGGTTCATCTGGAGCTTCAGGTGCGGCGAGCAACCATTTGAGCTCGCCGGGCCTTTGATTTTTTGCCTGTTTGCTAAGGAACTGAACCGAACGGATGCGCGGTAAATTTCGTCAGATTTCATTGCCGCGCCGTCTCGTCGCCGATCTGATGCATGCATCGGCCGGCGTGCCGCTGGTCTCCCTGAAGCGCACCCTGAACGTGCGGGCAATCGTCGAGGCTCGTGCACGTGCGGCGCGGGCACCGGGCTGGGCCGCCATCTTCGACAAGGCATTCGCGCTGGTCGCCATGACCGAGCCGACCCTGCGCACGCTGCACGTCAAATGGCCGTGGCCTTGCCTCTACGAGTTGCCGCGCAGCGTCGGCATGGTGGCGATTGCCCGCGTTGAGAAGGGCGAGGATTGCGTGCTGTTCGAGCGCATCTGTGCCGCCGACGAGATGCCGCTCGCCGAGGTCGACGCGCTGATCCGCCGCGCCAAGACCGCGCCGCTGCACGAAATCCCCTCGTTCCGCAAAATGCTCTGCGTGACGCGCCTGCCGCTTCCGCTGCGCCGCCTGGCGTGGACGATCGGGATGAATTTTGGCCGGCAGCGCGCCAATTTCTGCGGCAGTTTTGGCGTGACCTCGGTCGCGGCCTATGGCCCCGGCGAGTTGCACGCGCTGAGCCCAGGGCCATTCCTGTTGAGCTACGGCGTGATCAGGCCGGACCACACTGTCGACGTGGTGCTGCGCTGGGACCATCTGGTCTGCGACGCCGCCCTGATCGCGCAGACCTTGATCCGCCTCGAGCAGGTGCTGGGCGGCGAAATCGCCGCGGAACTGGGCGCGGGCCGGCCGCAAGCCGATGCCCGGCTGGTCCGGGCGGCCGGAAGCCGCCTCTGAGGGGCAAAATCGGCGAATTTTGACGCCAATTCGGCCCAAAATGCCCTGCGTTTTGTTTGACAGAACCGGACTTTCTCCTTAAGACCACCTTGCTCGCGGGCCGGTTTTCGGCCCGCGATGCGTTTCGCGACCCGTGGTCCTCCCCGAGCTTTCGAGGCGGACCTGTCGGTACAGGCCTTTTGGCCGGTACACAGGAGGGCGCGTCTCCTCAAACCCTAGACTGACAAAACGCCGGGCGCTGGGTGCGACGGCTGTACAAAGAGGACGCGATGACAAAGCGCAGTGAGGCGAAGTACAAGATCGATCGCCGCATGGGCCAGAATATCTGGGGCCGCCCGAAGAGCCCCGTGAACCGCCGCGAATACGGCCCCGGCCAGCACGGCCAGCGCCGCAAGGGCAAGCTCTCCGACTTCGGCGTGCAGCTGCGCGCCAAGCAGAAGCTCAAGGGCTACTACGCCAACATTTCCGAGCGCCAGTTCCACGGCATCTATGTCGAAGCCAGCCGCCTGAAGGGCGACACCGGCGAGAACCTGATCGGCCTCCTGGAGCGCCGTCTCGACACCGTGGTCTACCGCGCCAAGTTCGTCTCCACGATGTTCGCCGCGCGCCAGTTCATCAACCACGGCCACATCAAGGTGAACGGCCGCAAGGTCAACATCGGCAGCTACAAGCTGAAGGTCGGCGACCTCATCGAGGTCAAGGACTCCTCCAAGCAGCTGACGCCGGTGCTGGAAGCGGCCCAGCTCCCTGAGCGTGACGTGCCCGACTTCATCGAGGTCGATCACTCCAAGATGACCGCGACGTTCGCGCGCACCCCCGGCCTCTCGGACGTGCCATTCCCGGTGCAGATGGAGCCGCATCTGATCGTCGAATTCTATTCGCGCTGATCACTGCAGCATTGCGATATCCGAAAGGCCCCGGTTTTGCCGGGGCCTTTTTGTTTGCCCACAAGACGACTATGATATTCGGGACTTGGCAGATGACTGCCCGTTGAGGTTTCTTGCCGATGACCCGGTTACTGGAACAGGCCTTCGAGACAGTTTCAAACTTGCCTGACACAGAGCAGGACGAGCTCGCGCGCATCATGCTGCAGCTTGCCGGCGTCGACCAACCACCGCTTCAGCTCGCGCCGGAAGAAGACGCCGATCTGGCTGAAGCCGACTCCGAGATTGCACGCGGCGAGCTGGCAACGGCCGAGGAAGTCCGTGCGATGTGGGCAAAGCACGGGCTGTGAACGTCCGTTACACGCGACGCGCTCTTGTTCAGATTGATCAGGCACTCTCCTATATCGAGACACGATCGCCCCAGGGGGCGGTCGACGTGCGGGACCGCATCTTGGCACTTGTCACGCTGCTGCAAGAGCAGCCGCGTGCAGGGCGCCCGACAAGCCGCTCAGGCGTCCGCCGGCTTTCGGCGACACCTTATCCCTACCTGATCGACTATCGCGTGACGCCCACCGAGATCATAATTATGCGGTTTCGTCACGCTGCCCGGAGGCCTATACGCTAGCGGCGATTCCGCACGCCAGCGGAGCGATGAGGAAAGCCCATGCACTACACCCCTGCCCGGCCCGATCCCAAGGCCCCGCCCGTCCGCATCAACCTTCTGTCCGATACGCAGACCAGGCCGACGCCGGCGATGCGCGAGGCGATGGCGAAGGCGGAGGTCGGCGACGAGCAGGTCGGCGACGATCCGACCACCAATGAGCTCTGCGCCCGCGTCGCCGATCTGCTCGGCAAGGAGGCTGCCGTCTTCATGCCGTCGGGCACCATGTGCAACGTCGCGGCGACGCTGGCCTATTGCCGCCCCGGCGACGAGATTTTGGCGCATGCGACCGCGCATATCATTGCGCGCGAGGGCGGCGCCCATGCCGCGCTCGGCGGTTTCCAGATCACGCAGCTGCCGGGCGATGACGGCCAGTTCACGCCTGAGACCTTCCAGGCCGCGCTGCATCCGCGCACCCGCTACCAGCCGCCGCAGATGCTCGTCAGCGTCGAGCAGACCGCCAATATCGGTGGCGGCACGATCTGGAAGAAGGCGGCGCTCGACGAGGTCGTGCGTATCGCCAAGGCCCACGGCCTTGTCACCCACATGGACGGCGCGCGGCTGCTCAATGCGACTGTGGCGTCCGGCATCACGCCGCGCGACATGACGGCGGGCTGGGATTCCGCCTGGATCGATTTCTCCAAGGGCCTCGGCGCGCCGATCGGCGGCGTGATCGCCGGAACCCGCGCCTTCATCGACGATGTCTGGCGCTGGAAGCAGCGGCTCGGCGGCTCGATGCGGCAGTCCGGCGTCTGCGCCGCCGCCTGCATCCATGCGCTCGATCACCATGTCGACCGCCTCGCCGACGACCATGCCAATGCGCGGGCGCTGGCGCGCGGCCTGTCGCAGATCAACGGCATCGCGGTGCAGGCGCCGGAGACCAACCTCGTCTTCTTCAAGCCCGACGGCGCCGGCGTCTCAGGCGACAAGATGGTCGCCGAGCTGCGCAAGCGCGGCGTGACGCTGGCGATGATGGACGGCCGGATCAGGGCCTGCACGCATCTCGATGTCACCGCGGCGATGATCGAGGAAGCGGTCGGACACGTCAGGGACATCGTGCGCGCGGCGTAACTCCCGTAGCCCAGATTGCGCTTCGCTTCATCCGGGCTTCGAAGCTGAATTCTACCGCCCCATCGCCTGGTAGATCAGCGTCTTCAGCTCCTGCTGGATCCGGCCGCGCTGCGACGGCGTCTGCACCATGAAGATCCCGAACAGGTCGTCCGCGGGATCAATGAAGAAGAAGGTGCCGCCGACGCCGTCCCAGCGATACTCGCCCAGCGGCCAGTCTGTGTTCGGCGGCACCGAGGTGCGGACCGCGAAGCCGAGGCCGAAGCCCGAATTCGGACCGGGATAGTAGTTCTGGTCGCGCACGACGCCGGTCTCCGGACCGATATGGTCCCTCGCCATCAGCGCGACGGTCTCCGGCTTCAGATAGCGCCTGCCCTCATAGCTGCCGCCGTTCAGCAGCATCTGCGAGAAGCGCGCATAGTCGCCGATGGTGCCGACCATGCCGCCGCCGCCGGATTCCCATCGCAGCCGCTTGCGCGGATTGCGGACGTCGGCGACCGGACTGATGGTGCGATCCTTCGGCATCGGCTCGGCGATCAGCGGCCATTTCGCCCGGTCGGCGACGTAGAACGCGGTCTCGTTCATCCCGAGCGGGCCGAGCAGCCGCTCCTGCTCGACCTGAAACAGCGATTTGCCCGTGATCACCTCGATGATGCGGCCGAGCACATCGGTGGAATGGCCGTAGTCCCATTGCGTGCCGGGTTGTTCGGCGAGCGGTAGCGACGTGAGCCGCGCCACGAATTCGGCATTGTCGGGATCGTTGTTGAACAGGCCGGCATCGGCGTAGGTCTTGTTCACGATACCACCGCCGTAATAGCCGTAAGGCAGGCCGGCGGTGTGGCGCATCAGGTCTTCGATGGTGATGGGGCGCCTCAGCGGCTCCAGCGTCATCGCCATCTTGCCCTCATCGCCGCGCTTTTCCACCCCGACCTTCATGTCGGCAAAGGACGGGATATATTTCGACACCGGATCGCCGAGGGCGAGCTTGCCTTCCTCGACCAGCATCATCGCGATGACCGTGGTGATCGGCTTCGACATCGAATAGAGGCGGAAGATGGTATCCGCGCTCATCGAGAGCTCGGTGGCGACGTCGCGAACCCCGAACTTCTCGTAGTAGACCGGCTTGCCATGCTGCTGCAGCAGCAGGATCGCGCCCGGGATCTTTCCGGTCGCGACCTCGTTCCTGACATAGTCGGAGACCCTGGCGAGGCCCTCCGCCGAGAAGCTGTGCGCGGCCGGCCCCGCGGAGCCGGCCTTCGCAACCGTTGCGACCAACGCGAACGCGAGTGCCGCGACGAACGCGCGGCCCCCACGCATGCAAGCGCATGAGCCGATCCGCCTGAATCGGATCATGCCGTCATTCCCTTCTTTTCAACGCGTTTGTTCACGCGAACCGGTATCCACTTCGCTCGAAAACGCTCTAGTTTTCCATGGCTTCATAGACGAGCTGCTTCAGCGTCCGCTGGATGCGCTGACGCTCGGTCGGCGTCTGCTCCAGCAGAACGAAGAAGAAATCCTGCTTGCGGTCGATGACATAATAGCAGCCGCTGGCGCCGTCCCATTTCAGCTCGCCGAGATCGCCGGGCGGTGGTGGCTTCGCAGTGCCGGGATCGGTGCGCACCGCGATCCCAAGCCCGAAGCCGAAGCCGTCGCCGGGGAAGTAGAAAAAGTCGCGCTCGACGCCGGAGCCCGGTCCGACGCGGTCGGTCGTCAGCTCCTTGAACGTCTCGGGCTTCAGGATGGTCTTGCCGTCGAGGGTGCCGCCATTGAGCAGCATCTGCGCGAAGCGCGAATAATCCGCCATGGTCGAGACCATGCCGCCGCTGGCGGACTCCCATTTCTTGACCTTGGTCGGATCGTTGACGCGGCCGACCCGGAAGTCGCTGTCGTTCGGCATCGGCTCGGCCATCAGCTTCTGCTTCTCGGGATCGGTGACGAAGAAGCCGGTGTCCTTCATGCCGAGCGGATCGAGTAGCCTTTCGTGCTCGATCGCCGAGAGCTTCTCGCCGGTGGCCACCTCCATCACGCGCGCCAGAATGTCGGTGGAATGGCCGTATTGCCAGAGCGCGCCGGGCTGGTTGTGCAACGGCAGCTTGGCGATCCGCTCGGCGAATTCGGCGAGATCGAAATCTCCGCCGTAGATATTGGCTTCCTTGTAGGCTTTGCGGACCAGGCTGTCGCCATAGAAGCCGTAAGTGATACCCGACGTATGCGTCATCAGATCGAGGATCGTGAGCGGCCGCTTTGGCGGCACCAGCTCCAGCGTCTTGGTGCCGTCCTCGGCCTTCTTCTCGACGCCGACCTTCACGTTGGCAAAGGACGGGATGTACTTCGAGACCGGATCGTCGAGCTTGTATTTGCCCTCCTGCAGCAGCTGCATTGAGACGACGGCGGTGATCGACTTGGACATCGAAGCCAACCGGAAGATGGTCTTGTCCGTGATCGGCACCTTGCTGACCACATCCTGCACGCCGAAGGCCTCGTGATAGACCGGCTTGCCGTGCTGCTGGATCAAGACGATGGCGCCGGGAATCTTCCCGGTCGCGACCTCGTTCTTGAAGAACTCGCTGATCTTGGCGAGCTTGTCGCGGTTGAAATGCGCACCCGCCGGAATCTCGTAGGTGCCCTCGGTGTGCGGGTACGCCGGCGCCGCCAGCACCACCGCGGCGGCCGCGGCCGCGCACGTCAAACGAAATGAATGCATTTGGATTATCCCTCCCCGGAAATCACGGAGAAGTGTAGCGGCGGTATCATCAGGCACAAGGGCTGCCAAAGGCCCCCAGGACCTTCTGATGAAGCTCGCCGCTTTGGGCAGAAAAGCAGCAAAAGATCACCTGCGCGAGGCCGGGTGCGGCGGCCAGGGCATCGACGACGGCCTTGACCGCGATGTCGGCGGCGCGATCCGGCGGGAAGTGATAGACGCCGGTCGAGATGGCGGGAAATGCGATGGAGCCCAGCTGATTGGCGTGGCACAGCTCGATGCCGCGGCGATAGCAGGATGCGAGCAGCGCATCCTCGTTTTGGATGCCGCCGTGCCAGATCGGGCCGACGGCGTGGATCACGTGCTTGGCCGGGAGCCGATAGCCTTTGGTGATCTTGGCATCGCCGGTCTTGCAGCCGTGCAGGGTGCGGCACTCGGCGAGCAGCTCGGGGCCCGCGGCACGATGGATCGCACCGTCAACACCGCCGCCGCCGAGCAGCGATGAATTGGCCGCGTTGACGATGGCGTCAACGCGCAAGGTCGTGATGTCGGTAACGATGACTTCGAGCCGCGCCTTGCCGATCTGGCGCGCCGTCAAGGTCAGGCAGCCACGTCGACCGGGATGCCCTTGTCGGCAAACAGCTGCTGCAATTCGCCGGCCTGGAACATCTCGCGGATGATGTCGCAACCGCCGACGAACTCGCCCTTCACATAGAGCTGCGGAATCGTCGGCCAGTTCGAATAGACCTTGATGCCGTTGCGCAGCTCGGCGGATTCGAGAACGTTGAGGCCTTTGTAGCCGACGCCGATGTGGTCGAGGATCTGCACGACCTGACCGGAAAACCCGCACTGCGGGAATTGCGGCGTGCCCTTCATGAACAGCACGACGTCGTTCGACTTCACTTCGTTGTCGATGAATTGCTCGATGCTCATTTTCGCTTCCTTCGGGGGCGGCGCTCTCAGGCCTTGACGGGCCGGCCCACCCTTCTAACCCGTGACTGACTATATATGTAGCTCAAACCATTGTGCATCCAAAGCAAAATGGCGGAAATCTGGCATGCACCGGGCGCTGCGGGCGCCCAAAATGGGCCGGGATTATCTGACGGCCCCAATATCATCGCGGGGGGAGGCTTTTTTCCCGTAACGGAGCCCCTATCTAGGACGAACTGTCCGTTGGGAACCAGTTTGCCGAAGCAACGTTCTCTCCATTGAATCGGAGACCCCTGTGACGAAACCAGCCTCTGCCGCGGCCGCCCTTCCCGCCGTCCCCCCGTCACTATCCTCCGAATCCGGCCCGCTCGCCCAGCGCTTGGTGGACGCCTATCGCGCCGTCCGCGACGAGACCGAACGGCGGGCCGCGCCGCTGTCGCCCGAAGACCAGCTGATCCAGTCGATGCCGGACGCGAGCCCAGCCAAATGGCACCGCGCCCATACCACCTGGTTCTTCGAGCAGTTCCTGCTCGGCGAGCACGTCAAGGGCTACACGCCATTCCATCCCGACTACGCTTATCTGTTCAATTCTTATTACGTCAGCGCCGGTCCGCGGCACGCCCGCCACCAGCGCGGCCATTTGACCCGCCCGACCGCCGACGAAGTCACCGCCTACCGCCGCCATGTCGACGGCGAGGTGGTGAAATTCTTCCACACTGCCGGAGCCGACACGCTCGAGGCGCTGGTGCCGCTGGTCGAGGTCGGGCTCAATCACGAGCAGCAGCATCAGGAGCTGATGTACACCGACATCCTGCATGCCTTCGCGCAGAACCCGATCCCGCCGGCCTACGATCCGACATGGCGCTTCCCGGCGTCGCAGCACGGGCCTGAGGAATGGGTGACGCTCAACGAAGGCATCCACACCGTCGGCCATGGCGACGACAGCTTCCATTTCGACAATGAGAAGCCCGCGCATCGCGCCTTGGTCGGCCCGGTCAAGCTCGCGAAGAACCTCGTCACCAATGCCGACTGGCTCGCCTTCATGAAGGACGGCGGCTATTCCACCGCCACGCTGTGGCTGATGGATGGCTTCGGCACCGTGAGCAACGAGGGCTGGCAGGCACCCGGCCATTGGCGCGAGATCGACGGCGAATGGAGGATCATGACGCTCGGCGGCCTGCAGCCGATCGATCCGTCCGCGCCGGTTTGCCACGTCAGCTACTACGAGGCCGACGCCTTCGCCCGATGGGCCGGCAGGCACCTGCCGACCGAGATGGAATGGGAGGTCGCCGCGCGCGCCGGCCTGCTCAACGACGCCTACGGCATCGTCTGGCAATGGACCCGTAGCTCCTATTCGCCCTATCCGGGCTACCGCGCGATCGAAGGCGCGCTCGGTGAGTACAACGGCAAGTTCATGGTCAACCAGCTCGTGCTGCGCGGCTCGTCGCTGGCGACGCCTTCAGGTCACAGCCGCGTCACCTATCGCAACTTCTTCTATCCACACCATCGCTGGCAATTCACGGGGTTACGCCTCGCAGACTATGCCTGATTGAGTCCTGTCGACATCAATAACGCGTCGGTAAGCGCGTTCGGGAGAGTATCATGAATGTGCATGCCGCCGCTTTGGCCAAAGCGTATCCGTTCGACGCAGCGACATCGGTGTTTGCCGGCGACGTGATTGGCGATCTCGCCCGTCACCCGAAACGGCTGTCGCCGAAATATTTCTACGACGCCACCGGCTCCGAGCTGTTCGAGCAGATCACGGTGCTGCCGGAATATTATCCAACGCGCACCGAGCTTGGCATCCTGCGCGACCGCGGCGACGAGATCGCCGCGATCATCCCTGACGGCGCGGCGCTGGTCGAGTTCGGCGCTGGCGCGACCACCAAGGTGCGCCTGCTGCTCGAGCATTGCGAATTCGCAGCCTATGTGCCGGTCGATATCTCAGGCGATTTCCTGAAAGCCCAGGCCGACGGGCTGCGGAAGGATTTCCCTCGCCTCGGCATCTACCCGGTCGCTGCCGATTTCACCACGCCGTTCACGCTGCCCGAGGCCGTCGCCACGATGCCGAAGGTCGGCTTCTTCCCCGGCTCGACGCTCGGCAATTTCGAGCCGAGCGAGGCCTTGGCCTTCCTGCGAAGCGCGCGAAAAATCCTCGGCCACGGCGCGCAGATGATCATCGGCGTCGACCTCGAGAAGGACGAGCGCGTGCTGTACGACGCCTATAACGACGCAGCCGGTGTCACCGCGCGGTTCAACCTCAATGTGCTGGTTCGCATCAACCGCGAGCTCGGCGGCAATTTCGATCTGTCGGGCTTCACGCACCGCTCGATCTACAACCGCGATCGCCATCGCATCGAGATGCACCTGATCAGTCGCAAGGCGCAGACCGTGCGCATCCTCGGCAACACCTTTGCGTTCCGTCCGGGCGAGAGCATCCACACCGAGAACAGCTACAAATACTCGCTCGAGCGCTTCACCGCGCTCGCCCGCAGCGCGGGCTGGACGGTGCGCGAAAGCTGGACCGACGCCAACACGATGTTCTCGGTGCACGCACTGGTCGCGGACTAGCGCCCAAACCAAGAGACGGGGCAAATCATGGGCAGGCGTCCGCTGCAGATCGCGACGGCGTTGCTCGCCCTGGTCCCGATCCTGACCGGCATCATCACCATGCTGGGCGTCAGTGATCCGCTCTACGCCTCCGCGGGCGTCCCGGCGCTGCCGGTGCTCGACAGCAATCTGCGCTTCTTCGGCGGGGTCTGGCTCGGTCTCGGCCTCGCGCTGCTCTGGCTGGTACCGCGGATCGAAAGCGAGAGCGTGCTGTTTCGGGTGGTCTGGGGCGGCATCTTCCTCGGCGGCATCGGCAGACTGCTGTCGATGCTGATGGTCGGCCTGCCGCCGCTGCCCTTCGTGGGCTTCACCGCGCTCGAAGTGATCGGCGCACCGCTGTTCGTCTATTGGCAGCACCTGGTAGCAAAGGCCGGCCGCAAGTAACGGCGGCCGCTATTCCTCTTCCCCCGTCGATCGCAGCGAGATCGACTCCCACGCGGCGACCACGATCATGATCGCGGTGGTGACGATCGAGAGCACCAGCGGCGACATCTCGCGGACGAAATAGGCCGTGATCGCCAGCGCGACGATGCCAACGCCGTGCGACAGCTGGAGAAAGTTGCGGATCACATATTTGAACAGGATGGTCCCGATCAGGAACAGCATGGGCCCGCCGACCGAGCTGACGATCGTGTTCAGATCGGAATGACCGGACGGGTGCTTCAGCACCAGTTCGTCGGCCACCGCGGTGAGGATGATGCCGCCGACGATCGGCATGTGCAGATAGGTATAGGCGATCCGCGCCACGCGCCCGGATTCCTCTGACTTGGAGATCATATCCGAGCCGGCTTCGGCGCCCTTGTGGAAATAGATCCACCACATCGCGATGCTGCCGACCAGCGCCGAGATGAACGCGGTGACATTCTCCGGCGTCCAGGTCAGCTCGGCAAAGGTCGCGCCATCGACCACGATGGCCTCGCCGAGCGCAATGATGATGAAGCCGGCGCAGCGCTCGGCCATGTGGCCACCCTCGACCGACCACGCCTCGATCGAGGAAAAGCCGAGCCCAGGGGTCCAGAATCGCGCGGCCGGCGCGATATATTCGATGGTCAGCGCCGCAATCCAGAGCCACATCCGCGTCTCATGTTCGGCGAATCCGCCGAGAATCCACAGCACGGCCGAGCAGGACAGCCAGGTCAGGATGCGGATGGCGTTGTGGCGCACCGCCGTCCGGCGCCGCGGCGTCGCCAGCAGCCAGAACGTGGTGCGGCCGACCTGCATTGCCGCATAGGTCCCGGCAAACCACAGCCCGCGGCCCTCGAAGGCGGTCGGTATGGAGGTCGACAGCAACAGCCCACCCAGCATCAGCACGAACAGCAGCAGGCGGACCGGCGTCAGCTCGGGATTGAGCCAGTTGGTGACCCAGGTGGTGTAGACCCACACCCACCACACCGCGAGGAACAGCAGCGTGACCTGCACCGCCCCAAGCGGGGTGAAGTGGTGCAGCAGCGTATGCGACAGCTGCGTGACGGCGAAGACGAAGACGAGGTCGAAGAACAGCTCGGCATTGGTGACGCGGCTGTGCTGGTTCGGCACGATGACGCGAAACATCGCACCGCGTGGATTGTCCACCATGCTTGAGGCCCCCGCCCGCAGCTTTGCCGGGCCTAGCCTTCCGGCACGCCGGTCTGCAGGGCCAGCGCGTGCAGCACGCCGCCCATCTGGCCCTTCAGCGACTGGTAGACGATCTGGTGCTGCTGGACGCGGGACTTGCCGCGGAAGGACTCGGAAATAACAGTGGCGGCGTAGTGGTCGCCGTCGCCGGCCAGATCGCGGATCGTCACCTCGGCATCGGGAATCGCTGCCTTGATCATCGATTCGATATCACGGGCGTCCATCGGCATCCCAGTCCACCTCCGTCAGGTCGTTCGAATCAGGGCCAGATCGGCCAGATAAACCTAAGGATAAAACCTAGCCCTTGGGGTCTTCTAGGTCATCCCGGGCACACTATATTCCCATTCCCAGCGATTTAAACCTGCATCAATCGGTCACAAGCCATCACACCGAAATGACCAGAAGAGGCGCAGAATCATGAAGCTCCCCGGCCCCGATCATCCCATTACGATCACGCCCAACGCCAAGCGCGTCCGCGTCATCGCCGACGGCGTCGTGATCGCCGAGACCACCCATGCGCTGACCTTGAAGGAAGCGAGCTATCCGGCCGTGCAATACGTCCCCCGGCAGGACGCCAACATGGAGCTGTTGACCCGCACCGAGCGGACCACGCATTGCCCGTACAAGGGGGACGCGAACTACTTCAGCATCAAGGCCAACGGCAAGACGCTGGACAACGCGATCTGGACCTATGAGGAGCCCTTCCCGGCGATGACCGAGATCGCCGGCCACCTCGCCTTCTATCCGGACAAGGTGAAGATCGAGGAAGTCGCCTAGGGTCGCCTGCCGCAAGCGCCGGGCCTCGCCCGGCCTTTGGTCGCGCGCTGACTCAGCCTGCAAAACGGCAATGCCCGGGCGAGGCCCGGGCATGACGTCGGGAGCGCTTGGCCCCGATCCCAGCTATACCCTGAATATCGTGAGCCCGAGGATCAGGAGCACCAGGAAGATCACGACGAACACATAGAACAGAAAGCGCGCGATGTCGGCGGAGGCGGCGGAAATGCCGGTGAAGCCAAGCAAACCCGCGATGATCGACACGACAAGGAAGATCAGCGCCCATTTCAGAATTGTCATTACCCGCTCCTCATAACCGCGCGTGTCCGCCAGGTCGGACGAGAACGCCCGCACCCGACCGCAGTTCCAAAGACGAAACAGCTTCGCCGAGATGACCGACCTCGATACTCCCCCGTCCGGCCGATTGGGCCTTGCTGAATCAGGTTCCCGACTGCAACATCAGGGTGCAGACCCGGCTGGTGGCACCATGAAATCGATTGCTCACGCGGCTCCGGCCGTCGACATCCAGGCAGCACCGAAGCTCCACAAGCGCAATGTCGCGCTGGACCGCGCACGCACCTTCCTGACCCTGGTCGTGCTGCTGCACCACGCGGTGATCCCCTACACCTATTTCGGGCACACCGACCCGACATCGTGGATCGGCTTCGACTGCGTGGTGCTCGCCACCGACAGCTTCTTCATGGCGATGTTCTTTTTCCTGTCGGGGCTGTTCGTCTGGCCGGGGCTCGGCAACAAGCCATGGCTGATCTTCCTGCGCGACCGGCTGCTGCGGCTCGGCCTGCCGTTCGTGATCTGCGCTGTCACGGTCATTCCGATCGCCTATTACGCGATCGCGCTGCGCGCGACGCCGGGGCTGAGCTTCTCCGAATTCTGGTGGAAAACCATGACGGTCGGGCCGTGGCCAAGCGGACCGATCTGGTTCGTCTACGTCCTGATGGCTTTCGACCTCACGGCGAGCCTGCTGTACCGGGTGTCGCCGCGTCTGCTCGATCCGATCAACCGCCTGTCGATCAAGGGATTTCAACGTCCCTCGAAGTTCTGGCTGTTCCTCGTCATCGTCAGTGTCGCCGCCTACCTGCCGATGCTGGTCCATTACGGCCAGAACTACTGGTTCGAGTTCGGACCGTTTTCGGTGCAGGCGAGTCGCGTGCTGCTGTACGCCTCCTATTTCTTCATCGGAGCGGGAATCGGGGCGGCGAACCTCGAGGGTGGCGTGCTCAGCGCGCACGGACGGCTGACCGAGCGCCGCTGGTTCTGGACCGGCATCACGCTGATCCCCTACTGTTTGATGTGGGTGATGATCTACATCAAGCGCATGATCATCGGTAACCCCGATCCGCTGCCGGGCTGGTATCTCGGGATCTACGGTACCTTCTATGTGCTGTTCAGCGCCTCGATCCTGTTCGCGATCCTGGCCTACTTCCTGCAATCGAAATCGTCGGGCCCGACGCTGCTCGACCGGATGCAGGGCGACGCCTACGGCATGTTCCTGGTGCACTATCCGATCGTACTGTGGCTGCAATACTGGCTGTTTGATATGGATCTGCCGGCCTTCGCCAAGGCCGCGATCGCGTTCTTCGCCACTGTGGCGCTGAGCTGGGCGGTCACGGCCGTGTTGCGTAAGATTCCCGGCTCGAGATACGTGCTTTAGTTCGATGAAGCCGTAGGATGGGTAGAGCGCAGCGAAACCCATCACTTTCGTGCCGTGCATCGAGATGGTGGGTTTCGCTGCGCTCTACCCACCCTACGCCTACGCAGCGATCTCGCCCCTCGCCGCCACGCTTTCCAACCGCGGGGCGGCCGCCGCGCGATGGTCGCGGGCGATCAGGATGTAGAAGGTCGGCAGCACGAACAGCGTGAACAGCGTGCCGATCAGCATGCCCATCACCACGACGATGCCGATGGCGAAGCGGCTCGCGGCGCCGGCGCCGTCGGCATAGAGCAGCGGGGCAAGGCCCGCGACCATCGCGGCTGTCGTCATCAGCACCGGCCGCATCCGCACCGCGGCCGCCTTCTGGATCGCGGCGACCCGGTCGAGCCCTTCGTGGTGCTGGATCTCGTTGGCAAAGCTCACCATCAGGATGCCGTGCTTGGAGATCAGCCCGATCAGGGTGACGAGGCCGATCTGGGTGTAGATGTTCAGCGTGGTGAAGCCGAAATACAGCGGCAGCAGTGCGCCGCAGACCGCGAGCGGCACCGTGACCATGATCACCAACGGATCGCGAAAACTTTCGAACTGCGCCGCCAGCACCAGGAAAATCACGATCAGCGCCATGCCGAAGGTGACGATGAGACGGTTGCCCTCCTGGACATATTGCCGGCTGTCCGACAGCCAGTCGACGGTCATCCCCGGCGACAGCTTCTGCGCCTGCATGAACGACACCGCCTGCCCCATGGTGACGCCGGGCCTCAGCACCGCCGAGATCGTCGCGGCGTTCATCTGATTGAACTGCGGCAGCCGGTTCGGCTCCGGCTTGACGTTGACCTTGATCACCGTCGACAGCGGAAACATCTGCCCCGAGCTCGAACGGACGTTGAAGTTTCCGAGCCCTTCCGGCGTGACCCGGTCGGCCTGGCGCACCTGCGGGATCACCTCGTAGGAGCGTTCAAAGAAATTGAAGCGGTTGACATAGTTCTCGCCGACCAGCACCGCGAGGGTGTCGGCGATGGTCTGCATACTGACCCCGGCCTCGGCCGCCTTGGCGTGATCGATGGTGATCCGCGCGGTCGGGCTGTCGAAGGCGAGATCGCTGTCGACGAAGGCGAACAGCCCGCTCTTCCATGCGGCCCCCTTCAGCGTCTCGACCTCCTGATAGATGGTGGCGAAATCGCCGGCCGAGCGCACCACCATCTGGAACGGCAGGCCGCCGGTCGCCGCCGGCAGCGCCGCCGGCTGGAACGGCGTCACGCTGGCGCCGAGCACGCCATAGGACATGCCGTAGAGCTGGTTCTGGATGTCGTTGGCCGAGCGCTTGCGCTTGTCCCAATCGGTCAGGGTGATGCCGCCGAAGGCATGGTTCTGCCCGTCGGTACCGTTGATGAACCAGCTCGCGTGGTATTCGGGAAACGAGCGAAACAGCTGCTCGATCTGGTCGGAGGAGCGCGTGGTGTAATCGACGCTGGCATATTGCGGCGCGCGGAGCACGGTGAACACATAGCCCTGGTCCTCGGAGGGCGCGAGCTCGCGCTGGCTGCCGAGGAACAGCACCACGATCGCCGCCAGCACCCCGAATGCCACCAGCAGCACTGCTGCGCGCATCTTGAGCGTCGCGGCCAGCAGCCGGCCATAGCCACGCGACAGCCTTGAGAACTGATGCTCGACAAAACGGGCAAATCGGCCGTGCGAGGTGGCTTCGCCGAGCAGCTGCGCGCTCATCATCGGCGACAAGGTCAGGGCGATGACGCCCGAGACCACCACCGAGCCCGCCAGTGTGAAGGCGAATTCGCGGAACAGGCTGCCGGTCAGGCCACCCATCAGGCCGATCGGCGCATAGACCGCGGCGAGCGTGATCGTCATCGCGATCACGGGACCGATGATCTCGCGCGCGCCAATCAAGGCGGCGTCGCCGGGGCTCCGCCCTTCCTCGATGTGACGATGGATGTTCTCCACCACCACGATGGCGTCGTCGACCACGAGCCCGATCGCCAGCACCATCGCGAGCAGGGTCAGCAGATTGATCGAGAAGCCGAGCGCCAGCATCATCGCGGCGGTGCCGACCAGCGACAGCGGCACGGTGACGACAGGGATCAGCACCGAGCGGAACGAGCCCAGGAACAGCAGGATCACCACCACCACGATCGCGATCGCCTCGGCCAGCGAATGCTGTACCTCCGATATCGAGGCCTTGACGAAGTGCACGATGTTGAAGACGTCGGCGACCTTCAATCCGGGCGGTGCCACGCGGTTGAGGTCCTCGATCACCTTGGCGGTGGCGGCGACAATCTCCAGCGGGTTGCCGTCGGGGGTCGGCTGCACCGCGATGTAGACGGTGGGCCTGCCGCTGTCGCGTGCGTTGGAATCGTAGTTCTCGCCGCCGATCTCGAGGGTGGCGACGTCGCCGAGCCGCACCAGGCCGCCGCCGCCGGCGCCGGTCTTGATCACCATCTTGCGGAAATCGTCGAGATTGCGCAGATCGGTCGCCGCGGAGATGTTGGTGACGGTCATCTCGCCGCGCAGCCGCCCCGGCGCCGCCTGCACGTTGTTGGACCGCAGCGCGGCGGAGATATCGGCCGCGGTCAGCACGCGTGCCGCGAGCTTGAACGGATCGATCCACACCCGCATCGCCAGCGACGATCCGCCCGAGGTGTCGGCCGACGCCACGCCGGGCACCGAGGTGAGCAGCGGCTGCGCCACGCGGGTCGCGAAGTCGGTGATCTGCGCCGGCGTCAGCGTGTCGCTGGTGAAGGCGATGTACTGCACTGCCGACGCGCCGTCGGTGATCTTGGTGATGACAGGGTCGAACACGCCGGCCGGCATGCGGTACTTGACCTGCTGCACCTTGGCGAGCACTTCGGTCATGGCGCGGTCGGCATTGGCGTTGAGCACCAGCTTGGCCTTGATCTGGCTGAGGCCAAGCGTCGAGTTCGAGGTCATGTACTCGATGCCGTTGGCGGTCGCGATCGACTGCGCGATGACAGACGTGACGAAGCCCTGCATCACGTCCTGGGTCGCACCGGGGAACGAGACGTCGACCTGGATCGTCGCGCTCTCCATGTTGGGATATTGCCGCACCGGCAGCGAGACCATCGCTGCGGTGCCGATCAACAGGATCAGCAGGCTGACGACCGTCGCCAGAATCGGCCGGCGGATGAAGATGTCGGTGAAATGCATGATGCTTGCCTTTGGTCGCCTACCGCTCGCGGGTCAGCGTCCCTTCTCCGGCGTCTCCGCCATGGTCGTCTGGACGGCCGCGCCGGGCATGACGCGGAGCTGGCCCGCGGTGACGATGTGATCGCCGGGCGCAAGCCCCTGCTCCACCACGACACGCTCGCCGATCCGTTGCCCGGTCTTGACAGCGACGCCGACCGCCTTGTTGTCGCGCACGACCAGCACGCTCTCGCCGGATGCGCTGGTCTGGATCGCCGTGACCGGCACCACGATGGCGTCGGCCTGCGGCGGCAGCACGACGTTCACCATCACGAAGAGGCCCGGCCGCAGCAGCCGGTCGGGATTAGGAAACAGGGCTTGCACGAGGACATTGCGGGTGTCCTCGGCGACCTGCGGCTCGATGGCGTTGATCTTGGCCTCGAACACCCGATCGGGGAAAGCATCGGTACGGATCGTCACCGCGCTTCCCACCTTCAGATTTGACAGGCGCTGCTGCGGAACGGTGAAATTGGCATAGAGCTGGTCGAGCGCGGTCAGCGTCGCGAGCGCATCGCCGGCATTGACGTATTGGCCGAGATTGACCTTGCGCAGACCGATCTGGCCCGCGAACGGCGCGCGGATCGTCATCTGCGCGATCTGCGCATCGAGCTGGTCGAGCGAGGCGTCGGCCTGCTTCAGATCTTCCTGCCGCTGCTGCAGCGTCTCCTGGGTCACGAAGCCGGACGGCGCGAGGCCCTGCGCACGCTTCTCCTGCAATTGCGCGAAGCGTCCCTTGGAGACCGCAACCGCACGCGCGGCGCGCAGCGGCGCGTCATAGAGCTGCACCAGCGGCGCGCCCTCGGCGACATCGATGCCGGCATCGAAATTGATCGCGGTGACGCGGCCGGCAACCTCCGGCGCCAGAATCACCTGCCGCACCGCCTGCAGCGAGCCGATCGCCTCGATCGACCGCGGCAGGGTTTCGGTCCGCACCACCATCGCCGCGACCGGCGTCGGCGGGGCTTCGGCGGTGGGCTTGGCCGAGGCGCTGGATCCGCCTGCGCGCCAGGCAAACAAGCCGGCCGCGGCACAGGCGAGCAACAGAACGGTAATGCCGAACGGCCTGGCACGAAGCCCGAGCCAGCGGCGCGACGAAAATGATGCGGACGGCATATTGCTTCCAAGAACGAACCCCGGCGTGTCGGCCGGAAGCTTGCCCCTGCAAGCCCGCAATTGATATAGAACCTCAAGTATGGTTGAGGTCAAGGCTGGCAGCTTGCAAGTCTTCTAATGCACGACTTCTAATGCAAGACTTCCAATGCAGGACTTCTGATCCGGGATTGCTTGGGCAATGACGCTTGCGCAGGAGCTTTCAGTCGGCGAGGTGGCGCGGCGCAGCGGACTTGCCGTCTCCACCCTTCACTTCTACGAGAGCAAGGGACTGATCGCGAGCCGGCGCACCGGCGGCAACCAGCGCCGCTACATGCGCGGCGTGCTGCGGCGGATCGCGGTGATCAGGATCGCGCAGCGCGCCGGGATCCCGCTGGAGGAGATCAGGCAGACCTTCGCCGCGATACCGCTCGATCGCGCGCCGACCGTGCGCGAATGGGAGCGCGCGATGCGGGCCTGGACCGAGACGCTGGAGCAGCGCATCAACGATCTCACCGACCTCCGCGACAAGCTGTTCAACTGCATCGGCTGCGGCTGCCTGTCGGTGACCGATTGCCCGCTGCGCAATTGCGACGACAAGCTCGGCGCCCAGGGGCCGGGCCCGCGCATCCTGATCACCGCAGCCGAACGCCGGGCACGGCGCAAGCGGCGGGGCTGACGGCATTTTTCGTGGCCGACAAGTTGCGCACAACCTGCCTTTGGTCACATCCCGCCAGGTGATTCTCAGGTATGCTGGCCGGACTGCTTGACCCTAGGGAGTCCTGAGATGAACGACCCTCAAGTTGGATGGATCGCCGCCATCATCGTCGGCGGACTGGCGGGCTGGCTCGCCGAGATGTTCATGAAATCCGGAACCGGCATCTTCATGAATATCATCCTCGGCATTGTCGGCGCCGCGCTGGCGAACTGGCTGTTGGGTCTGCTCGGCGTATCGCTCGGCGGAGGCTGGCTCAGCTATCTCGTCGCCGGCTTCATCGGCGCCTGCATCATCATCTTTGCCTGGCGCGCGGTCCGCGGCGCGACATAAGGCATGATCCGAAGGGATCACGTTCGGAATAGAAATGGCGCGATGATGGGTTCATCGCGCCATTGAATCGTTGCTCGCGGCGCCTGATCCAGCCGGATCAGGCGGCAGTGCCGTGCATGTAGTTCGGCAGCCAGTACTCGAAGGCGCGCGACAGGCTTTCGACCGCAACCGGCGACTCCCCAGCCACCGCAATCGCGTCGCCGCCGGTGGTGCCGATGCGCGCGCAGGGCACGCCGGCGCCCTTCATCTTGGCCAGCACGAGGCCTGCGTCGGCGGCCGGCACGGTGACGATGTAGCGGGCCTGATCCTCGCCGTACCAATAGGCATGCGGCACGATCGAGGACGGCGCGGCCAGGAGCTGCGCGCCGATGCCGCTGGCGATCGCCATCTCGGCGAGCGCGATCAAAAGACCGCCGTCGGAGACGTCGTGCACCGCGGTCGCGGTGCCGGCATGGATCATGCCGCGCACCACGTCGCCATTGCGCTTCTCGGCAGCGAGATCGACCGGAGGCGGAGCGCCCTCCTCGCGGCCGCAGACGTCGCGCAGATAGACCGACTGGCCGAGCCAGCCCTGCGTGTCGCCAACCAGGAGGATCGCCTCGCCGGCCGCCTTGAACGCCAGGGTCGCGGACTTGGTGAAGTCGTCGAGCAGGCCGACGCCGCCGATCGAGGGCGTCGGCAGGATGCCGCGACCGTTGGTCTCGTTGTAGAGCGAGACGTTGCCGGACACGACCGGGAAATCCAACGTGCGGCAGGCCTCCGAAATGCCCTTCAGGCAGCCGACGAACTGGCCCATGATCTCGGGGCGCTCGGGATTGCCGAAGTTGAGATTGTCGGTGATCGCGAGCGGCCGGCCGCCGACCGCGGTGATGTTGCGCCAGGCTTCCGCGACCGCCTGCTTGCCGCCCTCGAACGGATCGGCCTCGCAATAGCGCGGCGTGACGTCGACGGTGAGCGCAAGGCCCTTCGGTCCGTCCTCGACGCGAACCACCGACGCATCGCCGCCGGGACGCTGCATGGTATTGCCGAGGATGACGTGGTCGTACTGCTCCCACACCCAGCGCTTCGAGCACAATTCGGGCGTGCCGATCAGCTTTTCCAGCGCATCCGCGATACCGAGCGGCGGCTTGACGTCCTGCCCGCGGATCACCGGCAGCGCATTCGAGGCGACGTGCGGACGGTCGTAGACCGGCGCCTCGTCACCGAGCTCCTTGATCGGCAGATCGGCCATCACGTCGCCGCCATGCTTGACGACGAAACGCTTGGTCGGCGTGGTGTAGCCGACGATGGCGAAATCGAGCCCCCATTTGCGGAAGATCGCCTCGGCCTCTTTTTCCTTCTCGGGCTTGAGCACCATGAGCATGCGCTCCTGGCTCTCCGAGAGCATCATCTCGTAGGCGCTCATCCCGGTCTCGCGGGTCGGCACCGCGCTGAGGTCGAGCTCGACGCCGAGATCGCCCTTGGCGCCCATCTCGACCGCCGAGCAGGTCAGGCCAGCCGCGCCCATGTCCTGGATCGCGATCACGCAACCCTTTTCCATGATCTCGAGGCAGGCTTCCAGCAAGAGCTTCTCGGCGAAGGGATCGCCGACCTGCACGGTCGGGCGCTTCTCCTCGGAGGCGTCGTCGAATTCGGCCGAGGCCATCGAGGCGCCGTGGATGCCGTCGCGGCCGGTCTTGGAGCCGAGATAGACGATCGGCATGTTCACGCCGGAGGCCGCCGCGTAGAAGATCTTGTCGGCGTCGGCGAGGCCGACCGCCATCGCGTTGACCAGGATGTTGCCGTCGTAGCGGGTGTGGAAACGCACCTGGCCGCCGACCGTCGGCACACCGAAGGAATTGCCGTAGCCGCCGACGCCCGCGACCACGCCGGACACCAGATGCCGGGTCTTGGGATGCTCGGGCGCACCGAAGCTCAGCGCGTTCAGGCAGGCGATCGGGCGCGCGCCCATGGTGAAGACGTCGCGCAGGATGCCGCCGACGCCGGTGGTCGCGCCCTGGTAGGGCTCGATGTAGCTTGGGTGATTGTGGCTCTCCATCTTGAAGACCACGGCCTGCCCGTCGCCGATGTCGATCACGCCGGCATTCTCGCCGGGACCCTGGATCACCCAGGGGGCCTTGGTCGGCAGCCCGCGCAGATGGATGCGCGACGACTTGTACGAGCAGTGCTCGTTCCACATCGCCGAGAAGATGCCGAGCTCGGTGAAGGTCGGAACCCGCCCGATCAGCTTCAGGATGCGCTCGTACTCGTCCGGCTTCAGCCCGTGGGCGGCGACGAGTTCGGGGGTGATTTGGGGCTCGTTCTTGGCATCGTTCTTGGGCGCGTTCATGGGACCCTTAATAGGTAGATAGAACGGGGGCGAAAAGGCCTTTTAGGGCCCATTTCCGGCCTGTCCAGAGCTTTGCGGCAGCTGACCGCGGCCCGGGATTTGGTCCCGGGATTTGCACAATGGGGATGGATCGGATTTAAGGACCCGAACCCGATAATTGAAGGCCATATTTCGTGAACGAGCTCGCCAAAACCGCATTCAACCGCCGCCCCGACCTGCACGTCGAAACCGAGGGCGAATTCGCCGGCTGGCGAACCTGGACCCGGGACAATTTCGAGACCCATACCGGCCCGTTCTACCACCGTATGGACGAGAACGGCCGCATCACCTGCGCGTTCCGGGTCGGCAAGAAGCACCTCAACGGCTCCGGCAACGTCCACGGCGGCTGCTTCATGACCTTCGCGGATTACTGCCTGTTCGCGCTCGCCGGCTCGGTGCTGCAGGGCCCCGGCGTCACGGTGTCGTTCGCCTCGGAATTCCTCGACGCCGCCCGCGAGGGCGACCTGATCGAGTGCACCGGCGAGGTCACCCGCGCCGGCATGTCGCTGATCTTCGTGCGGGGCATGCTGACATCGGCGGAGCGGCCGCTGTTCACCTTCTCCGGCACCATCAAGCGGGTGAAGCGCAGGACGCCGGCGCAGGCAACGGCGTAAAGCGTGTGACGTCTGTGGACGCACGCCGTCATCCAGCCGTTACATCGCCACGGATTGAATCGACAGCACAGCTCTAGCGCGTTGTGTTCACGCGCGTTCTTCGCGTGAGGCAATGCGAACTGCGGTTGTGACGTATCGACGCGCTGTCGTTGCGTCGTCGCGCGCGCGTCACATGCGCGTCAGGCAAGCCCCCGAAGATTGCTGAACGGTTTCCGTTTGTGCGTTCGCGCAGCGAAGTTGGGGCATTCTCATGAAATTGAAGACGTTCGTTTCCGTTACGACGGCGATGTCGCTTGTCGCATCGCTGGCGTGGACTGCAACTCCGGCGCGCGCCGGTCAAGACGGCGATAATGGTGATCGCGGCGTTGGCGATGCTCGCGGTCACGATCAGGATCATGACGGCGGTCATCACGGCCGCAAGCCGCGCGTGGTGATGATCTCGCTCGACGGTGCCAAGCCCGATTTCATCCAGAAATTCATCGAGGAAGGCGTACTGCCGCGCGACGGCGGCCTCGCCCAGCTGAGCCGGCGCGGCGCGGTGGCGTTGCAGAACGTGACGGCGTCACCGTCGCTCACCGCGGTGTCGCATATTGCGATCGCGACCGGTTCGACGGCAGTCCACAACGACATCCCCTCGAACACGTTCGAGCCGATCGTCGGGCCGATCTCCGGCAGTATCAGCGGCTTTGCGGCGCCGATCGGCGGCTACAGTGAGAACCCGCTCGGGCCGTCGCCACACCCGACCGCGGTGCCGTTGTGGGTGCAGCTGCACCAGCAGGGCAAGAAGGTCGTCACGGCGACCTGGCCAGGCGGCGACGGCGCCGACATCTCCATCAACAAGACCGTGGTGCAGCCGGCCCAGCCGACCCGCATCACCGACTTCACGGTCCCGTTCGGCGCGTTCGGCGGCATCGGGGCCCAGGGCTTCTCGCTGTCGCGAGGCGACTTCACGGCCGACCCGAGCATCGTGACGGCGCTGCAGGCTGCCGGCCATTTCTCGTTCAGCCCGGTAATGGTGACCTCCGCACCGATCGAGACGTTTTCCTGCTCGGCCGCGGCAACCGCGACCTGCACCAACGCCTCGACGCTCGACGTCAAATATTCGATCCGCGTCGCCGCGATCGACACCACCAACGATCGCAAGGTGAACTACGACACGCTGGTGTTCTTCGATGCCAACCGCGGCATCACCGCAGGACCGTTCCACGCGCCGTCGACCGGGCCGGCCTATGTCAAGTTCGGCGGCGAGAACGCACCGTTCTTCTTTGAAGGCAGCGGGGCGAAGGTTGGTGCCGCGTACTTCGTCTCTGCGCTGTCTCCCGATCTCTCGGTGGTGCGCTTCGCCCGCTACGGCGCCAATTACATCCCGCGCAATACGCCGGTTCTCGCCGACGTCGACGACATCAACAACAACATCGGGTTCTGGCGTCCGCAGGCCGACTTCCGCATTCCGGAGCGGCTGAGCCCGGGCTTCACGGGCTTCCCCGACGTCGAGATCGAGACGATGTTCGAGGACATGGTGAAGACCTTCGTGCGCTACCAGGCCAATATCGGCGAGCGCGCGATCAAGACCCATCCGGACGCCGACCTCGTCATGGTCTATATCGAGCAGCCCGACGGCTCCGAGCACCAGTTCCTGCTGACCGATCCCCGCCAGGGCACCACCCCGACCGATCCGAATTCGATCGGCGCCAACCAGGATGCTGCCAAGGTCAAGCGCTACGCGTCCTACATCCGTTTCGCCTACCAGACGGCCGACAAGGCGGTGAAGCAGATCGCCGATGCGGCGGGCCGCGACAGCAACGTGATCGTGGTGTCGGACCACGGCTTCGCGCCGTTCCACACCTCGGTCAATCTCACCAACATCCTGCGCAACGCCGGGATCGACACCAGCAAGGTCGGGATCCGCACCTCCGGCCCCGCCGCCGACATCTACGTCAACCTGCAGAACCGCGAGCTCGGCGGCACCGTTGATCTGGCGACCTACCGCACCCTGGTGGCGCAGATCACTGACGCGGTGAAGAACGCGGTCGACCCCAATGCCCGCTTCAACTACTCACTGAAGGACCAGCGCATCTTCACCGTCGTCGAGACCCGGCCGCTGCAATGCGACGCCGGAACCGGACAATGCATCAGCAAGACCATCGGCCAGGACTATGGCGACGTGTTCGCGCTGATGGCGCCCGGCTACAATTTCGACGGCATCCAGAACCCCGGGGTCGCGCGCCAGGGCGACGCACCGTTCAACGCGGCAACCACCATGCTGTCGATGCCGAACTTCTATGGCGCCCACGGTCACGACCCCGAGCTTCCGGTGATGAGCGCGACGTTCATCGCCGCGGGCCCGCAGATCCGCAAGGACACCGTGGTGCGGCACATGCGCAATATCGACGTGGCGCCGACCATCATGCGGATCCTCGGTTCGGCACCGCAGCAGGTCGACGGCGAGGTGCTGGGCCAGGTCCTGCGCTAGAGCATGGTCCGGCATTTCAGGCACAGCTCACGCGATGGACGCCGGAGCGGCGTCCATCGCTGATTCGTTCTCGCCAATCCTGCGCCACTGGCGTTCACCGAACGGAAGTGTCAAAATCAAATCTATTCGCCGTTATTTGAAATGACGCCGTGGTGAACCCCTGCCACCCTCCCGGCGCACCAGGCCCGAACCAGGGGCGACATGTTCACCCGGCTGCACCAGCAGTGACAACCAATTGGGATCAAGTCATGAGCGCGGCAACACCGGAACATATTATGCAGATTGGTATGGGCTTTTGGGCGTCCAAAACGCTCTTGAGCGCCGTCGAACTGGGCGTGTTCAGTACGTTGGCCGATGGCCCCGCTGACCTGCCGACGCTGCAAAGGACGCTTGCGTTGCATCAGCGATCGGCCCGCGACTTCCTCGATTCGCTGGTGGCGCTCAGATTGCTTGAGCGCGAGAACGGCATCTACAGCAACACCCCGGACACGGACCTGTATCTCGATCGCGCCAAGCCATCCTACATCGGAGGCATTCTGGAGATGGCGAATGCCCGGCTCTATGGCTTTTGGGGATCGCTCACGGAGGCCCTGCGCAGCGGCGAATTGCAGAACGAGGGCAAGGGCGGAGGAGAAGACTTATTTGCGGCATTGTATGCCGATCCGGATCGGTTGCGGGGATTTCTGACCGCGATGAGCGCAATAAGCGCGGGTGCGGCGCATGCTATTGCCGGCAAGTTCCCTTGGAGCGAGTACAAGACTTTCATGGATCTCGGTTCGGCTCAGGGCATGGTGCCTGCCACGCTCGCACACGACCATCCGCACCTCACCGGCATCGGCTTCGACCTTCCCGCGGTCAAGCCGGTGTTCGAGGAATTTATCGCTCAGCGCGGGCTGGAGGATCGGGTGCGGTTTCGGGGAGGAAACTTCTTCGAGGACCCGCTGCCGGAGGTTGAAGTCATCATCATGGGTCACATCCTTCATGATTGGGACCTTGCCAAGAAACGGGCGCTTCTCGGCAAGGCATTCGATGCGCTTCCGAAAGGTGGCGCAATCATTGTTTATGACGCCATCATCGATGACGATCGCCGCGAAAACGCTTTCGGGCTTCTGATGAGCTTGAATATGCTGATCGAAACCGCCGGTGGGTTTGACTACACAGGCGAAGACTGTCAGGCTTGGATGCGCGACGTCGGATTTTCCCGAACGCGGGTCGAACCGCTCGTTGGCCCGGATTCGATGGTGATCGGATTTAAGTAGCGTATCCGCGTGGTCTACCGATCAGTCCGCTTTCCGGACGCCGACGCCGTAAGCGCCTCGAAATTATGCTGCCAATACTGCTCGATCTGCTCGACCAGCGTGGCCGGCAGGGGAACGTAGTTGAGCAATTGAGCCTGCGGCTTGCCGCTCTGCAATGACCAGCGCAGGAAGTCGATCGCGGTTGCCGACCCGTCGGGCGATTTCGGCTGCTTGTGCATCAGGACGAAAGTCCTGGCCGTGATCGGGTATGCGTCCTCGCCGGGAGCGTTGGTGAGGACCAGGTTGAAGTCCTGCGTCGCCATCCAGTCCGCGCTCGAGGCCGCAGCCTGGAACGATGCGGCGTCGGGGGTGACGAAATTGCCGGCACTGTTCTGCACCAGGCCGAAGGAAATCCGGTCAAGCCGTTGCAGCGCGTAGGCGTATTCGAGATAGCCGATCGACCCGGGAATCAGGCCGACGAGCGAGGCGACGCCATCGTTGCCCTTGCTGCCGAGCCCGACCGGCCACTCGACCGACGTGCCCTCTCCGACGCTTGCCTTCCACTGCGCGCTGACCTTCGCAAGATAGTTCGACCAATTGAACGTCGTCCCCGATCCATCGAGGCGATGCACGACGGTGATCGCCGTGCGCGGCAGCTTCAGATCGGGATTGACCGCCTGAATGGCCGGATCGTTCCACGATTTGACCTTGCCGAGATAGATATCGGCGAGCAGCTGTCCGGTGAACTGGATCTAGCCGGGCTTGACGCCGCGATGTTGACCACCGGCACGACGCCTCCGATCACGATCGGGAATTGCACCATGCCGAGCCTGTCCAGCTCCTTCGGATCGAGCGGCATATCGCTCGTCCCGAAATCGACGGCGGCCTTCTTGATCAGGCCGACGCCGATGCTCGAGCCCACCGATTGATAGCTGACGGTATTGCCGGTCTTCGCCTTGTAGGCATCGATCCATTTCGCCATCACCGGCGACACGAAGGTTGAGCCGGCGCCCCTGGTCTCCGCAGCAAAGCATTGCGTTGCGACGACGAGCGCAGTGAAAATGATCGGTAATTTGAAATGCTTCGTCATGCTGTTGAGCCTAGCAGGACGAGCCAGACGCCCGTGTGGGCCAAGTCACAAAACGGTAGCATACGCCGGAGGCGTCGGATTTGGCACCCGGACGACGCCAGCCTCAGTCCCACAGACGCAGCCCGCCAATTCCTCCAAGCGGGATATCGGCGTAAATTCAATACCCTAGCCTTGCATCGCGCCGCCGCGCTAGATTGCTGCTTCGCGCGCCAATGCGCGAAGGGAGCCAAATCAAGGTGCCGAAGAGCACAGCGAAAACGGGCGGCGTGACGGCTCCCGAGAAAGTGCCCACCTCGTCCACGTCGGCGCCGGGCGCGCGCGGCTGGCGCGATTATGCGCTGCTGCTGGCGCTGGCGTGCTGCTGGAGCTCGACCTACCCGCTCACCAAGATCGGGCTCGGCTCGATCCCGCCGGTCACCTTCATTTCCGCGCGCTCGCTGGTGGCCGCCGCCTTCCTCCTCATCGTGCTGCGCATTCGCGGCATCCGCATCCCGACCGACCTCAAGGCCTGGAAGCTGTTCGCCTTCCAGCAGACCATCAACTCCACGATCCCGTTTTTGGTGATCACCTGGGCGCAGCTTTACGTGCCGGCATCCAACACCGTGGTGCTGGCCTCGACGACGCCGATCTTCGCCTTCCTCATCACCTGGGCGATCACGCGACACGAGCCGGCCTCTCTGCTCAAGCTGGTCGGTGCGATCCTCGGCCTCGCCGGCACGGTCGCGATCATCGGCCTCGACGCACTCTCAGGCTTCGGCAAGGAGATCTTCGCCGAGATCGCGATCCTGCTCGCCACCGTCTCGTTCGCCTGCGCCACGATCTTCGGGCTTCGGCTGTCGGACTATGATCCGATGGTCGTGGCGGCCGGCTCGCTGTTGTTCGGCGGCACCGTGCTGCTGCCGGTCGCCCTGATCGTCGACCATCCCTGGACCCTGCACCCGACGCCGCAGGCGCTGGTCGCCACCGTCGTGATGGGCATCTTCTCCAGCGCGTTCGGCCTGATGCTGTTCTACATGTGCCTGACGCGGCTCGGCACGCTGACGACGAATGCGCAAGGTTATCTTCGCATTCCGATCGGCGTCGCGCTGTCGGTGATCCTGCTCGGGGAATCCGTGCCGTCGAATCTCGCGCTCGGCCTCGTGCTGGTCATGGCCGGCGTCGCCGCGATGACGGTGCCGGGCGAAGCAGTCAAACGGTGGCTGCGCAGGCTGTAGCTGCTGCTCATCGAATCTGACAGACCCGCTATTTGCGGTCGCCTATCTCGCTTCACAGCGCGCTTTGCGCTCCTCTTCGGCGCGCTTCGCACGCTCCGATCTCGCCTGCTTTTCCTCCGCCGAAAGCACCTCCTCGATGACCTTCGTCTCTTGTGCGGGTCCATCGTAGGCATCAGCGAATCCGGCGAGCGGCACGGTCAAGCTGATCGGCGAATTGGCCTTATCGAAGGCTTCCAGAGTGAGCGCATGCGCTTGCTTGAGCTGATCGACCATTTCCGGTCCGGCGTCGTAGTCAGCCGTGCAACCGTAGGCAAAGCAGCCCGCGTAGGGCCGCTCAATCGCTTGTCCCTGATCGATAATGATCCGAACACCACGTTCGACTATCACCCGGGTCGGCAAGAAAACGCGCAACGTCTTCCTGGAATCTCCGGTGCGCGCGATCAGCGCGGCTGCCACGACTGCCCCGCAGTCTATGTTCTCTATCTTCGATCGCCCCTCTCGCCCGACAATGCAGGTGTCGGCTATGCAGAACTTCGTCCAGGGGGGATAAGTCAACGTAGCCTGTTCGCCGGCTACTGGGCCGGCAACCAGCCAAGCAAGCGCCATGCCGGCGCAGCAACGCAAGATCACACGGCGCATGGCCGCTTTCCCCGATCAGACCTGAACTCAGGCTCGTCGCGGACTGTGTCCGCATCAGGGCGTTGCACGCCGCAGAAATGCTACTTCTTGTCGTCCTTCGCAACGTCGCGGGTCACGAGTTGCTGCAGCACCTCGGCGCGCGAGTTCATTGGCGTCGGGTACGACCGTCGACAGGTCGACGAACCGCTTCTTCACCGCTTCGCTCGCACTCGGGCGCAGCCATGCAGGCGACGATGCTGGACCCCGGCTTATTGCACGCTGACCAGCGTGAGGTCGACGAACCACGATTGGGGCGACACAAAACCCTTCACCTTCGGACTCATCGCGCGAGGGTTCAGATCGTGGACAATATAGAGCCAAGGCGGATCGTCGACGAGGCGCTCATGCGCCTTGCGGTAAGCCGCCGAGATCACTTTCGGATCGGTCGCTTCCGAAATCGTCTTGAGTGCGGCTTCGAACTCGTCGTCCTTCCATTGCTCGAAATTGAAACCGTTCGGTGAAAAATTGGCGGCCAGGAAATAGCGCGCCATCACGCCGGCGTCCGACGAAGGCGAGCTGATATTGAGCGCCATAGCGCCGCGCAAAGTTGGGCTGTCGGGCGTGGCCCGGGCCGCCGTCAGAAGCACCTGCCACTCGATGACGTCGAATTCCACATCGACCCCGCAGGCTTCCTTCAGGTTCTGCTGCAGGAATTCGTTCATCGGCAGGGGCAGCATCTGCCCCGAGCCTGAATTCGAGATCAGCACCTTGAACGCCAATGGCTTCGCCGACGTGTAACCCGCCTCGGCAAGCAGCGCCTTGCCCTTGGTCGGATCGAACTTGTAGTGATTGACCGGCGCGCCGAAATCGGGATCGCTGGCCTTGAGCCAGCCGACCGACGGCTCTGCGGTCCCGTTGAGCAGGGACACCAGCCCGTCCCGATCGATGCAGTAGTTCAGGGCCTGGCGAACCCTGACGTCCTTGAACGGGCTGTTGGCGGCGCCGATGTTGTAGAACCACGGCCAGACATGCGGATAGGAGCCGGTGGTAATGGTGAAGCCGGCGGATTTCAGCGAGTCGACGCCATCGGCCGGCGGCACTTCGATCCAGTCGACCTGGCCGGCACGCAAGGCGGCCAGCCGCGAATTGGCCTCGGGGATCGGCAGCAACACGACATTGTCGACCTTCGCTGTCTTGCTCGTGTCCCAATACTTGTCCCAACGCGCCAGATCTGCCTCTTGCCGCGGCACAATCCTGGTGATGCGGAACGGCCCGGTGCCGGCAGCCGGCAACGTCGCGACCTTGGCCCAGTCGCGGCCGGCCTTTTCGAATGAAGCGGGCGAGGTGAACAGAAGATAGACCGCCATATAGGGAAAATAGGATGCCGGCTTCGTCGTCGAGATCGCCACCGTTGCGTCATCGATCTTCCGGTAGCTGCCCATCACCGGGACCCGCGCCCGCGACATCGCCGAACTCGGCGGCTCAAATTGCGGGCTCTCGCTGTTGAAGTAGCGATCGAGATTCCAGATCACGGCATCGGCATTGAAATCGGTACCATCGTGGAATTTGACGCCCTGGCGCAGATGGAAAATCCAGGTCTTGTTGTCGACGGGGTCCTGTTCCCATTTCTCCGCGAGTCCGGGACGCAAAGTCGCCAAGCGGTCGGTTCCGCTCAGATTCCACAGCACCAAACCCTCAAAGATCGGATAACCGAGAAAGCGCATGCCTTCGAAGCCGTTATTCGGCAGCCCGGTGGCCGTCGGGATATCGGACGCCGTCATGGCGATGCGCAACGTGGTCTCGGCCATCGCCCAATGCGACCACAGCAGCGCGCATAGGAACGCAATCGTGCAGTGAGCCTTGCGAATGAGCATGATGCGCTCCCGTCCTGATCGATCGGGAGATCACCAGCAAATTTCAGGCCAGTCTGGCGAGCGGCTGACGCAAGGCTCGCCGCCTCGGCGACCGCGTCGAGGGCAGAGCCAACGCAGCGACGATGACCCTCTACTTCTTATCGTCCGCCAGCAGCGTGCGGTATTTTGCGACGTCGCGGGTCACGAGCTGCTGCAGCGCCTCGGGCGCGAGCTCATTGGCGTCGGGGGCGACGGTCGACAGGTCGGCGAAGCGCTTCTTCACCGCCTCGCTCGCAACCGCGGTGCGCGCGGCGGCGTTGAGCTTGGCGATGATCTCGGGCGGTGTGCCCTTCGGCGCGAACAGGCCGTTCCAGCCCTGCGCCTCGAACTCGGGCAGTCCGGCCTCGGCCGAGGTCGGCAGTTCCGGCAGCGAGGCCAGCCGCACGGTCGAGCCAACGACGACCGCTTTCACCAGCTTGTCGTCGATCGCCTGCGACACCGAGGCCGCGGCATCGCAGACGCCGTCGATCTGACTGCCGATCGCGTCCGTCAGCGCAAGCGCCGCGCCGCGATAGCCGACCAGCTGCACGTCGATGCCGGCGGCATGAACAAAACTCTTGCAGATCAGGTAATTCGAGGAGCCCACGCCGGCATGGCCGAGATTGACCTTGCCCGGATTCTTCCTGGCGTAGTCGATGAATTCCTTGAGGTCCTTGGCCGGAAAATCCTTGCGCAGCGCGACGATGCCGAAGGTCTTGGCGACCACGGCAATCGGCGCGAAGGAGTCAGGCGTAAACGGCAGCTTCGGATAGATCGTGTAGGTCGCGGCGTTGGTGCCGGCATTGCCGATCGCGATGGTGTAGCCGTCCGGCTCGGCGCGCGCGGCGCGGGCGAGCGCGGTCGAGCCGCCGGCGCCGCCGACATTCTCGATGATGATGCTCTGGCCGAGCGCCGTGCCCATCTGGTCGGCGACCGCGCGGGCGATCACGTCGGAGGTGCCGCCGGCCGTGAACGGCACGATCATCGTGATCGGACGCTTCGGGAAGTCCTGGGCGTAGGCCGACGTCGCAAGCAGAAGCGCCGCAGCCGCGGCAACGCACCACCGCCGCATTTTATTCTGACGCGTTTTCTTCACGCGAACCGGTCCCCACTTCGCTCGAAAACGCTATGGTGATTACGCCGCCTTTTCGAACTGCTGGACCAGGCCTGCGAACAGGCCGCGGCCGTCGGTGCAGCCCATGATCTCTTCGACGTGGTTTTCCGGATGCGGCATCATGCCGAGCACGTTGCCGCGCTCATTGACGATGCCGGCGATCGAATGCGCGGCGCCGTTCAGATTGGAGGCCTCGTCGACCACGCCCTCCGGCGAGCAGTAGCGGTACAGCACCCGCCCGTCGCCTTCGAGCCGCTTCAGCGTCTCTTCGTCCGCCTCGTAATTGCCTTCGCCGTGAGCCACCGGCACGCGGATCACCTGGCCGGCATTGTAGCCGCGGGTGAACGGCGTGTCGGAACGCTCGACGCGCATATGCACGTCGCGGCAGATGAACTTCAGCCCGGCATTGCGCATCAGCACGCCCGGTAGCAGCCCCGACTCGCAGAGGATCTGGAAGCCGTTGCAGACGCCGAGCACGAGCCCGCCCTTGGCGGCGAAGTCGCGCACCGCGTCCATCACCGGCGCGCGCGCTGCGATCGCGCCGCAGCGCAGGTAATCGCCATAGGAAAAGCCGCCGGGCACCACCACGAGGTCCGTGCCTTTGGGCAGCGCGGTCTCGGCGTGCCAGACCATCGCGGTCTCATTGCCGGATGCGAGCTTGAGCGCGCGCGCCATGTCGCGCTCGCGGTTGATGCCGGGGAAGACGAGGACGGCTGATTTCATGGAGTTGGTACTTCGTTCAATTCGAGACGTGTCTCTATGCGGTCAAGACGGCCTTCGTGGCGAACCAGCGTCGCGTGAATACCGGAAATCTCCTGGAACACGCCGGTAATTTCCTGGCGGATACCATTCTGAGACGTTCGCGATGCCTGCATTTCCTGCTTCAACTCATCGATCTTGCCGTCGACCTGAGCCAAACGCGCCTGGACCGATTTCATCACTTCGAACATCAGCTCCATCGTCACGTCGGCCATTTGCTCGCCCCTTACGCCTTCAGTTCGATGGCATAATTCTCGATCACGGTATTCGCCAACAACTTGTCGGCGGCGGCCTTCAGCGCCGCTTCCGCCTTGGCCTTGTCGGTCGCGGCGAGCTCGATGTCGAACACCTTGCCCTGGCGAACGCTGGCGACGCCGTCGACGCCGAGCGATTTCAGCGCACCCTCGATCGCCTTGCCCTGCGGATCGAGGATGCCCGACTTCAATGTCACTGTCACACGTGCCTTCACGGTCGTCCCTTCAGCTTAGCTCTTCACCAGCACCGGGCCGCTACCGGCCGGCCGCTCGTTTTCAATCAGAATGCCGAGCCGCTTGGCGACCTCGGTGTAGGCCTCGAGCAGGCCACCCAGATCCCTGCGGAAACGGTCCTTGTCGAGCTTCTCGTTCGACTTGATGTCCCACAGCCGGCAGGAGTCCGGCGAGATCTCGTCGGCGACGATGATCCGCATCATCTCGTTCTCGAACAGCCGTCCGCACTCCATCTTGAAGTCGACGAGGCGGATACCGATGCCGAGGAAGAGGCCGGTCAGGAAGTCGTTGACGCGGATGGCCAGCGCCATGATGTCGTCGATCTCCTGCGGCGTCGCCCAGCCGAAGGCGGTGATGTGCTCTTCCGACACCATGGGGTCGTTGAGCTGGTCGTTCTTGTAATAGAACTCGATGATCGAGCGCGGCAGCTGGGTGCCCTCCTCGATCCCGAGCCGCTGCGACAGCGAGCCGGCGGCGACGTTCCGCACCACCACCTCGAGCGGCACGATCTCGACCTCGCGAATCAGCTGCTCGCGCATGTTGAGGCGGCGGATGAAGTGGGTCGGCACCCCGATGTCGTTGAGGTGCTGAAACAGGTACTCCGAAATCCGGTTGTTGAGGACGCCCTTGCCCTCGATCACCTGGTGTTTCTTGGCGTTGAACGCGGTCGCGTCGTCCTTGAAGTGCTGGATCAGGGTTCCCGGCTCGGGGCCTTCGTAAAGCACCTTGGCCTTGCCTTCATAAATACGGCGTCGACGGCTCATTGGGATGTACCGTGTTTTGTTGAAATCCATGGATTTGGGTGCTCCGGATGACTTGGGGTTACGACCCACGACGGAGCTGCCGCGGAGGCCTGGAACCTGGGCAATCCAATTGGAAACAGAACAAGAACCATGCCTGTTGGCAACCTATCCGATTGGCCCATCCAGCACAATCGATAGTGCCCCCTTGAGGGCACTTATACCGCCCTATCATAAAGGGCCGATTCCGCCAGTTTTGCCTGCGGCTTAACGGCTCGTTGTCTTGCCGATTCCTCCCACCTATCTAGGCAGGCACAGGGGTTGCCGCAACGCGCGGCGGCCCTCATTCAGCAAGGGAATTGGAACTTCAGCCATGAGCGAATTCAACAAGCGCGAGGAAGGTTTCGAGAAGAAGTTCGCCCTCGACGAGGAGCAGAAGTTCAAGGCTGAAGCCCGCCGGAACAAGCTGCTCGGCCTGTGGGCGGCCGAGAAGCTCGGCATCACGGGCGATGCCGCCAGCGCCTATGCCAAGGAAGTGGTCGCCGCCGACTTCGAGGAAGCCGGCGACAATGACGTGCTGCACAAGGTTCTGAAGGACCTCACGGCCAAGGGGCAACCCGCCACCGAGCGCGATATCCGCGCCAAGATGGACGAGCTGCTGGCGGTGGCCGCGGCGCAGGTCAAGGCGGGAAGCTGAGTTCCCGGTACACCCTACCAAGTCGACTTTTACGCGCGCCGGACACCGTTCCGGCGCGACGTGTTTGTGCCCCTCGCCTTGGTGAAGTCGGCACGGAGGATGTCGAGCAGACGGCGTGAGGCGGCGCTGAGGAAGCCGCCGTGCCGTGTCACGGCGACGACCTCGTGGCTTGCGGCGAGATCGCCGACGCGGATCGTCGCGATCCTCGAGCTACCCAATTCCTCCGTCGCATTGCTTTGTGACAGCAGCGCGATCCCGAGCCCGGCCTCGACCAGGCGCTTCTGCGCCGTCAGGCTGTCGACCGGCGTCCAGGCGACCTCGCCGAGCCCGTGCGTCAGGAACAGGGCGAAGACGTGCGAGGCGGTGATTTCGCGGCGTCCCGGCACCTCCGGGAAGGCGATCCAGCGCTCATCCCTGAGATCGGCAAGCTTGCCGACCCGGCGTCCCGCCAGCGGATGGTCCGGCGCGCAGACCACCCCGAGCGGCTCGGCAAACAGCACCTCGCAATCGAGGTCGCGCGAGCGGTCGCGGTCGTAACGCAACCCGATCGTCGCCTCGCCGCGCCGGATCAGGTCGCTGACCTCGGCGCTGGTCGCGGTGCGCAGCGTCAGCGCAACGTCCGGGTGCCGGCGGGCAAAGCGCTTCAATACGTTCGAGAGCCGCTCGCCGGCGAGGGTACCGGTCACCGCCAGCGCCACCGGGCCGGAATTGCCGCGCAGCAGCGCGCGCACCGCGTTCTCGGCATCCTGCGCCGCCGCCACCGCCCGTTCGGCATAGGGCACCATCACCCGCCCGGCATCGCTCAGCCGCGTCTTGCCCGCGATCCGCTCGAACAGGGGCACCCCGAGCTCCTGCTCGAGCAGCGCTATGCGCCGCGAAATCGCCGGCTGCGAGCGGTGCAGCGCCTTGGCGGCATGCGAGATCCCGCCGCGCCGATGCACCACCAGGAACGTGTTGAGCGCGTCGCTGTCCATCGCCCTCCCCATGCAAAAAGCTGATGATATCGAGAGAAATAACAAATTTGTCTGATGGGCGAAACCGCCCTATCGCTGCTTTCAGTCGCTTTTGACAACAGCAGGAGTTCACATGCGCACCCAGGCGGACAAGGCAGCACGGTTTCGCGAGCTGCATCAGCGGCCCGGCACCTTCATCATTCCAAATCCGTGGGACGCCGGAACGGCGAAGCTGCTCGCATCCATGGGCTTCGAGGCGCTGGCGACCACCAGCCTCGGGCTCGCCAACACGCTTGGCCGTTCGACCGTCAGCCTCGACGAGATCATCGAGAATTGCCGGGTGATCGCCGAGGCCACCGACCTGCCCGTCAATGCCGATCTGGAAAAATGCGGCGCCGACATGCCGAAGCTCGCGGCCGAGGCGATCCGCTTCGCCGCCGAGGCCGGCGCGGTCGGCGGCTCGATCGAGGATTCGACCGGCGACCCGCAGCGCCCGATCTACGATTTCACGCTCGCCGTGGAGCGGGTCCAGGCCGCGGTCGAGGCCGCACGGGCGCTGCCCTTCCCGTTCACGCTGACGGCGCGGGCGGAAAACTTCCTGCACGGCCGCAAGGACCTCGACGACACCATCAAGCGGCTACAGGCGTTCGAGGCCGCCGGCGCCGACGTGCTGTATTCGCCGGGCCTCTACGATCTCGCCACCATCAAGACCATGGTGTCATCGATCAACAAGCCGTTCAACCTCGTGATGGGCTTTGCCGATCCGACCCTGACCGTCGAGCAACTCGCCGCCGCCGGCGTCAAGCGCATCAGCGTCGGCGGCGCGATGCAGCGCCACGCGCTGGCTGCGTTCCTGCGCTGTGCCCGCGAGATGAAGGACAACGGCGCATTCAGCTTCGTCCGCGACATGGCGCCGGTGAAGGAGGTCCGCGCGGCATTCGCCGCAGCGAAAGGCGAATAGGAAGCAGCGAATGGCGAATCGGAAAGCATCCATTCGCTATTCGCGCTTCTCTCATCTCCTCGAAATCCGTCTCCCGACAAGTCGCCACTCACGTCGCGGCGTGCCTTGAGCGGCCGCGATTCTCAGTCTGCGCACGACATATATGGTCTCCTCCTCCAGGGTGAGTGAACAGCTTCACACAACCATCGGTGAATCGGACGTAGAACACGACGGGCGCAGGCGTACGATCAGTTCATTCCAATCGATCCTGCGCACGTCGATTCAATCTACACCGATGATCAGAGGCGGCGTCTCGTCGCGATGGGGGATTTCCAAAATG
This sequence comes from Bradyrhizobium sp. KZN70725, assembly GCF_055264925.1. Classification (NCBI taxonomy): domain Bacteria; kingdom Pseudomonadati; phylum Pseudomonadota; class Alphaproteobacteria; order Hyphomicrobiales; family Nitrobacteraceae; genus Bradyrhizobium; species Bradyrhizobium sp. KZN70725. The sequence goes on from NZ_JBUYWT010000031.1 coordinate 60,694, forward strand.
AAGAGCTGGTTGTTTTCCCTGCACAAGGGCGTTGGAAACAGTCCGCAATTTCTTACGAACGTCTTCAACGGCGAGGCCTGGAGCGGCGATGTCCCGATGCCGGGGAACACCTGGATCAGCAACACGCCGGCAGCCGTCGTCTTCAACACCAACCTGTATGTGTTCTATCCGATCAACCAGTCCCTCTATTACAGGGTCTATGACGGCGAGCTGTGGACGGCGGCAGCCCAGGTGCCCAACATGGCCGGCGTCGGCGGCGGCGTGGCGGCCGCCGTGTATGACGGCCTGATCTATCTGCTGTACTCGAATCCCGGCCAGTCCGACCTGATGTACAAGACCTACGACGGCACCAGCTTCGGACCCGAGATCAACACATCCGGAACCAACCATCTCATCTCCGTCGCCTACCAGAACGTCGACACCCCGGCCGCGGTCGTGCGCGGCGACACGCTCTACGTGTTCGGCCGCGGGCCCGGCTATAGCGAACCCGGCAACATGAACCGCTTCTGGTACGCGACCTTCGACCGCAGCACCTGGCGAAGCAATCCGGTTGCCGGCACGGAAGGCCTCAGCAACGGTCCGGGCGCAGCTTCCTACAAGGACTGGATCTACCTGTTCTTCAACGACCCCACGGGTCTCTTCTTCTTCAAGCGGTTCGACGGCATTGGCAGCTGGGGAGCCGACCGCCAGGTCCCCGACACGCCGGGCAATTTCGGCAATGCCGCGCCGGTCGTGTTCAACGACACATTGTACGTCCTGCACCAGGGGCCCAACGGCCAGTTCCTGTACAAGACGACCGACGGCGAGGACAACTGGACCAGCGACACGGCCGTGCCGAACACGGCCGGCCTGAGCTGCGGACCCGCCGCAGTGACCTTCTCGCTCTGACGCGGGGCGAAGCATGCCTGCGCCGCCCCGGATTGCCCGAGGCGGCGCCTTCTAGAATCTGGTATGCTGGCGCCAGCACCGCAAGCCCGGCCGAGCGTTACCAGACCTGACGATTCATCGCAGGTCGCGGCTTGCAGCCAGCCTCAGGCAATGCCAAGAGAGCGGGATGTCCCAAGATCACATTTCCAACGTCCTCGCCGAACGTTACGCCTCGCCCGCCATGCGCGCCATCTGGAGTGGCGAAGGCAAGGTCCGCCTCGAACGCGACTACTGGATCGCCGTGCTGAAGGCCCAGCGCGATCTCGGCATCGCGGTGCCGGATGGCGTGATCGAAAGCTACGAGCGCGTCAAGGACCAGATCAACCTGGCCTCCATCATGAAGCGGGAGCGCGTCACCCGCCACGACGTCAAGGCGCGCATCGAGGAGTTCTGCGAGCTCGCCGGTCACGAGCACCTGCACAAGGGCATGACCAGCCGCGACCTCACCGAGAACGTCGAGCAATTGCAGGTCTACCGCGCGCTGCAGCTCATCGAGACCAAGAGCATCGCCGCACTCATCCGCTTTGCCACGCGCGCGAAGCAATTGCGCGACATCCCGTTCACCGCGCGCACCCATAACGTGGCCGCGCAGGTCACGACGCTCGGCAAGCGCATCGCCATGTCCGGCGAGGAGATGCTGCTGGCGCATCAGAGCCTGGTCAATGTGCTGCAGACCTATCCCGCCCGCGGCCTGAAGGGCGCGGTCGGCACCCGTCTCGATCAGATCACCCTGTTCAACGGAGATGCCGGCAAGGCGCGCGCGCTCGAGCAGCGCGTCCTCGTTCACCTCGGCCTGCCGAAGGCCCTCGATGCCGTCGGCCAGGTCTATCCGCGCAGCCTCGACTTCCGTGCGGTCAGCGTGCTCACCGAGCTCGCCAGCGGGCCCGGCAATTTCGCCAAGACCATCCGCCTGATGGCAGGCCACGAACTCGCCAGCGAAGGTTTTGCCAAGGGCCAGGTCGGCTCCTCCGCGATGCCGCACAAGATGAACAGCCGCTCCTGCGAGCGCATCAACGGCCTGCATGTGATCCTGAAGGGCTATCTCGCGATGGCCGCAGGCCTTGCCGGCGATCAGTGGAACGAAGGCGACGTCTCCTGCTCGGTCGTCCGCCGCGTCATGCTGCCCGATGCCTTCCTCGCCATGGATGGCCTGCTCGAAACTTTGCTCACGGTGCTTGACCAGATGGAGGTGTTCGAAGCCGTCGTCGAGACCGAGCTCAACCGTTATCTGCCTTTCCTGCTGACCACCACGGTGATGATGGAAGCGGTCAAGAAGGGTGCGGGCCGTGAAGGCGCCCACGAGGCGATCAAAGAGCATGCCGTCGCGGCCATCGGCGACCTGCGCACCGGCAAGATCGTGCAGAACGATCTGCTGCAGCGCCTCGCCGCCGACAAGCGTCTTGGCTTGAGCGCAGCCGAGTTGCAGCACGTGCTCGACCAGGGTCGCGCCAACTCCGGCGACGCCGGCGCCCAGGTCGATTTCTTCGCCGAGCAGGTCGAGGCTTTGGCCAAGGCCAAGCCTGAGGCGGCTCGCTACAACCCGGGCACGATCCTGTAGCGATTGGTGAGGTGCGAGTAGCGAATGGGCAGGAATCCATTCGCTACTCGCCATTCGCCCCTCGCCTTACTCTTCCTTGAAGCCGTATTCAGGCACGTTGCCGCTGGCGCCGTAATATTTGTACGGCAGGAACTTGCCGCTCATGGTGATCTTGACGCGGTCGCCCTTCGGATTGGCGACGCGCTCCAGCGCCATGTCGAAGTCGATCGCCGACATGATGCCGTCGCCGAATTCTTCTTCGATCAGCGCCTTCCAGGCCGGGCCGTTGACCATCACCATCTCGTAGAAGCGGTAGATCAGCGGATCGGTCGGCGGCATCGGCGTGCCGGTGCCGCGCATCGGCACCTCGTTGAGCATCGCGATCTCGGCCTTCGACAGCCCGAACAATTCGCCGGCATTCGCCGCCTGCGGCTTTGTCAATTTCATCTGGCCGAGGATCGCGCCCGTGATCAGCACATCGGAATAGCCGCCGACCTTCTCGCAGATGTATTTCCAGCTCCAGCCCTTCTCGCGCTTGATGTCGAGCAGCTTCTCGGTGAGGTCTTCGCGTTTCATCAGGTTTCCTCCTTGGGCTTCAGCGCGCAGCGCTCTGCGCGGGATTGAGTTCGATGGCGCGTGGCGGCGAGACGATCACCGGCTCGCCGACGCCGGGCCGCACCGTCGGCACGTGGCGCGGATCGTGACCGGTCATCTCGGCGGCAAAGCTCTTGCTGCGGCTGACCAGGAAATCGACGATATGGTTGCGCAGCGCATAGTAATAGGGATGGCGGTGCAGGTCGATGCGGCCGCGCTCCTTCGGCAGCGGGTTCTCGACGATCTCGGCCAGCACGGCGCCGGGACCGTTGGTCATCAGGAATATCCTGTCGGCGAGGAAGATCGCCTCATCGACATCATGGGTGATCATGAAGGTGGTCTGCCCGGTCTCCAGGCAGATCCGCCGCACCTCGTCCTGCAGCGTGCCGCGGGTCAACGCATCCAGCGCCGAGAACGGCTCGTCCATCAGCATGATCTTCGGGGTGATCGACAGCGCCCGCGCGATGCCGACGCGCTGTTTCATGCCGCCGGAGAGCTCGGACGGATGCTTGTGCTCGGAGCCGGTGAGCCCGACGAGATCGATGAACTTCTGCGCATGCGCCTTCACCCGCGCACGGTCCCATTTGCGCCATTTCGAGCTGACAGCATAGGCGACATTGCCCGACACGGTGCGCCACGGCAGCAGCGCATGGCTTTGGAAGATCACAGCGCGGTCGAGGCTGGTGCCCTCGATCCCCTGCCCGTCGACGATCACCGTGCCCTCGCTCGGCTCGTCGAGGCCGGCGAGGATGTTCAGCACCGTGGTCTTGCCGCAGCCGGAATGGCCGATCACGCAGCCGAACTCGCCGCGCGCCATCGACAGCCAGAAATTCTCGAACACCGTGGTGACGCCGCCGCCGGCGCCGGGATAGCGCCGCGCAATGCCCTCGATCGAAATGAACTTGTCGGTCATCCGCGGTAGCTCCACGAATGGACTGCGCTCCCTCGCACCGCTCTTCGCGGGTAGAGGGTTGGGGTGAGGGGCTTCCTCCGCGAGCACGGCGGCAGATAGACTCGCGGAAACTCCCCCTCACCCGATCGCTTCGCGATCGACCTCTCCCCGCAGGCGGGGCGAGGTGAAGTGGCTGCAATGCGGCTGTCGGTCATCGCTACTCCGGAAACGTCACCATGCGCGTGAACCGCGCCAGCACCTGGTCGAGCAGCATGCCGACGAGGCCGATCAAGAGGATTGCGATGATCACATTGGTGATCGACAGGTTATTCCACTCGTTCCAGACGAAATAGCCGATGCCGGTGCCGCCGACGAGCATCTCGGCGGCGACGATCACGAGCCAGGCGATCCCGATCGAGATCCGCATGCCCGTCAGGATCGTCGGCGCCGCCGCCGGCAGGATCACGGTGAAGGCGCGCCTGATGGTGCCGACCTCGAGCGTGCGCGCGACGTTGATCCACTCCTTGCGCACACCCGCGACCCCAAACGCGGTGTTGAGCAGCATCGGCCACACCGAGCAGATGAAAATGACAAAGATCGCCGAGATCGAGGAATCCTTGATCGTGTAGAGCGCGAGCGGCATCCAGGCCAGCGGCGAGATCGGCTTCAGCACCTGGATGAACGGATCAAGCGCCCTGCTGATCAGCGGCGACATGCCGATCATGAAGCCGAGCGGGATCGCGACGACGACCGCGATCAGATAGCCGAGCCCGACGCGCCCGATCGAATAGGCGAGCTGGATGCCGAGCCCCTTGTCGTTCGGGCCATTGTCGTAGAACGGCCGCTTCAGATGCTCCCACAGCTTGGCGCCAACATCGAGCGGTCCGGGCATCGCCGACTTGCCCTGCGTCGCGGTCAGCCCCATCAGCCTGGCGTATTTGGGGCTCATGGCCGCCGTCGTGCCGCTGCTGCGGGTGGCGAGGTGCCAGGCGCCGAGGAAGGCGCAGAGCAGCGCGATCGAGACGATCGCGGCGCGAAGGCGAAGGGAGAAGGTCACGCGCGCTCCCTCCCCGCGTCGTCCCTGCGAAAGCAGGGACCCATAACCACCGGCCCCAATTGTTGCGCTGAGTGTCTCCCCGCGCGCCTAACCGAGAGAGCACGGCGTATGGGTCCCTGCTTTCGCAGGGACGACACCGTGGAGAAAGCCTCGCCCGTCACGACGATTTCCTGATCTTGAAGCTCGCGAGATAATCGTCGGGCTTGGCCGGATCGAAGCTCTTGCCCATCACCGAGAACGACTTGTACGAGGTGGCGGGTGGCGCGAGGCCCATCTCGGCCATCACCTTCTTGGTATCGGTGGCGAGATAGACCTGCTCGGCGACCGCCTTGTAGTCGACGTCGCCCTTGATCTGGCCCCAGCGCTTCATCTGCGTCAGCATCCACACCGCAAAGGACTGCCAGGGGAACGGATCGAAATCGACGCGCTTCGGATCGGTTTTCACGCCACCGAGCCCGTCGGCATAGGTGCCGGTCAGCACCTGCTCCAGCACCGTCACCGGCGCGTTGATGTAGTTGGCCGGCGCAATCGCTTCCGCGATCTGCTTGCGGTTCTCGGCCTTCGCCGCGTAGCCGGTGGCATCCACGATCGCGCGGGTCAGCGCCGCGAAGGAATTCGGCGCCGTCGTGATGAACTCGCGGCTGGCGGCAAAGCTGCAGCAGGGATGGCCGTCCCAGATCTCCTTGGAGAGGATGTGCAGGAAGCCGACCCCGTCATAGATCGCGCGCTGGCAGATATTGTCGGGCGCGAGGAAACCGTCGATGTTGTCGGCGCGCAGATTGGCGACCATCTCAGGCGGCGGCACCGAGCGAAGCTGCACGTCGGTATCCGGATCGAGCCCGTGCTCGGCGAGGTAATAGCGCAGCAGGTAATTGTGCATGGAGTAGTCGAACGGAATGGCGAACTTCATGCCCTTCCAGTCCTTCGGATCGCGCCTGTCCTTGTGCTTCATCGCCAGCGTGATGCCCTGCCCGTTGATGTTCTCGATCGCAGGGACCGTGAACGGGATGGCGTTGGCGCCAAGGCCGAGCGAGATCGCGATCGGCATCGGCGCCAGCATGTGGGCGGCGTCGTATTCCTTGTTGATGGTCTTGTCGCGAATGACCGCCCAGCCGGCGGTCTTCACCACCTCGACGTTGAGGCCCTGCTTGGCATAGAAGCCGAGCGGCGCCGCCATGATGATCGGGGTCGCGCAGGTGATCGGGATGAAGCCGACCTTGAGGTCCTTCTTCTCCGGCGGTCCGGCGTCGGCGAACGCCTCTGTCGCCGTCTTCAGCGGGAAGAACTGTGACAGCGCGGCGAGCGCCGTCGCGGCGCCAACCGATTTCAGGAAAGCGCGGCGCGCGACATCCTGCGGAAACACCGCCCGCATCACCGCCGACGCGACGATGCCTTCGTAACGCTTCTGTTCGCTGAGGTCGGCGACCGGCTCGCAGCGCAACGTGCGCGCGGCCCGCTCATGCTCGGCGGCTGAGCGATGCCAGCCGCAGGCGCAACCCGATCGCGTGAGCACGCGGGCGGCGTCGAAGGGATCATCTGACATGGACATACTGCGCCCCATTGTCGCACCGAAACGCGGAGAGCTCCGCGATCCGGTTCATTGATCGGTGTCCGGCCGCGTTTTGCGCCGCCGGACACCAACAAACATGCAGGTTCTATGCCGCCTTGCCGGTGACGACGGCCGCGGTCGGCAAGCCCTCATCGATCGGCAGCGACGGGTCGCGCGACCACTCGTTCCAGGAGCCGAAGTACATCCGTACGTCCTTCACGCCGGCGTTCTTCAGCGCCAGGAAGGTGTTCGAGGCGCGCGCGCCCTTGAAGCAGTAGAGATAGACCGGCGTGGTCTGCGAGATGCCGACGGTGGCGCATTCCGCCAGGATCTCATCCTTCGACTTGAAGCGCGGGCCCTCGGCGGTCGGCTTCATCATGCGGTACCATTCCAGCCACACCGCGCCGGGAATGCGGCCCTTGCGCGGGCAGAAATCCTTGCCGTAGGGCGAGGAGCTTTCGCCGATCCACTCGTCGACGTCGCGCACATCGAGGATCGCAACGCCGGGCTTGCCGACTGCCGCCAGCATCGCCTTGGCGTCGATCATGATATCGCCGGCCTCCGGTACGATCGCAAAGGCGGCCTTCGCCGGCACCGCAACGTCGGTGGTCACCGGCAGGTCGGCCGCTTTCCAGGCATCGAAGCCGCCATGCAGCACCTTGATCCTGGGATAGCCCAGCATCGTCAGCAGGTAGTAGCCGCGGCAGGACTGACCGAAGCCGGAATTCATCGACTGCTCGTAGATCACCGCGGTCTCCTTGCCGGAGAGACCGGCGGCGCCGAACGCGTCGGCGAACTTGGTCTTGAGCTCGTAGATGCCCTCCGGCGTCGAGGTCGCGAGGAAAGTGAAGACGTCATGCACATTGACGGCACCGGGCAAATGGCCGGCCGCATAGGCATCCGGATTTCGCGTGTCGATGATGACACACGGGTCTTTCTTGACGAGCTCGGCAAGTTCGCCGGCGGTGATCAGAACGTCCGTCATGGCAGCCTCTCCTGTCTGTGGTTGCAGTTGTGGTGGTCCCGAACTTGTTTGAGCATGATCTCCGCGCAAACGCGTTCCGCGTTTGTCGCGAGGGAAAACCGGTTTCCACTTTTCCGGATCATGCTTCAGCCGTCCGCCAGCATCTTGCGCAGCTGCTTGGTGGCGGGCGTGACGATGGCGACGAAATAGGCCTCGCGCAGCCTGCGCTGGGCGCGGTGGCTCATCAGATAGCCGCGCGCGCCGCAATGGAGCATCGCGGCATGTGCGAATGCGACGCTGGCATCGCCGATCCGCAGTCGCAGTGCGACGACGCGGCGCCAATAGCTGTCATCGGCATTGTAGGGATCGCTTGCCAGCGCCATCGCCTCCTTCTCGAACTCGGCATGGAGCTCGCGGAATTGCAGCGGCTGTTGCGGCAGATAGCGGTTGACGTGTCCGAGCGGCGCATGGACCTCGTCCATGATGTTGATGCAATCCTTCATCAGCCCAAGGCCCATGCCGGCCTGCAACAGGATGAAGCCGGCGCGGATTTTCTTGACGAACGGCGCAGCCGGCTCGGCCAGGATCAGTTCGTCCGGCACGAACACGTCGCGAAACTGGACGCCATAGGTGCCGGTGCCGTCCATCGCCAGGAACGGCTTGCAGGGCGTCAGCGTGATCGCGGGATCGGAGCAGTCGGCGAGGAACATCACGGTGCTGCCCAGCTCGCCGCTTGCGATGCTGCCCGGCTCGCCGCTTGCGATGCCGCCCGGCTCGCCCTTGGCGCCCTCGTCCTCGCGCTCGAAGATCGTGCCGAAGTAATGGCCGGGCCCGAGGTTCGACACCCAGGGCAGCGCACCGCGGACGATGTAGCCGCCCTCTACCTTGCGGCCCTTCAGCTTCAGCCGCTCGATGCCGAAGAAGCTCTTCATCGGGTTGGAGAGCCCGGTGCCGCCGAGCGCGCGCCCGCGGGCAAAGCAGTCACCGAAGCGCGCGGCGAGCTTCATGTTGGTGGAATTGGCGACGTACCAGACCAGCGTGTTCTGGCACCACGCCATGAAGGCGGTGGCGCCGCAGACCTCGCCGAGCGCGGCCATCGACTGGATGGCCCAGCGCAGGTCGGCAGGACCCTCTTGCGGCACATGGCTGCTCCAGGCGCCGACCTTGCCGAGCCGGCGCAGGAATTCGCCGGGATAGACCGAGCCGGCATCGACCGCGGCTGCGAGCGGCGCCAGCTCCTGACGGGCAAGGCGGGCAACCTCGTCCGCAATGGTTGGTGCGGGATCTTGAGCTGCGACCCGCGACAAAGCCAGTGAACCCATGGATGATCTCCGCACCTTGAATTGCCGGTCGGGCGCTTACGCGCTGACCTCGAGATTGACGGGACGGGTGAAGGTGTTGGCGACCGGCGACCACTTCTTCACATGCGCCACCAGCGCGTCGATCTCGGCCTGCGAGACCCCCTCGCACTCCATGTCGACCTTGACGCGGACGTCGGTGAAGCCGACCGGCTTCTCGCTGACGTCGCCGGTGCCCCACACCGCGGTGATGTTGAGATCGCCCTCGAGCTCGAGCTCGAGCTTGTTGACGATCCAGCCGCGATGCACGGCGTTGGCGTGCAGGCCGACAGCGAGGCAGGAGCCAAGCGCGGCGAGCGAGGCCTCGGAGGGATTGGGCGCGGTGTCGTCGCCGAGCAGGCCCGGTGGCTCGTCGACGATGTAGGGCGCGAGGTTGCGGATGTAGTTGGCGTGGCGGAACTTGCCCTCGGCCACCGTCTTGCACTTCAAGGTCTTGATCACCTTCGGGTTGGCCTTGCCGTTGGCAATCAGCTGCTCGAGCCCGCCTCTGTCGATCGGCGCGAGGCAGCCGGTCAGTGCGGTTTTCTGGGCGACAGCGGTCATCAGTTTTCTCCCTGGGAGCGATGGAATTGGTCAGGATACCGAACGGTCTGTTTCCTGCACGAAGCGTGCCAGTCCCGCCGCAAACCAAAAGGCGAAATCCCGCAGGCGCTTAAGCGGGGCTGCCTGCGGATTGATCAGTGCCGGCCTGCTCAATCGCCAAGCAAATGGCGCGCGACCGCGATGATTTTCAGCGCATCGATAGGGGCATGAAGATGCGACTTGATGATTCTGCCGCGCTCCGATTTACTGCCGCGCATGGCCAAATCGCTTGCGAAGAAAAAACCTGCCGCGGCGTTCACCGCCGGCGACGATGAATCGGCGCGCGGGCGCTTGCTGAACGCCGCAACCCATCTGTTCTGCAAGAACGGCATCAACGCCACCGGCATCGATGCGATCATCGACGAGGCCGGAACCGCCAAGACCACGCTCTACAAGCTGTTCGGCTCGAAGACCAACCTCGTGCATGCGGTGCTGGAGAGCGAAGGCCGCCAGTGGCGCGAATGGTTCATCGGCGCGATCGAGGCCGGCGGTGGCGATCCGCAGACCAAGCTGTCGCGGATCTTCCCTGCCCTGAAGACCTGGTTCGCCGAGGAGCGCTTCTACGGCTGCCCCTTCATCAACGCGGTCGCCGAGCACGACAAGGACGCCAAGCAGTTCCGCAACATCGCGCTGAAGCACAAGAAGGTGGTGCTGGCGCATATCGAGAAGCTCGCAGGCGAGATGGGCGCGGCCGAGCCGGCCGTGCTGGCGCACCAGCTCGCGCTTCTGATCGACGGTGCCATCGTCGCCGCCATGGTGTCGTGCGATCCGGCTGTCGCCGACACCGCGGGCCTTGCCGCCAGCAATCTGTTCGCACCGGCCAAGGCGAAGAAGCCGAAGCGCGCCGGCGGCGCGGCCGAACAACAGCTCCTCGCCGTGTAACGCAACAGCCGCATCGCGACCTCCCGCGTCGGTATTTCTGCGACGCGATCGCCCACCGGGTTTACCTGCCGTCAATCACGCCGCGCGATCGGGGCCGGCCTTAAACGCCTGTTAGGTCCCGGCCGGGTCAGTTGCGCGGTGAAAGTACGAGGCAAGAACAATGCAGTCCGAAAAAGGACGATACAGCCAGCCGCGCTGGGGCGTGACGCGCTGGCTCGCCGACGCCGGACCGGGCGTACCTGACGACATCCGCGCGGCGCTGATCGGGGATCTCTACGGCTCGCTGCCGGTGTTTGCGGCTGGCGCGGTCAATACGGTCGCAGTCGCAGCCGTGATCGCGATCCGCGAGCCGACCGCGCTGTTCATCACTTGGGTCGTCCTCGAACTCGTCATCTGCCTCTCGCGCCTCGCCGTACTCGTGGTTGCGCATCGCGCCGCGCGCGAGCAGCGGCCGACCCCGACCGATCTGCATCTCTTGCTTGCAGTCGCCTGGAGCACCAGCGTCGGCTTCGGCATCCTGATCAGCCTCGCAAGCGGCGACTGGGTGGTTGCGCTGCTGGCTTCGCTATCGGCGGCGGCGATGGTCGGCGGCATCTGCTTCCGCAATTTCAGCGCCCCGCGCCTTGCCGGCACCATGATCCTGCTCAGCCTCGGCCCGATCGTTCCGGGCGCGGCCCTTGCCGGCGAGCCGCTGCTCTTCATCGTCGTCATGCAGGTGCCGCTGTATCTCACGGCGATGACGGTGGCGGCCTTCCGTCTCAACAAGATGCTGATCGCCACCATGCGCGCCGAGCGCGAGAACGGCCATCTTGCCCATCACGACACCATGACCGGCCTGCGCAATCGCGCCGGCTTCGTCGCGGCGCTGAACACGAAGCTGGCGGCTCCCGCCGGGAATGGCAGGCCCTTTGCGCTGCTGTTCTTCGACCTCGACAATTTCAAGCCGGTCAACGACACCTATGGCCACGCCGCCGGCGACCAGGTGCTGATGCTGACCGCGGAGCGGCTGCGGCGCGCGCTGCCCGAAACCGCGGTAATCGCACGGCTCGGCGGCGACGAGTTCGTGGTGCTGGTCAGCGGCGTCACGGCGGAACAGGCGCTCACGGCCGGCCAGCGCATCATCCAGACCGTCACGATGCCCTATCAGCTCGCGGGCGGCATCTCGGCCGAGGTCGGCGTCAGCGTCGGCATCGCGGTGTCGCCTGAGCACGGCACCGAGGCCGAACAGCTGCTGGCGTCCGCCGACGCCGCGCTGTACGAGGCGAAATCCGAAGGCAAGGCGCGGTGCCGGATGGCTTCCGTCGCGACCAATGTCGCCGCACTGCGCCGCCTCACGCAGCACAGCCCGGCGCCCGCCACCGATCGCAGCGCCGCCTGAGGCGCGGCGCTCGCCGTTACAGGTCGAAATTCGTCGGCAGCATCACGACGTCGCGGATCGTCATGCCGCGCGGCCGGGTCAGCATGAACATCACGACCTCGGCGACTTCGCTGGCCTCCAGCAGGCTTCCGGCCGCCTTGGCCTCCGCAAGCTTCTCGGGCGGCCAGTCCGCCAGCAGCGCGCTGATCACGGGCCCGGGCGAGATCGAGCCGACGCGGATGCCGTGCTTGAACACCTGGCGCCGCACCGTCTGCACGAAGCAGTTGACCGCCCATTTCGACGACGCATAGACCGGCTCCCACGGCGTCGGGAAATGCGCGGCGAGCGAGCTCGTGACGATGATGTCGCCGGTGCCGCGCGCGATCATGTGCGGCAGCACGTCGTGCACGTTCTTCATCACGACGTTGACGTTGAGGTTCAGCATCCGGTCGATCGCCGCGGTGTCGGCATCGACGAGGTCGCCGCCGACATAGATGCCGGCATTGGCGTGCAGGATGTCGAGCTGGCCGGCCTTCTCGAGCACCTTGGGCAGCAAGGTTGCACACTGCGCGGGATCGAGCAGGTCGATCACCAGCGGGACCACCGCATCGCCGTGGTTGCGGGCGAGCGCTTGCAGCGCGACGGCATCGCGGTCGACCATCACCACGCGCGCCCCCGCGGCCAGCATCGCCGCGCTGCTCGCCAGTCCAATCCCCGACGCCGCCCCGGTCACGGCCGCCACCTTGCCTTCCAACACTTTCGCCATCGGTCCACCCTGCTGAGATCACCACGACAGTCGCCGCAGTATAGCAATCCCGGACGGCATGTCGGTAACCGAGGATGGGGGAACGCGGCCTCCGCGGCTGACATCGCGCGAAAATTTCAGATGGTAGCGACTGCACACAAGTCCCAAAGCACCGCTGTGGAATGCTGCGCGCCGACATGCCCGTCAGAGGCTGCCAAACGGCCAATAATGCCAAAACGGCCAACAAGAAGAAGCGGAGGACTACAATGACAAGGAACCGTTCGCCCCGGCTATCGCGCCGTCATCTCATCAAGGGCGCCGCGGCCACGTCAGCCGCGCTGCTGCTCGGCAGGCCCGCGATCGCCAGAGGCAAGACGGAGGGCAAGACCGAGATCGTCATCGGCAACATCGACGCCTATTCGGGACCGGCCGCGGTCTATTCGTCGATCGGCCGCACCCCCGGCGGCTATTTCAAGATGATCAACGAGCAAGGCGGCATCAATGGCCGCATGATCAAGTATATCACCTATGACGATGCCTACAGCCCGGCCAAGACTGTCGAGCAGGCGCGCAAGCTGGTCGAAGGCGACGAGATCGACGTGCTGTTTGCGCCGCTCGGCGCGCCGACCAACGCGGCGATCATGAAGTACATGAACCAGAAGAAGGTCCCGCACCTCTTCATTGCCTCGGGCGCGACCAAGTTCGGCGACTACAAGAATTTCCCCTACACCATGGGTTTCCAGCCCTGCTACCAGATCGAGGGCCGCGCCTTCGCGCAGCATGTGCTGTCGACACAGAACGATCCCAAAATCGGCATCGTCTACCAGAACGACGATTTCGGCCGCGACGTGCTGAAGGGCTTCAAGGACGGACTTGGCGCCAGGACGTCCGCAATCGTGGCGGAGCTGTCCTATGAGACCGCCGACCCGACCATCGACAGCCAGGTGGTCCGCTGCAAATCCGCCGGCGCCAACGTGTTCATGAGCATGACCACACCAAAATTCGCCGCCCAAGGCATCAAGAAGATCGCCGAGCTCGGCTGGCAACCGGCGCACTACATCGGCAACAACGCCTCCTCCGCCGGCTCGACGCTGAAAGCCGCGGGCTTCGACGTCTCCAAGGGGATCATTTCGAGCGCCTACCTGAAGGATCCCGTCGACGCCGCCTGGGACAGCGATCCCGCCATCCAGAAATGGCGCGCGTTCCTCGACAAATATGATCCGGCCGCCGCCAAGAACGACATCTACGCGGTCACCGGCTATCTCACCAGCCAGATCCTGGTCCAGGTGCTCAAGCAGTGCGGCGACGACGTCTCGTCCGAAAGCATCATCAAGCAGGCGGCCAACCTGAAGGATTTCGAATCCGACATGCTGCTGCCCGGCATCCGGATCAACACCTCGCCATCAGACTATTATCCGCTCGAGCAGCTGCAACTGGTGCGTTTCAGCGGCGAGCGCTACGAGCCGATGGGACCGGTGATCGACGGCGGGATCTCGAAGGCGTGATCGTCCCGGGCGTGCACCGCTGGCGCGAACTGCGCCGGTAGACTTCATCGAAGCCGCGCGCCGAAGCGCGCGGCGGTATCGTCCGTCCGGATGCCCCTGCTACTTCGGCGGCGGCTTGGGCATCGCCGACAGCAAGCGAATTTTGAGCTTGCCTCCCTCGGTCACGTAAGTTGCTGTCCAGATGCCCGCTGTCTCGATAGGCGCGCCGCTTTGGTTCTTGCCCGAGATGCGATACCCGCCGATGGCGAGCGCCATGTCCGAGCCCAATGGCCATGCCTGGTCCACCGTTATTTCCTCATGGTCGAACCCGGCCTTGAAGGCGCCTTGATAAAACTCCGCAATGTCGGAGCGCGGCCCCGCGGGATTGACGTGGACGCCACCGGCCGCGAACAGCGCGGCAATTCCCGCACCATCCTGCTTGTTGAAACTCGCCGCATATTCGGAAGCAATCGCTTCGGCCTTCTGCTTTGGATCACCGTCGGCGGCCATTGCAGACAGCGAAAAGGCAGTCACGAACAGGCATGAGAAGTACGTCCGCAGCATCGCAATTCCTCCCTGAAAAATGTCCGTAAAAATCGCCCGACCCGGGACGAGGACGACAATAAGACATCAACTACGGATTGTAGGCAATCGTTTCAGGCGTTGCGGCGCAACAGGCGGGCTTGCCTGCCCGACGTATCCAGCCGACGGATTCTGAGGTAGCGTGTAGCGACCTCGAACGTGGCGAGCCATCATGCTCACGCTCTATTCCTATCCGCCGTTGTTCGGCGTTGCCGACAACAATGGCTATGGTCTGAAGGTATTCGCTTTTCTGAAGCTCGCCGGCGTGCCGTTCCGGCACGAGCACATCTTCGATGCATCGAAGGCGCCGCGCAAGCAATTGCCCTATGTCGTCGACGGCGACGACACTGTCGGCGACAGCGAGACCATCCTCGCCTATGTCACCGGAAAATATGACGTGACGCTGGATGCCGCGCTGACGCCGGCGCAGCGCACGACCAACCTCCTCGTCACGCGGACGCTCGACGATCTCTACTGGGTGATGTCCTATTCGCGCTGGCAGGACGCGCGCTATTGGCCCCAATTCCGCGACGCGCTCAAGCGCGAGCATCCAGCCCTCACCGACGACGGCTTGATGAAGGCCAAGGAGTTCAACGCCCAGCGCTATTATTACCAGGGTATCGGCCGCTTCGAGCCCGACGCCGCGATGGCCCGCGGGCTCGCCGATCTCGCTGCACTGGCGAGCCTGATCCCGAGCCGTGGCTATGTGCATGGCGACAGGCCGACGACCATCGATGCCGGCATCTATGGCTTCGTGGCCAACATCTACTTCTACGACATCGAGACGCCGTTGAAGCAATTCGTGGTCTCGCACGACGCGCTAGCGCAACATTGCCGCGCCATCCACGCGACAGTGAGTACGTGAGCCGGAGCGAACTCAACCTCTAACTCGCAATAGTGACGTTCGCGGCCGTGAGCGAACAGGCCGTCGCTCCGTCCCCCAGGTGGAAATATCTGCGCTGGCGTGTCGCAGCCGGCCTCTCGCCAATAGATCGATTTCGGGGGTAGTATCCCGTCCTTGCGCTAACTGCGGAGCCGGTCATGGCTTCAAAACTGTCTTCGGGCATTATCGCGTTAGTCCTCGTTGGAGCAGCAGTGCTTTTGGTTGCAGGTCCGCCACCTGCATGGGGCCTGCTGTTGCTCGGCGCCTTCGCACTGGCGGCGCTCTATATTTTTGCGAGAATGAGGTCGCGCTACGATCCGCTCGATCCACGCTTCGGTAGCTGCATCCCTCCGATTTCCAAGCCGAAGGGCGGCGGCAATGAATCCACCACCTGAGCGCCGTCCAGCATCGATCAGATGCGGATCGCGCGAAGACGTCCTGATGGCCTAGAGCCGAGATGCAAAGCACGTCGGCTGCAATTCGCTAATGCCCGGTACGGAGATTTCAGCCTCGCGTTCGATCCGGAATTTTGTGCAGTTTGTTTCAGCCGACACACCGTCGAATTTTTAGCACCAGGAGATTGATCAAATGCAGACGCCCACGCCAAACCCACGGGGAGCAGAGTTCTGGAACAGCACCATGGGGCACTCATGGGTTTCGCAGCAAGCCGTGATCAGCGATGTCTTCACGTCGGTCACCAACGTCAGCCTGGGTGCCGCGGCGGCAAAGCCGGGTGAGCGTGTCATCGATATCGGATGCGGCACCGGTGACACAGTGTTGGCGTTCGCCAAGGTTGTTGGTCCGTCGGGTGCTGTGGTGGGTGTCGATATCTCGGTCCCGATGCTGGATCTGGCCAGGCATCGTGTCGCCGAGGCGGGATTTGGCAACGTGACCTGTGCGCTGGCCGACGCAACGATCTACGGCTTCGAACCGCGCTGGGCGGATCTGGTGTATTCGCGTTTTGGCCTGATGTTCTTCGATGACCCGGTCAAGGCCTTCACCAACATCCGCGGCGGCATGAGAGCGGGCGGGCGGCTGGTGTTCGTCTGTTTTCGCACCATGCCGGAGTCGCCGTGGTTTCGCGTACCGATCGAGGCGGCCCGAGCGCACGTGCCGCCACAGCCGCCGCTCGATCCATTGGCGCCCGGGATGTTTTCGTTCGCGCGCGAGGATCGCGTTCGCGGCATCCTGACCGAGGCCGGGTTTCACGAGATTGCGCTCAAGGCCACCGACGTGCCGATCCATGGCGGCGACATCACGCAAAGCATGGCCTTCATCACGCAGGCCGGCCCGCTGCCTGCGCTGCTCGAGAATGCCACGGACGATCAACGTCATCGCGCCATGGAAGCGGTACGCAACGCGCTCGCCGCAAGCCTCGGAGCGGATGGGCGCGACCTGCATGTGGGTCTGTGGCTCGTGTCGGCACGAGCCTAGCGAGATGCTGCCTGCTGGATCGTGAAGACAGATACCACGCCATCCGCGCCGCGCGGCGCCTTCTGTAATCAGAGCGGCGAAACGAGATGCAAAGCTCGGCGAAGCGAGGCGCGAGAACGTGGATGTATGACTCAACGATCGCGCAACACATTCGGTGTCGTCCCTGCGAAAGCATGCGAAAGCAGGGACCCATAACCATAAATGCTGATTGTCTTGCGACGGTGGAACGACGAATCTCTTCAACAACATGAGCCGCGGCGTATGGGTCCCGGCCTTCGCCGGGACGACACGTGGAGGGAGCTACGCGCCCGAATCCACGCGAACGACGCGGACGGAACGGCAGCGTAAGCTACCGCTCCTGCCGCAGCCCCGCCTCCAGCCGCAACAGCTCGGCGTCGAGGTCGCGCTCGACATCGGCCACCTGCATGTCGACCACCCGATAGTCGCGCGCCTCGAGCCAGGCTCTGCGCTTGGCACGGTCGGCACCGATGGCCTCGCTCTCGTTCGGGTTGACCAGCTCGATCGCAAGCCGGTGCACGAAGGAGACAAAGTCGGGGATGTGGCGGCCGACCGGGGTCTGGCGCTTGAACTGACCGGCGAAGCGGCGGTCCCGCGTCAGCGCCTGCCACAGGGTCCGTTCGGCGTCGGTCGGGTTGCGGCGGAGCAGCCGGGCGAGGCCGCGCACCGTGCTGCTGCTGTCGGCGGTCGCGCCGCCCTGCCCCTGCTCGGCGAGCAGCGCCCGCAAGCGCGTCGCCTGGGCGCCGTCGAGCACGCCGCCCTTTGCCGGGCCCTTGCGGCCCTCGGCGATCGCCATCACCACGCCGTGCAGCGTGTGCATGTCCTGCTTGGTCGGATCCATCCTCGTGAAGATGTTGCGCAGGTTTACCAGCATGGTGTCGCGCTTCTCCGCCGGCCGCAGGAACTCGACCTTGTCGAGCTCGGCGACGAGGTTGTCGAAGAACGCCTGCATCTGGTGCTGGGAGGCCGGCTCGGACCGCTCGGGCATCGCGAACGGCAGCGTGCCCGCGGTCGAGAGCTTGAACCACTCATAGCCCATCAACAGCACCGCCTGCGCCAGATTGAGCGAGGCGAAGCCTGGGTTGACCGGGAAGGTGATGATGCGGTTGGCGAGCGCGACCTCCTCATTGGTCAGGCCGGCGCGCTCGCGCCCGAACAGGATGCCGGCGCCGCCGCCCGACGCGACATGGCCGACGATCTCACCCGCCGCGCCCTCCGGCCCGACCACCGGCTTGGCCTGGTCATGGGCCCGGGCGGTGGTCGCAAACACCAGCGTGAGATCGGCGATCGCCTGCTCGACGTTGTCGAACAGCTCGACGGAACCGATGATGTGGTCGGCGCCTGCGGCCGCGCGCTGGGCGGCAATGTTCGGCCAGCCGTCGCGCGGGTTGACGATGCGCATCCTCGACAGCGCGAAGTTGCCCATCGCGCGCGCGGCCATGCCGATGTTCTCGCCAAGCTGCGGTTCGACCAGGATGACGACGGGACCGGCAAGGTCGTGCCCTGCCTTGGTCTTGTCGGTGCCGGACATCTCACTTCACTTTCTGATTCAACGTCTGAAGATTTTGAATCAGCTTCTGAGGACGCTGATTCAAAATCTCATGCAGGGGTCCAGGACCGCACCGACCAGCTTTGCACCGGTTTTGCGCGGGACCATTTTCTCCAAGCAGATAACAGGGTTAGCGGCGTTTGCGAATCCTCAATCGGAATCCCAATCGCAAGAAGCGAAGGCTGCCGCTTTGCGCGCACTTGGCCTTCGGATAGGCTATCAACCACAACCAAAGCGAAGCTGTAAAGGCACGCTTGAGACGCCGGTTTCAACGGCGAGGCACCTTGGGGGGACGACGATGCGGGGCAGATGGACGCTGGCGATTTTGGGCCTGATCTTGATCGTGGCGGGGGGCCTGCTCGCCCACTTCACGCAGACCGCCGGCAGCATCCGGATCGAGGATGTCCGCTTCAACGGCGCCAAGGGCAACACCATGAGTGCCCTGCTCTATGTCCCGCCGAACGCGACCGCGCAGATTCCGGCGCCCGGCATCCTCGCCGTTCACGGCTACATCAATTCTCGCGAGACCCAGGACGGCTTCGCCATCGAGTTCGCCCGCCGTGGCTATGTCGTGCTGGCGCTCGACCAGACCGGCCATGGCTACAGCGACCCGCCCTCCTTCGCCAACGGTTTTGGCGGACCTGACGGCCTTGCCTATCTCCGCAGCCTCCAATTCGTCGACAAGGAGAATATCGGGCTCGAGGGCCATTCGATGGGCGGCTGGACCGTGCTGGCCGCCGCCGCAGCTCAGCCCAACGACTACAAGTCGATGGTGCTGGAGGGCTCGTCCACCGGCAAGCCGTTCGCGGCCGAGGGCACCACGTCGTGGCCGCGCAACACCGCGCTGGTGTTCGCCCAGTATGAGGAATTCCCCGACCTGATGTGGGGCGTCCAGCTGGCCCGCGACGTCACCACGAGCCCAAAGCTCTGGGCGCTGTTCGGCACCCAAGGCGCGGTCGAGCCGGGCAAGGTCTATGGCGATCCAGCCAACGGCACCGCGCGGGCGCTGTACACCCCGGCGATGACCCATCCGGCGGAGCACATCTCGCATGAAACGATCGGCTACAGCCTGGACTGGTTCGCCAAGACGTTGAAGGGCGGCACCCCGCGCCCGGTCGACGATCAGATCTGGTTCCGCAAGGAGATCGGCACGCTCATCGCCCTCATCGGTTTCATTGCCCTTGTCATCGGGACGTTCGACGGGCTGCTGGAAGCCAAGACGTTCTCCCGCCTCCGGCTGCCGGCGGTTGCCGACGGCACCATGCCACCGCATGAGGCTGCCAAGGGCCGGCGCTGGACCACGGCGTTCATCCTGTCCGCCTTCATCCCGGCGCTGACCTATTATCCGGCCTTCGCGCTGGGCGGCACCTTCGTGGCCCCCAGCGCATTCCTGCCGCAGGGCATCACCAACCAGATCCTGGTCTGGGCCATCATCAACGGCCTGATCACGCTCGCCCTGATGCGGTTCGCCCCGAACCGCGCCAGCCGGACCGGCCTCGTCGGTCAATCCGTCGTGATCGCGCTGGCTTCGGTCGCGGTCGGCTACGCCGCGCTGTGGCTTGCCGACCTCGCCTTCAAGATCGACTTCCGCTTCTGGATCGTCGCACTCAAATTGATGAGCGCGAAGCAATTCCTCATCTTCCTGATCTATCTGATTCCGTTCACGGCGTTTTTCGTCGTGGCGCTGCACGTGCTGCACCGGAATTTCTCGACCATGGATGCGCCGCGCGGGGCGCTGTACCTGACCAACATCCTGGCGCTGACGTTCGGTTTCATCGTGTTGCTGGTGCTGCAATACGGCACGCTGTGGCTGACGGGAAAGCTGTTCAACCCGGTCCCGGACCCCGGTTTCGTGCCGCTCTCGACCATCGTCGCGATCCAGTTCGTGCCCCTGCTCGCGATCGTCGCCGTGATCGCGACGTTCACCTGGCGGCGGACCGGATCGAGCCTGCCGGGCGCCCTGATCGCGGGCCTGTTCGTGACCTGGTACATCGTGGCCGGGACCGCGACGCAGGCGGCGTTTTAGATGGTTTTCAAGCGAAGCGGGCACCGGTTCGCGTGAAGAAAACCCGTCAAGAACAAGGGCCGAGAGGCGCTATTCTGGTCCGTCCAGAATGGCGGTTCTCGGTGAAAAGATGGGCTGAAAGTGCATACCGGTGCGCTTTCGCCCGCCCCCGGGCGGTGCTATAGCGCAGGCGTATTTTCCACCCCCGCCGTCAAAAGCGCGCCGTTCCCAAGAGGGCCTCCCCGTCATGGCAAAAATCAAGGTATCCAACCCCGTCGTCGAGCTCGATGGCGACGAGATGACCCGGATCATCTGGCAGTACATCAAGGACAAGCTGATCAACCCGTTCCTGGATGTCGAACTGCTCTATTTCGATCTGGGCATGGAATACCGCGATGAGACCAACGACCAGGTGACCATCGACGCCGCCGAAGCCATCAAGAAGGTCGGCGTCGGCGTCAAATGCGCCACCATCACTCCCGACGAGGCCCGGGTGAAGGAGTTCGGCCTGAAGCAGATGTGGAAGTCGCCGAACGGCACCATCCGCAACATCCTCGGCGGCTGCATCTTCCGCGAGCCGATCATCTGCAAGAACGTGCCGCGCCTGGTTCCCGGCTGGACCAAGCCGATCATCATCGGCCGCCATGCCTATGGCGACCAGTACCGCGCCACCGACATCAAGTTCCCCGGCAAGGGCACGCTGTCGCTGAAGTTCGTCGGCGAGGACGGCACCGTCATCGAGAAGGAAGTGTTCAAGGCGCCCGGCGCCGGCGTCGCGATGGAGATGTACAATCTCGACGACTCCATCACCGATTTCGCCCGCGCCTCGTTCAACTACGGCCTGATGCGCAACTACCCCGTCTATCTGTCGACCAAGAACACGATTCTGAAGGTCTATGACGGCCGCTTCAAGGACATCTTCCAGGACGTGTTCGACCGCGAGTTCAAGAAGGAATTCGACGCCAAGGGCCTGACCTACGAGCACCGCCTGATCGACGACATGGTGGCCTCGGCGCTGAAATGGTCCGGCGGTTATGTCTGGGCCTGCAAGAACTATGACGGCGACGTGCAGTCCGACACCGTGGCCCAGGGCTACGGCTCGCTCGGCCTGATGACCTCGGTGCTGCTCACCCCGGACGGCAAGACCGTGGAAGCCGAGGCCGCCCACGGCACCGTGACCCGCCACTACCGCGAGCACCAGAAGGGCAAGGAGACCTCGACCAACTCGATCGCGTCGATCTTCGCCTGGACCCGTGGCCTCGCCCATCGCGCCAAGCTCGACAACAACGAGGCGCTGGCCAAGTTCGCCACCACCCTGGAGAAGGTCTGCGTCGCCACCGTCGAAGAGGGCTATATGACCAAGGACCTCGCGCTCCTGGTCGGTGCCGACCAGCGCTGGCTCTCGACCACCGGATTCCTCGACAAGGTGTCCGACAACCTCGTGAAGGCGATCGCGGCCTGAGGCCGTCATCCTGGGAAGACAGGTGCGAGCATGACCATGGCCCTTGTCAGAGCCGTCGTGCTCGCATCGTTCTCGCTAACCGCGTCGGCGGCATTCGCTGCCGATCCCCTGCCCGACGCCGTCGCGGCGCCTGGCGAGTCCAAGATCCTCACCGTCCATGCCGAGGGCGTGCAGGTCTATGAGTGCAAGCCGGTCAGCGACGGCAAGCTCGCCTGGTCGTTCCGCGAACCGATCGCGACCCTGATCGCCGACGGTCGCACGGTCGGCCGGCATTATGCGGGTCCGAACTGGGAGCATGTCGACGGCAGTGTCGTGACCGCCCGCACCGCCGGCAGCGCACCCGGCACCACCGCCGCCGATATTCCCTGGCTGAAGCTCGAGGTGATCGCCCACCGCGGCAACGGCCTGCTCTCCGGCGTCGCAACCGTGCAGCGGATCAACACCTCGGGCGGCGAGCTCAGCGGCGCCTGCGACAAATCAGGCGCGCTGAAAGGCGCGGCCTACTCGGCGGATTACGTGTTCCTGCGGCGGGACTAAGCGTTTTCGAGCGAAGTGGATACCGGTTCGCGTGAAGAAACGCGCCAAACGAAGAATCGAGAGCCTCGTTCCGATTCAATCGGAATGAGATTCTAGTCGCGGATGCCGCCGTCGGTCTCGCGCGGCGCCTGGGCGATCTCCGCGGCGGCCAGGTCGCCGCCGGCCGCAAGCGGATCGGCAAGCCGCGCCTCCGCGGTCTCCCGGACATGGGCGGCGAGCGCCGGCATGCGCTCGATCAGGGCATGGAAGTCCTGCGCATCGAGCACCAGCAGCTTGGTCTTGCGCGTCGCCGTCACCGTGCCGGAGCGGCTGGTCCGCCGCAGCAGCGCGATCTCGCCGAAGAACGCGCCGTCGGAAAGCCGCACAAGCTGGCTCGGCAGGTCGATCTCGACCTCGCCCGCGGTGATGAAATACATCGATGACGCCGCATCGCCGCGCCGCACCAAGACCTCGCCGGCCTCGATGGTCTGCGACCGCAGCAAGCGCATGATGTCGGAAATATCGGCAGCGCCAAGATGTGAGAACAGCGGCACCCGCGCCAGCATGCCCCAGGTCACGACGAAGTCG
This sequence comes from Bradyrhizobium sp. KZN70725, assembly GCF_055264925.1. Lineage (NCBI taxonomy): Bacteria > Pseudomonadati > Pseudomonadota > Alphaproteobacteria > Hyphomicrobiales > Nitrobacteraceae > Bradyrhizobium > Bradyrhizobium sp. KZN70725. Next base: position 83,659 of record NZ_JBUYWT010000031.1, read on the forward strand.
CGGCGCCGGACCTCGTCGGCGAACGCGGTCGAGATGATCGCGACCGGCAGCGCGATCATCGCGAAGCCGACCACGATCGCGACCACCGTGACGGTCCGGCCGAGCGGCGTAATCGGGACGACGTCGCCGTAACCGACGGTGCCGAGCGTCACGATCGCCCACCACATCGCCTGCGGCATGGTGCCGAACTTGTCCGGCTGCACCCTGTGCTCGATGGCATAGAGCAGCGAGGCAAACAGCAGCACGGCGCCGGTCAGGATCACCACGCAGCCGAACAGCGTGCGCCGCTCGGCATGTAGCGCCGCCAGCAGCGAGCGCATCGCGGTCGAATAGCGCACCAGCTTGAGGAACGGCAGCATGCCGAACAGCAGCAGCGCGGTCTTGTCGCCGATCGCAAGCGCGACGGCCGACGGCAGGAAGGCCAGCAGGTCGATCACGCCGAGCGCCGAGAAGGCGTATTCCAGCCGCGCCCGCGCCGGCGTCATGTCGCGCAGCGAGTGGCCGACCACGCTCCAGAGCCGCGCGGCATATTCCAGCGCGAAGGCGATGACCGCCGCGATCTCGATGGTCGTCAGCAGCCAGCTGAACTGCGCGTCGATCTCGGGCACGGAGGCCAGGATCGCCGCCAGCACATCGACGGCGATGATGGCGACGATGACCCGGGCAAACCGCAAGCCGCCCGAATGCGGCAGATCATCGCGTTCGAGCAGCTCGTAGAGACGGTCGCGCAGCCCGGGATCGCCGATCGTGGGCTTGAGCGGAGCCGTCGCCACGATCAGCCTCTCCGTCAGGCGCCGGCCGATGCCTGTTGGGTCATGGCCTGTTCGATCGCCGACAGCGCGGCGTCGGCCTTGGCGCCGTCGGGCCCGCCGGCCTGCGCCATGTCGGGCCGGCCGCCGCCGCCCTTGCCGCCGAGCACCTCGGAGCCCTTGCGCACGAGCTCGACCGCGTTGAACCGCGCGGTCAGATCGGCAGTGACGCCGACCACGATGCCGGCCTTGCCGTCCTCGGTGACGCCAACGATCGCGACCACGCCCGAGCCGATTTGCTTCTTGCCGTCGTCGACGAGACTCTTGAGATCCTTGGTCTCGACGCCCTCGACCGCGCGCGCCAGCAGCTTGACATTGCCGACCTCACGAACGGCCGAGGCGGCGCCGTTCGACGCACTGCCGCCGCCCATCGCGAGCTTCTTGCGGGCGTCAGACAGATCGCGCTCGAGCTTCTTGCGCTCTTCCATCAGCGCGGCGATGCGCGCCGGCACGTCGTCGATCGTGGTGCGCAACTCCAGCGCCGCGGTCTTGGCCAGCGCGATGGTGTCGTTGGCGTGCTTGCGCGCGTGACGTCCGGTCAGCGCCTCGATGCGGCGGACGCCGGACGCCACCGCGCCCTCGCTGGTCACCGAGATCAGGCCGATGTCGCCGGTGCGGCGCACATGAGTGCCGCCGCAGAGCTCGACCGACCAGCCAAGCGCGTTCTGGCCGTGATCGCGGGCGCCCTTGCCCATCGACACGACGCGAACCTCGTCGCCGTATTTCTCGCCGAACAGCGCGCGGGCGCCGGCCTCGCGGGCATCGTCGACGCCCATGACGCGGGTCGTGACCTCGTCATTCTCCAGCACGACATCGTTGGCGATGTCCTCGATCCGGGCGAGCTCTTCCGGTGTGATCTGCTTCGGATGCACGAAGTCGAAGCGCAGCCGGTCGGGCGTGACCAGCGAGCCGCGCTGCGCAATGTGATCGCCGAGCACCTGGCGCAGCGCCTCGTGCAACAGATGCGTCGCCGAGTGGTTGGCACGGATCGACGAACGCCTGGCGTGGTCGACCTCGAGCTGCAGCGCAGTGCCGATGGTCAGCGTGCCCTGCTCCACGGTGCCGAGATGCACGAACAGATCGCCGGCCTTCTTCTGCGTGTCGGTGACGCGGAACTTGACGCCCTCGCCGGTGAGCACGCCGAGGTCGCCGACCTGGCCGCCCGACTCGCCGTAGAACGGGGTCTGGTTCAGCACGATCGCGCCGCTCTCGCCGGCCTTGAGGCTTTCGACCTCCGCGCCGTCCTTGATCAGCGCCGTCACCGCGCCTTCCGCGCTCTCGGTCTCGTAGCCGAGGAATTCGGTCGCTCCGAGCTTCTCGCGCAGCGGGAACCAGATCGCCTCGCTCGCCGCCTCGCCCGAACCTGCCCAGGAGGCACGCGCCTTCACGCGCTGCCGCTCCATCGCGTCGGTGAACGACGCCTGGTCGACGCTGATGCCGCGCGACTTCAGCGCGTCCTGCGTCAGATCGAGCGGGAAGCCGTAGGTGTCGTACAGCGTGAACGCGGTGTCGCCGTCGAACATGTCGCCCTTCTTGAGGCCGGCACTCTTCTCGTCGAGGATCGACAGGCCGCGCGCCAGCGTCTTGCGGAAGCGCGTCTCCTCCAGCCGCAGCGTCTCCTCGATCAGCTTCTCCGCACGGACCAGATCCGGATAGGCCTGGCCCATCTCGCGGACCAGCGCCCAGACCAGGCGATGCATCAGCGGCTCGCTCGCGCCCAAAAGCTGTGCATGGCGCATCGCGCGGCGCATGATCCGGCGCAGCACGTAGCCGCGGCCCTCGTTCGACGGCAGCACGCCGTCGGTGATCAGGAACGCGGACGAGCGCAGATGGTCCGCGATCACCCGATACGACCCAACGTTCTGCTCGTTCGGACCGTGCCCGAGGGTAGACGCGGCGGCATCGATCAGATTGCGGAACAGATCGGTCTCGAACACGCTCTCGACGCCCTGCAGGATGCAGGCCATGCGCTCGAGCCCCATGCCGGTGTCGATCGAGGGACGCGGCAGCGCCACGCGCTCCTCCTTCGTCACCTGCTCGTACTGCATGAACACCAGGTTCCAGAATTCGAGGAAGCGATCGCCATCCTCATCCGGGCTGCCCGGAGGGCCGCCCCAGATGTGCTCGCCGCGGTCGATGAAGATTTCGGAGCACGGTCCGCACGGGCCGGTGTCGCCCATCGCCCAGAAATTGTCCGAGGTCGGGATGCGGATGATGCGGTCGTCCGAGAAGCCCGCGATCTTCTTCCAGTAGCCGGCCGCCTCGTCGTCGGTGTGGTAGACGGTGACCAGCAGCTTGTCCTTCTTCAGCCCGAAATCCTTGGTGATCAGATTCCAGGCGAGCTCGATCGCGCGCTCCTTGAAGTAATCGCCGAACGAGAAGTTGCCGAGCATCTCGAAGAAGGTGAGATGGCGCGCGGTGTAGCCGACATTGTCGAGGTCGTTATGCTTGCCGCCGGCGCGCACGCACTTCTGCGACGTCGTGGCGCGCTGATAGCCGCGCTTCTCGACGCCGGTGAAGACGTTCTTGAACTGCACCATGCCGGCATTGGTGAACATCAAGGTCGGGTCGTTGCGCGGAACCAGCGGCGACGAGGCCACGATCTCGTGCCCGTTCTCCTTGAAGAAGTTCAGAAATGTCGACCTGATGTCGTTGACGCTGCTCATGTTCATCCAATCGGAAAAAGGGGCCGGCCAGCCGCAAAAAGGCGTCATTTTCCGGCCGAACGCTTTTAGACATTGCCAGCTGCGGTGTCCAGAAACTGTGCAGGCGGATCATGGGCTTGCCGCGGCAGCACAAAGCCCATTGGATAGTTGCTGCAGCTGCGTTGACAGTCTTGGTGGCGCCGTGTTTTCTACCTACCTATACCTAGTCACGTCGGGAGAGACCGGCCTTATCGCCGGCGCCGAAGGAGCAACCGCCCCGGAAACTCTCAGGCAAAAGGACCGCGTGACGTCTGACATCTGGAAAGAGACGCTGGGGTTCGCCCCGATGCGTCCGCCGACGGGATAATACTCTCAGGCACAGCGACAGATGGGGCTTTCTGCAGGTTTCTCAAGGGGAAATAGGTCCCCGGCGGGAACCGCGAGGGCCCTGTGATGCTTGCGCGCGAAACCTCCCCGCTGAAACAGACCCCGCTGCACGCGCTGCATCTGGCGCGCGGCGCCAAGATGGTGCCGTTCGCCGGCTATGACATGCCGGTGCAATACGCGGCCGGCGTGCTGAAGGAGCATCTGCACACCCGCAAGGAAGCCGGTCTGTTCGATGTGTCGCACATGGGCCAGCTCGTGCTGAAGGCCAAATCCGGCAAGGTCGCGGATGCCGCGCTCGCGCTGGAAAAACTGGTGCCGCAGGACATCGTCGGTATCGCGCCGGGACGGCAGCGCTACGCGCAATTCACCAACAATGACGGTGGCCTGCTCGACGACCTGATGGTGGCGAATTTCGGCGATCACCTGTTCCTGGTGGTCAACGCCGCTTGCAAGGCCGAGGACGAGGCGCATCTGCGCGCGAATCTCTCCGACGCCTGCGAGATCATCTCGCTGGCCGACCGCGCGCTGATCGCGCTGCAGGGCCCTAAAGCCGAATCGGCGCTGGCGAAACTTTGTGCAGATGTCGGTTCGATGAAATTCATGGATGCCGGTGCGCGCCGGCTCAGTGACGTCGACTGCTTCGTCTCGCGCTCCGGCTATACCGGCGAGGACGGCTTTGAGATTTCCGTGCCCGCGGACAAGGTGGAAGCCCTGGTCACCGCGCTGCTCGACAATCCCGACGTGTTGCCGATCGGGCTCGGCGCGCGCGACAGCCTGCGGCTCGAAGCCGGGCTGTGCCTCTATGGCCATGACATCGACACCACGACGACACCGGTCGAAGGCGCGCTGGAATGGTCGGTGCAGAAGGTTCGCCGCAGCGGCGGCGCCCGCGCCGGCGGCTTCCCCGGCGCCGACAAAATTCTCGCGCAATTCGCAGATGGCGCTGCGCGCCGACGGGTCGGCCTGAAGCCTGACGGCCGCGCACCGGTGCGCGAAGGCGCCGCGCTGTTCGCCGATGCCGGCTCGACCGAGCAGATCGGCAAGGTGACCTCGGGCGGCTTCGGCCCGAGCCTCAATGCGCCGGTTGCGATGGGCTACCTGCCCACGGCCCTTTCCGCCGTCGGCACCACCGTTTTCGCCGAAGTGCGCGGCCAGCGGCTGCCGCTGAAAGTCGCCGCTACGCCCTTCGTCCCCAATACCTACAAACGCTGAACGCCAAAGGATCGACCCCATGACGACGCTGTACACGTCCGACCACGAATGGCTCCGCATCGAGGGCGACGTCGCCACGATCGGGATCACCGACTATGCGCAGTCGCAGCTCGGCGACGTCGTGTTCGTCGAACTGCCCAAGGTCGGCCGCAGCCTGAAGAAGGCCGAGGCCGCCGCTGTCGTCGAATCCGTCAAGGCCGCCTCCGACGTTTACGCGCCGATCTCCGGCGAGGTGGTCGAGGTCAACGACGCGCTCGCCGCCGAGCCCGCGCTGGTCAATTCCGACGCCGGCGGCAAGGCCTGGTTCTTCAAGCTGAAGATTGCCGACAAGGGCGAGCTCGGCGGCCTGATGGACGAGGCCGCCTACGCCGCGCACACCGCCTAAAGGATCACTCCGAGGATCACGTCATGAACGCGCCCTTCAAGCCGATCAACGAAGCCGCCACCGATTTCGTCCGCCGCCACATCGGACCGTCGCCGCGCGACGTCAACGCGATGCTGGAGACGGTCGGCGCCGCGAGCCTGCAGGCGCTGATGAACGAGACGCTGCCGGCGTCGATCCGGCAGAAGGCGCCGCTCGATCTCGGCCGGGCGCTGAGCGAGACCGAGGCGCTCGCGCATATGAGCGAGCTCGCCGCGCAGAACCAGATGTTCACCTCGCTGATCGGCCAGGGCTATTCCGGCACCATCCTGCCCGCGGTGATCCAGCGCAACATTCTGGAGAACCCGGCCTGGTACACCGCCTATACGCCGTACCAGCCGGAGATCAGCCAGGGCCGGCTCGAGGCCCTGTTCAACTTCCAGACCATGATCTGCGATCTCACCGGGCTCGACGTCGCCAACGCCTCGCTGCTCGACGAAGCGACGGCAGCGGCGGAAGCGATGGCGCTCGCCGAGCGCCACTCGCAGGTCAAGGCGAAGGTGTTCTTCGTCGACAAGGAGGTGCATCCGCAGACGGTGGCGGTGATGCGCACGCGCGCCGCGCCGCTGGGCTGGGCGCTGGTGGTCGGCGATCCCCTGACCGAGCTCGACAACGCCGATGTGCTCGGCGCGCTGCTGCAATATCCGGGAACGTCGGGCGCAGTACGCGACCTCAAGCCTGCCATCGCGTCGCTGCGCGCCAAGGGCGCGCTTGCGATCGTCGCGGCGGACCTGCTGTCGCTGACGCTGCTCGCCTCGCCCGGCGAGCTCGGCGCCGACATCGCGATCGGTTCGGCGCAGCGGTTCGGCGTGCCGATGGGGTATGGCGGACCGCACGCCGCCTATATGGCGGTGCGCGACACGCTGAAGCGCTCGCTGCCCGGCCGCATCGTCGGCCTCTCGGTGGATTCGCGTGGGCAGCCCGCCTATCGCCTCGCGCTGCAGACCCGCGAGCAGCATATCCGCCGCGAGAAGGCGACCTCGAACATCTGCACCGCGCAGGTGCTGCTCGCCGTGATCGCCTCGATGTATGCGGTCTATCACGGTCCCGAGGGCCTGACCCATATCGCACGCAGCGTGCATCGCCGCGCCACCGTGCTTGCCGCCGGCCTGCGCAAGCTCGGCTTTGCGCCGACCACCGAAGCGTTCTTCGATACCGTGACCGTCGAGACAGGTAGCAAGCAGATCGAGCTCGTCACCCGCGCGCAGGCGGAGCGGATCAATCTGCGCATCGGCGCGACCACGCTCGGCATCGCGCTCGACGAGACCTCGACGCCGGAGACGGTCGAGGCGGTGTGGCGCGTGTTCGGCGGCAAGCTCAGCTATGCCGAGATCGAGGCCGGTGCGCACGAGGCGCTGCCGAAGGAGCTGCGGCGCACCAGCGCCTTCCTCAGCCATCCGGTGTTCAATACGCATCGTTCCGAGACCGAGCTGCTGCGCTACATGCGCAAGCTCAGCGATCGTGACCTCGCGCTCGACCGCGCGATGATCCCGCTCGGCTCCTGCACGATGAAGCTCAACGCCACCACCGAAATGATCCCGCTGACCTGGCCGGCGTTCAGCAATCTGCATCCGTTCGCGCCGGCGGATCAGGCCAAGGGCTATCACGCGCTGTTCAAGCGGCTGGAGCAATGGCTGTGCGACATCACCGGCTATGACGCAGTCTCGCTGCAGCCGAATTCCGGCGCGCAGGGCGAATATGCCGGGCTGCTGGCGATCCGCGGCTATCACCTCGCGCGCGGCGAGCCGCACCGCAAGGTGTGCCTGATCCCCTCCTCCGCGCACGGCACCAATCCGGCCTCGGCTGCGATGGTCGGCATGGAGGTCGTGGTCGTCGCGTGCGATGCTCGCGGCGACGTCGACGTCAATGATCTTCGCGCCAAGGCGGAGAAGCACTCCGCCAACCTTGCCGCGGTCATGATCACCTATCCGTCGACCCACGGCGTGTTCGAGGAGCATATCCGCGAGATCTGCGACATCGTGCATGCCCATGGCGGCCAGGTCTATCTCGACGGCGCCAACATGAACGCGCAGGTCGGACTGTCGCGGCCCGGCGACTACGGCGCCGATGTCAGCCATCTCAATTTGCACAAGACCTTCTGCATTCCGCATGGCGGCGGCGGCCCCGGCATGGGCCCGATCGGCGTGAAGGCGCATCTTGCGCCCTATCTGCCGGGCCATCCCGCAACCGACGGAGCGACGGCGCACGCCATCGGCGCGGTATCGGCTGCGCCGTTCGGCTCGGCGTCGATCCTGACCATCTCCTACATCTACATCCTGATGATGGGCGGCGAAGGCCTGACGCGCGCCACCGAGATCGCGATCCTCAACGCCAACTACATCGCCGCACGGCTGCAGCCGCACTTTCCGGTGCTGTACCGCAACGAGCGCGGCCGCGTTGCGCATGAGTGCATCGTCGATCCGCGGCCGCTGAAGACGACCAGCGGCGTCACCGTCGACGACATCGCAAAACGCCTGATCGACTACGGCTTCCACGCGCCGACCATGAGCTTCCCGGTGGCGGGCACGCTGATGATCGAACCGACGGAATCGGAATCGAAGTTCGAGATCGACCGGTTCTGCGACGCCATGATCGCGATCCGCGACGAAATCGCGGAGATCGAGAAGGGCCGCTGGAAGGTCGAGGCCTCGCCGCTGCGCCACGCGCCGCATACCGTACACGACATCGCCGACGATGCCTGGAACCGGGCCTACACCCGCGCCGAAGGCTGCTTCCCGGAGGGCGTGTCACGGTCCGACAAATACTGGAGCCCGGTCGGCCGCGTCGACAACGTCTACGGCGACCGCAACCTGGTGTGCTCGTGCCCGCCGGTCGAGGATTACGCGCAGGCGGCGGAGTAAAGCGCACCATTGTTGCAGCTACGTCGTGCTGCGTCTCTGACGCGTGATTCACTCGGTGTCATTCCGGGGCTCGCGAAGCGAGAACCCGGAATCTCGATCCACGACTTCCGGATTCCGGATTCGCGACTTCGTCGCGCCCCGGAATGACGGACTGGCCCGCCCGCGGCAGGAGGAAACATGCGCGAGGAATTCTGGTTCCATTTCCCGTTTCGCGTCCGCTATTCGGAGGTCGACGCGCAGGCCGTGGTGTTCAACGCCCACTACCTCACCTATTTCGACACCGCCATCACCGAATATTTCCGCGCGCTCGGCTACGACTATCTCGGCGAGGTGGCGCGGACCGGCATCGACTTCCACACCGTGAAATCGGTCGTCGAGTACAAGGCTCCGATCCGGTTCGACGAGGACATCGAGGTCTGCGTCCGGGTCGCCAAGATCGGCCGCTCCTCGATCAATCTTGCGCTCGCGATCTTCGCCAAAGGCTCCGATGACCTGCGCGCCACCGGCGAGATCATCTGGGTCGCGACCGACCAGAAGACCCATCAATCGGTCGCGGTGACCGAGGATTTGCGGGCGCTGATCGCGAGCCGGGAAAAGGCGCTGGCGTAGAGATCAGAACGTCGCGTGCTGGCGTCGCTCGAACAAGCCTTACGGAGCGACGAGAGTGCGGCTCTCGGCGTCCCAGCGCCACAGCCGCTCATTGGTCAGTTCGGTGCCGCCCCACCAGCGATGGATCGTGTTGTACTGGCTGAAGTCGAGCTCGCGATCCGACACTTCCTGGCCGAAATCGGTGAGCGACAGCCGACTGTGCAGGAGTCGGTTGTTTCGGGCCTTCAGATCGTCGGGCGCTTCGATCTCCGCGGGGAATCCGGTCAGAACCGGTGATGGACAATAGGCGAGCCGGTCCAGGATCAGCTCCGCTTCCTGAAAATCGAACACGCCGCGTTCCCGGTTCAGCTCGTTTGAAAGGACCTGTGGGCTTGTCTCGCCGTCGGCGACGAGATCCAGCATTCGCAGTTCGGACGCGCCGAGGCCGGTGTCTTGCCCGGGTAGCTCCTCCAGCAACGCAATCAGCGCCGCGCGGAGCTGCGGGATGGCCGACAGATCCTGCATGAGAAGGTCGAAACAGGGCTCGGGCGTCGGAGCGCGATAGGCATTCCAGGCGCGACCGGCCAATTCCAGCCGATCATCGGTCACCGCAAGTGCAGGCAATCGCCATTTCGCCAAGCTCTCGCCTCGGTACCTGCCGATCTCGACATCGGTCTGGACCAGCTTGAGCTTCGCTACGATGTGGCGGTGCGGGCGGAGCACGTCGAGCAACCAGGCCAGCACCAACTGGTCATTCGGCTGGGGATCAGCCCATAGCTCGACGCTATCGCAACGCTCGCACAACTCGACAAGCCCAATGTCCCGACCGATCGAGCCGGTCCATCTTGAACTGGCGAAGTCGAGCCAGTGCGTGTCGAAATCGACATGCTTTGCGGAACGCGGTTCCAGCAGGGTCGTGAGGTCATCCGACGAGGGCATTTTCCCCCAAACGAAGCGCGGCCTCAACCCGACGACGATGTCCGCCCTTCCCGCCTGCCTCAGGCGATAGCTCGCGAGTTCACTTGTCGCCAGGATCAGACTTGTCACGATGCTCTCCGGCTACGCGCGATGGCATCAGCACCGCAAGCTGAGGATCAACTGCTTTACAAAAGACACACAAAACCAAACGGGCGCCGAAGACGTCGGCAACTCAACGTCCTCAGCGCCCGCTTGCAGCGAAGTCATGTGATGATTTGAGCATGATCTCCGGACAAACGCTTCGCGTTTGTCGCGAGGGAAAACCGCTTCGCACTTTTCCGGATCATGCCGGAGACTTACTCCTCCGTCGGCTCCTCGCCCTCGGCGTCGCGTTCGGGCGTGCCGGCGAGGATCTGCTCGGAGATCAGGCCGGAGTTCTGCCGGATCGCGGCTTCGATCTTGGCGGTGATGTCGGGATTCGACTTCAGGAATGCCTTGGAATTCTCGCGACCCTGGCCGAGCCGCTGGCTGTCATAGGAGAACCAGGCGCCGGACTTCTCGACGATGCCGGCCTTGACGCCGAGGTCGAGGATCTCGCCCATCTTGGAGACGCCCTCGCCATACATGATGTCGAACTCGACCTGCTTGAAGGGCGGCGCCAGCTTGTTCTTCACCACCTTGACGCGGGTGGTGTTGCCGACGACTTCGTCGCGCTCCTTGATAGCGCCGATGCGGCGGATGTCGAGACGAACCGAGGCATAAAACTTCAGCGCGTTGCCGCCGGTGGTGGTCTCCGGCGAGCCGTACATCACGCCGATCTTCATGCGGATCTGGTTGATGAAGATTACCATGGTGTGGGACTTGTTGATCGAGGCGGTCAGCTTGCGCAGCGCCTGGCTCATCAGGCGGGCCTGCAGACCCGGTAGCGCATCGCCCATCTCGCCCTCGAGCTCGGCCTTCGGCACCAGCGCTGCAACCGAATCGACCACCAGCACGTCGACCGCGCCGGAGCGCACCAGCGTGTCGCAAATCTCCAGCGCCTGCTCGCCGGTGTCCGGCTGCGAGATCAAGAGCTCGTCGATGTTGACGCCGAGCTTGCGCGCATAGACCGGGTCGAGCGCGTGTTCAGCGTCGATGAAGGCGCAGATGCCGCCCTTCTTCTGGCCTTCCGCCACGGTGTGCAGCGCCAGCGTGGTCTTGCCCGAGGATTCCGGCCCGTAGATTTCGACGACGCGTCCCTTCGGCAGACCGCCAACGCCGAGCGCAATATCGAGCCCGAGCGACCCCGACGACACCGTCTCGACATCCATCGAACGGTCGTTCTTGCCGAGCTTCATCACCGAGCCCTTGCCGAACTGGCGCTCGATCTGGGAGAGCGCGGCTGAGAGGGCCTTGGACTTGTCCATGGAGGATCCTTCGACGATACGCAGTGCGGTGGCGGACATTTGGGATGTGCTCCTTATGGCGGGGATTCGCTAGCGGGAAAACGGGCGACGAGATCGGGTGGAATGCGTTGTTGATTGGAACCTCGTACCACGTTTGTTCTAAGTTCGCAATATGTTCTTTCAAACAGACCGGTACTGGCCTGTTTCCATCCCTAGTGGCCTGCTTTGAAATTTCGAGTGGCCTAGTTTGGATTTAATCCTGTGGCAACCAAGGGTTGGCCGATGTTCTCGGTAGGACTACTGAGTCGCCAATCCGATGTTCTGCACATAGCAATACTTATGGTCCGCCAAGTGTTCTCCCTCCACAGAGGAGAAGTGTTACCGGGGTTCTCCGTTGGTGAACGGAGTTCCTTAATAACTCAGCAACCAAAGACGTTCGGGTGTATTGTCCCTTCATCACCGGCCGAGGCTCTGCCCGTAGGCGTCGGTGGCTGAGAGACCGGCTAGCGCTCCCGCCTGCATAACAGGGAGCGCGGCTATGGCCGAACAGCGCAACTATCGTCCCGACCAATTGTGGTTTGAAAAGCTCGCCGTTTACGCACGCGAGCTAATCCAGCACTCGCTCAAACTCCTCAACGAGTCGGTGCCGGATACGTTTGCGGGTCGCAAAACCCACGAGCCCTTTCCACAAGAGGAAAGCAGATACGGGCTCGACGAGAGAAAATCGGACTTAACCTAAGAGAGGGCGGGAATTGAGATGCGGCGCTAAAAGTGCGGATGATTGATCCAATGTTCGCCCGTTCTCAGGTTGCTATCGAAGAGAGCCACAGGCTCCGCAATCAACGAAAAGCGCTCGCAGACCAGCGGGACGCGCAGTTGGCCGAGCTGCGACGATCCATCTACGACAGCGCCAGCGCCCGCGTGGAGATCAAGGCTCATCGAGACAACAGCGAGTGAGGCACCTTGTGTGCAGCAAATGCGAAGATTTGGACACGCGCATTGAGCAGTTCCGACGCTTCACCGCGCAACTGCTCGATCTCCTCACGCTGGAGCGATTAAACGCGTCAATCGCGCAAATGGAAGCTGAGAAGAAAAAGCTTCACCCGACGCAAGAGTAAGGCCGCCTCAGTTGGCGGCCTCTTTCATTTCGTATTGTTCGGCCAAGAAAGCCCTTCTGTTCCGGCTGGCTCGCTTCGGTAGATCATTTTGAAGATGCTGGCGGCGGTATCGAGCCAGAGTTTCCGTTTGTCCTCTGGCCAGACTTCTCCTGCCTTCGGCAATTCCTTCAAGAGGCCTTGCACGAATGGATGTAGACCCGGCGGTTCATTTCCATCATTGCCACTGTCCCGGCGCTTCTCCTCCTCGCGCCTTTCGGGCGGCGGTTCATCGCGCTGTACAATTCCCGGCTTAACAAAGCGCCCCGTCGCTGAATCAATAAAGCCTGCGTACTGCGCCGACTTCATAAATGTCTGCCTAGCCCTGTCTTTTTGTTTGGGCGAGACGCCCAACTCATGCCGTCCGTCTTTAAGTCCCCGTATCCTAGTTTGATTTTTGGGGTGTACTTGTTCGGATTAAGCGAACGGAAACCGTAGCTTGGCCGGTGTTCTCAGTAGGACTACCGAGGCGACCCATCGGATGTTCTATCCCCGTCCCGCCTTTGACCGAGATCAGGGAATTTAATCTTGAGAGAACGAACCGGGGGCAACGGAACGTGATACGATAGCATCATCACCGGCCAAGGCTTTGCCCGTAGGCGTCGGTGGCTGAGAGACGAGACCAACAGCGCTCCCGCCTGCATAGGAAGGGAGCGCGGCCATGCCGAACCATTCCACAATAGTGCACCGCGAGATGCAGCTTCGCCATCTGGAGCAAGCCGAGCGGCATATTGCCCAAGGCGAACGACACATTGCCGAGCAAGAGGGACTGATCGAGCACCTTGCCAATCACGGGCACGATCTAGCGGAAGCGAAGAAGCTTCTGGATAACTTCTACTCATGCCAGGTTTTGCACGTTCAGCACCGCGACCGAATCCGCAGAGAGCTGGGAGAGTAGGGCCACCTCAGTAGGGCCACCTCAGTTGACGGCCTATTCTCATCTAGCGCACGATTAATTTCCTAGCGTGGCACAAACTGCACTTTGTTTTGGTGGTCATCCCGAGTTAGATTCCAACCTCACGCAGAGGTTGTGTCATGACCAGTGACCTGCTTTTTAGAGCGAGCATTGTGGTGCTGGGGCTGTGCCCCATTGCTATCGCTGCGATTGCAATATTCATGTGAGAAAGCGGCCGCCTCACTTGGCGGCCTCTTTCATTACGGGCCCTTCCCGTCGAATCGCTGCGACATATGACGTGAATCCGGTCGCGTGAATGAGGTGCTGAAGGGCTCTCTGCGTATTTCGCAAAAACGGGACAGCGGTTTCGCTAACTGACGGACAGCAGTTTCGCTAAATCGCGGACAGCGTGGCGGCGCTGGCTTTTGGTTGCCTGGTTGTTGAAGTCAGTTGATATTCGTTTCGCTGTTTTCGA
>NZ_JBUYWT010000032.1:0-96694 GCF_055264925.1 Bradyrhizobium sp. KZN70725
TCAAGCACTTTCGCGCTATCGCGACCCGCTACGACAAACTCGCCAGAAACTTTCTCGCCGGCATCCACTTGGCCTCAGCTTTCATCTTGCTCAACTGAGGACAGGCTCTAGCCAATCAGCCGCGCCGCGTGGCGCGGCCGGATTCGACGTCGAAAATCTCTCCTCGCGGGCCGATATCGACGAACGCCGCGGGATCGGCGCCGGTCATCCAGACCTGCGCGCCGAGCTTGGCGAGCTCGTCGAACAGCGCCTTGCGGCGGTTCGGATCGAGATGGGCGACGACCTCGTCGAGCAGCAGCAGCGGCACGATGCCGGTCATCTCCGCGACCATCGTGGCGTGCGCCAGCACCAGCCCGATCAAGAGCGCCTTCTGCTCGCCGGTCGAGGCGTCACGCGCCGGCATGTTCTTCGGCGCGTAGACCACCTGCAGATCGGTCAGATGCGGGCCGTCGAGCGTGCGCCCGGCGGCGGCATCGCGCGGCCGGCTGGCGCGCAGGATCTCGCGGTAGCGGTCCTCCACCGCCGTTGCAGGCTCCTGCAGCAGCGCATTCTCCATCCAGCCGTCGAGCATGATCTCGGCGGAGGGGAAGGCCGAGGCCGCGCCGCGCTCGCGCAGCATCGCGGCGAGCTTGGCGGCGGTCTGGCCGCGTGATGCGGCGACCGCGACCGCAAGCTCGGCGGTCTCGCGCTCGATCGCATCACACCAATGGTCGTCATAGTTGCGCACCTCGAGCAGCCGGTTGCGCGAGCGCAGCGATCGCTCCAGCGCGGAGACGCGGCTGGAATGCTCGGAATCGATCGCCAGCACCAGGCGGTCGAAGAAGCGCCGCCGTTCCGAGGCGGCGCCCATGAACAGGCCGTCCATCGCCGGCGTCAGCCACACGATGCGCAGATGATCGCCGAACGCGGTTGCGGACCCCACCGGTTCGCGGTCGATGCGGCAGCGCCTCGCGCTGCCGGCGTCGCCGGTCGGCGGATCGATACCGGTGCCGAGCGTCGCAAGGCCGAGCGCGCCCTCGACTTCGGCGGAGACCGCCCAGGAGCCGTCGCCCTGGTTGTCGGCGATGTCCTCCAGCGTCGCGCGGCGCAGGCCGCGGCCCGGCGACAGGAACGAGACCGCTTCCATGCAATTGGTCTTGCCGGCGCCGTTCGGCCCCACCAGCACCACCATGTCGCCGGCGACCTGCAGCGTCGCCGTCCGGTAATTGCGGAAATGCGTCAGCGACAGGCGGTGAATGCGGGACGGGGTCATGTTACCTTGTCATTGCCGGGCTTGACCCGGCAATCCATCGTCCGCGTCAGCGGACAATTTCATCATATAAGTCTCTCCAGTCGGGATTGCCGGCAACGATCAGATCGATCTTCCACTCACGCGACCAGTGCTTGATATTCTTCTCGCGCTGAAGTGCGGCGGCAATCGTCTCGTGTGCCTCAAAATAGACGAGCGTCTTGATGCCGTACTTCTTGGTAAAGCCCTCGGCCAGACCTTCGCGATGCTCGTAGACGCGCTGGACCAGATTATTGGTTACACCGACGTAAAGGGTTCCACCGGGCTTGCTGGCGAGGATGTACACCCAATAGGTCATCTCTTGCTCGATGGATGGCCGGGTCAAGCCCGGCCATGACGAGAAGGAGGAATCACACCCGCATCGGCATCAGCACGTAGAGCGCGCCCTTGCTGTCGCGGTCCTGCACAAGGGTCGGCGAGCCGGGATCGGCGAGCTTCAGCACTGCGACCTCACCCTCGATCTGGGCGGCGATGTCGAGTAGATAGCGCGAGTTGAAGCCGATATCGAGCGCGTCGGAGGCGTACTCGACCTCGAGCTCCTCGGTGGCGCTGCCGGAATCCGGGTTGGTGACCGAGAGCACCAGCTTGCCCGGGGACAGTGCGAGCTTCACCGCGCGGCCGCGTTCGCTGGAAATCGTCGAGACGCGGTCGACGGCGGCCTCGAAATCCTTCTTGTCGACGACGAGTTCCTTATCGTTGTTCTGCGGAATGACGCGGCCGTAGTCCGGGAAGGTGCCGTCGATCAGCTTCGAGGTCAGCACCACATTGCCGAGCGTAAAGCGGATCTTGCCGTCCGACAGCTCGATCGAGATCTCGGCGTCGTCGCCCTCGATCAGCCGCTGCACCTCGCCGACCGTCTTGCGCGGGACGATCACGCCGGGCATGCCGGTTGCGCCCTTGGGCAGCGCGAGGTCGATCTGCGCCAGCCGGTGACCGTCGGTCGCAACGCCGCGCAGGGTCGCCGCCTTGGCGCTGCCGGCCGCGTGCAGATAGATGCCGTTGAGGTAGTAGCGGGTCTCTTCGGTCGAGATCGCGAACTGCGTGCGGTCGATCAGGCGCTTGATGTCGGACGCCGGCAGTGAGAACGAATGCGTCATGTCGCCGGCGGCAAGGCCCGGGAAGTCGCTCTCGGGCAGCGTCTGCAGCGTGAAGCGCGAGCGGCCGGCACGCACGGCCAGCACCGAGCGGTCGCCGTCGGCTTCCAGCACGATCTGCGAGCCGTCGGGCAGCTTGCGGACGATGTCGTAGAACATGTGCGCGGGCACCGTGGTCGATCCGGCGGTTCCGGTCTCGGCGGCCAAGGTCTCCGTCACCTCGAGGTCGAGGTCGGTCGCCTTCAGCGACAATTTGGCGCCCTCGGCGCGGATCAACACGTTGCCGAGGATCGGGATGGTGTTGCGGCGCTCGACCACGCGGTGAACGTGACCCAGCGATTTCAGGAGTTGCGCGCGCTCGACGGTGACCTTCATTGCAATACCCGCCAGATCCCTCAGATGGAAAAGCCGGGCGGCCGTTCAGGGCAGCGCCGCGGCATTGGAAACCCGAAAAGCCGGATCAATACCGGATTTGATCAAACCCACGGGGGGACCGCAAGGTGGCGCGGATGGGCGGCCGGTGCAAGCGATACGGGCGCGAAACGAGCCCCGTTCCCCACGTTTTGGGTCGGAAAAAAGTTTAGCCCTCCCCTTTGGCGAGGGGAGGGCTATGGAACGATTCGGCCGGATGAAGCGGCCCTATTCCTGCAGCTGGCGCTTCAGCGATTCGACTTCCTCCGACAGCGCCGTGTCCTTGGCGACCAGTGCCTCAATCTTGCGCACGGCGTGCAACACCGTGGTGTGGTCGCGGCCGCCGAAGCGCCGGCCGATCTCCGGCAGCGAGCGCAAGGTCAGCGTCTTCGCCAGATACATCGCGACCTGGCGCGGGCGTACCACATTGGCGGTACGGCGGGACGACAGCAAGTCGGAGCGGCTGACATTGTACTGCCGGGCGACCACGCGCTGGATGTCCTCGATCTTGATCCGCTTCGGCTCCTGTGGGCGGATCAGGTCGCGCACCTCGCGCTCGGCCATCTCCAGCGTCACCGGCTGGTTGTTGAGCTTGGAGTGCGCCAGCAGGCGATTGATCGCGCCTTCAAGGTCGCGGCCGTTATGGGTGATGGTGCGCGCCAGATAGTCGAGCACTTCCTCCGGTACATCGAAGCTCGCATGGTGGGCGCGGGCGGCGGCGACGCGCGACTTCAGGATGCCGAGCCGCAGTTCCTCGCCGAGCGAGCCCATCTCGACCACGAGGCCACCGGCGAGCCGCGAGCGCACGCGGTCGTCGAGGCTTTCCAGATCCGACGGCGGACGGTCGGCTGCGATCACAACCTGGCGGCCGGCATCGATCAGCGCGTTCAGCGTGTGGCAGAACTCGGCCTGCGTCGACTTGCCCTGCAGGAACTGCAGATCGTCGATGACCAGCACGTCGATGCCGCGCAGCGCCTCCTTGAAGGCCAGCGCCGTCTGCGTCTTCAGCGCCGCGACGAAGCCGTACATGAACTTCTCGGCGGTGAGATACAGCACCTTGCGCTCGCCGCCGGAATTGCCGGCCCAGGTCACCGCCTGCAGCAGATGCGTCTTGCCGAGGCCGACGCCGGCATGAATGTAGAGCGGGTTGAACATCACGGGATCGCCGCGGCGACCTTCCGCGACCTGGCGGGCCGCCGCATGAGCCAGCGTGTTGGACCTGCCGACGACGAAGCTGGCGAAGGTCAGGCGCGGATCGAGCGGCGAGCCGCCGAGCGCGTCGTGGCTCGCGGACACCGGCGCGGTCGCAACCGAGCGCAGTTCAGGCACGAGCCGGCCGTCAGTGCGCTCGATGCGGCGCACTTCGACGGGCGCAACCGTTTCCTTCACCGGAGCCGTCGCGCGGATTGCCGAGCGCACGGTGAGGTCGATGCGATGCACTTCGGGCATCTCGGCCTGCCAGCAGGAGAGCACGCGTTCGGCATAGTGCGCCTGGATCCAGCTCTTGAGGAACCGGGTCGGAACCGACAGGTGCACGCTCTCGTCGTGCACGCTCTCCAGATCCATCCGAGCGAACCAGCTCGTGTAGACGTCCTCGCCAACGCTCGTCCGCAAACGTCCCTTCACCCGCGACCAGCGATCCTGTTCCGTGTTCGTCATTGCCTTCGTACTTCCAAGTCTGAGAGATAATCGTTGCGAAAGCGCCGTGCAGGTTTCCTGCCGCGGCGCGACCTCTAGCGAGCGCGGTCTGCTCCGGACAAAGCTCTCCCGTGTGGCGTCCATGCGCCACCCGACAGATCAGCTGTTTGGAGAAGATGCGCCCCGCGAGGTCAGCGCGTACTCGACGGACGCTTCGGGTGGGAGCTGACGTCCGAGGGGTTGATTACGGCACCACTGGAAATTTGCGCTTCGGCTGTCGTTGGTTCGACTGCAGTGATGATACCGTAAGCCATATGACCTCCCCCTCCCGCCGCGACGTATCGCGGCAAGTTGTCAGCTTGCTCGTGTCTTCAAATTCGAACTGCTGCTACCGAACACCGAAATGCCCGGCGCTTCGCCGCCGCCGTGTCGTCGTCAACCCGTTCACTCGCTCCGCGTTCCCGCTGCCAAATTCCGACTGACGTCCTGGTCTCTCTTGTTCGATCCCTCAAATTGCCGGGGACACCGCCGGAGAAATTTTGACACAGGTCGACCGTCCTCATATCGCTATGAGCCGTCAATTCAGCTTCGCTTGGAAAGCGTCGCTAACGCACACACCGCCGCCGATTTGTGCGTCCGCCCCTGGGTCTCAAACCGCGCTGATCTGGAGAGCCGTGGGCGTCGCGAACAAGAAATAAATACACCAAGCTGATTTTCTGACAATCCGTGGATTCGACGGGGATCGAGACTCTTCGCGACTGTTGCGGCGTTGCCGATGCTGAGTTGCGAAAGCAAGTTTTTGAATCAGCGCACAGATTCACGCGTGTCACAAACGACGGTGCAATACCAAAAATTTTTCATAGAAAATTTACATTTGGTCTCGCGCCGGTCATTTTTCCAATCGCTGTTCGGCGCTATGTGCATAAGTAATTCGCGAGACGTCATTTTTCTCGATTACTTTTGCAGGGTAACCCCGCTTCGCAAGTTTCGTCCGCGAAATGCTCGCGCGCTATTCCATCTATCTAGCTTAGCGAAGAACAATCTGTGGGCGAGTGCGGCGCGTTAAGCATGTCGAGCCGGTAGAACTACGGACGCGACGAAACATGACACGCAGTTCGTTGCGCGGCAACGCGAAGTGTTCTCGCGCTATGAAACTTCCACGACAAAAGTCGAGACAAAAACAAAAAGCCCGGCGCGAGCCGGGCTTCGTGACAAATGTGTTTTCCAGTCAGCTCTGGTGGCAAGCCGTTACTTCGCGAGCTTGGCGATGCTCTGCGTGAGGCGCGACACCTTACGGCTCGCGAGGTTCTTGTGAATGATGTTGCGCTGTGCTGCCTTCATCAGCTCGGGCTCAGCGCGGCTCATCGCCTTCAGTGCCGCCTCGCGGTCGCCGCTCTTGATCGCTTCCTCGACGGTGCGTACCGCGCCACGCATCTGCGTGCGGCGCGACTTGTTGACGATGGTGCGGCGGGCAATCTTGCGGGTCGCCTTCTTGGCGGAGGTGGTGTTGGCCATGGTTCTCTAACTGTCCTTCGGCGGTGATCGCTCGGTGGTCGGGCTTGCGCGCACCGGCCGGTTCAAATCTCAACTCTGATGTATTTGTCCAAGGTGGTTTTCTTGGGTGTCCTTGAGGCGGCCATGCGAAGAGCGCAAAATGCTGCCTCCGCATGCGACACTGTCCAAAGAACAGCGGCGGCAGGATTGCGCCCGCCGCCATCGGTCGGTCTTATAGATGGCGCGGGCTTAAGCGTCAACGCTTTCGGGACCCCAAAAGGGCCCGAAATCGTCCCTGCGGGGGCCGGATAAGCCGCTGAAGAGGTTGAATTTCCGGGGGGCGCCCGGTAAGGCCTGACGACGCGTGGGCGCGACTGGGAGTTAGGGTGACGCATGATCCGCGGCTTTTTCCGTCTGATCGGCCTTCTGCTGCTGGCCGGCAGCTTCATCTTCATGGTCTATGACGGGGCCCGCTACGTCGCCGACCAGAGCCTGCGGTTCACCCAATTCGGCCAGTTCTGGAACGACATCCACCAGTCGAGCCAGCAGGCATTCCATGCCTGGGTGGATCGCTTCGCGCCCTGGCTCTGGAATGACGTGATCCGCCTGCTTCTGGAGCAGCCGGTATTCGCGGTGCTCGGCATTGCCGGCATCCTGCTGATGATCCTGTTCCGGCCGCGTAAGCCCCTGATCGGCTACGCGCGCGACTGACTTGTCGGCAGCCCTCCTTGGCTGCACCGCCCCGTAACGGGGCTGCCATCATCCGCGTAAGGACATATATAGGTGACAGCCGGCCCGCAGGCCGTTGCCGCGTCGGCCGATGTCCCGCCTGGAGGTGTCCATGTTGTTCATGCGCAAGACCACTGCGTTGCCAAGCGCCGCCGAGGCGTTGCCGGGCCGCGCGCCGCCGATCCCGACCGCGATCACCCATTTCGTCAATGGCAGCAAGTTGCAGCCGCCTTATCCGCAAGGCCTCGAGCAGGCGGTGTTCGGGCTCGGCTGCTTCTGGGGCGCGGAGCGCAAGTTCTGGGAACTCGGCGAGGGGATCTACACCACCGCGGTCGGCTATGCCGGCGGCCACACGCCGAACCCGACCTATGAGGAAGTATGCTCGGGGCGCACCGGCCACACCGAAGTGGTGCTGGTCGTGTTCGACCCGAAGAAGATCTCCTACGAGAGGCTGCTGAAGACGTTCTGGGAGAACCACAACCCGACGCAGGGCATGCGCCAGGGCAACGACATCGGCACGCAATATCGCTCCGCGATCTACACGTTCAGCGACGCGCAGCGCAAAGCCGCCGATGAGTCGCAGGCGATGTATCAGAAGGCGCTTGCCGCCAAGGGCCTCGGCGCCATCACCACCGAGGTCGCGCCAGCCGGTGAATTCTACTTCGCCGAGGACTATCACCAGCAATACCTCGCCAAGAATCCGGCGGGCTATTGCGGGCTCGGCGGCACCGGCGTGTCCTGCCCGATCGGCGTCGGCGTCACCGCCTGATCGTCTTGTTGAGAAAGAGCTCGCTCTGGAAAGCCGGTTTGCGCTCTTCCCGGGCACGGCTCCAAGCCAATGGGAGGCCGGCTGTTCCGGCCTCCCGCTCGATCCTCGAAAACCCTTTGTTAACCATAAGTGGTGCAAGACTGGGCCTGTCTCGCCGTTGAGGGATAGGTCCGGTGCCGGTTGCACGCGCGTTACGATTGCCGATCACTGCCGTTGTGGCTGCGCTCGCGCTGTCTGGTTGCATGAGCACGTCCGGTCCCGTCGCCGTCGGCCCGCAAGGCGTCGATGCCGTCACCTACGGCCCGGCCTACGCACCCGCTCCGGTTGCCGATGCAGGCGGCGGCGGTGCGATCAGCGCATTGCGTTCCGCCTTCGCCAGCACGTCCCCTGGTTATGGCTATGCCGCACCGGCCGCCGCCCCGGTCGTCTATGCCGCCGCCTCCCCGGGTGGACCCCCCGCCGGTTACGACAACGGCTATCACCTTGGCCCCGGCGACAAGCTTCGCGTGGTGGTCTACGGCCAGGAAGGCCTGACCAATTCCTATGCGATCGACGCCGCGGGCGCGATCACCATGCCGCTGATCGGCTCGGTGCCGGCGCGCGGCCGCACGCCGGCCGGGCTTGCCGGCGAAATCTCGGCACGGCTGCGCAACGGCTATATCCGCGAGCCTTCGGTGGCGGTCGAGATCGAGTCCTATCGTCCGTTCTTCATCCTCGGCGAAGTCCAGGCCCCCGGCCAATATCCCTACGTGCCGAACATGACGGTCGAGAGCGCGGTCGCGATTGCCGGCGGCTTCTCGCCGCGTGCCCGCCGCGACAGCGTGACGCTGACCCACACCGATGCGTCCGGCTCCGGGCGCTTTGTGGTGCCGCTGGGCACGCCGATGAGCCCGGGCGATACGGTATTCGTCGGCGAGCGCTGGTTCTGAAGAAGGATAGTGTCCTTCTTCATTCCGGGATGGTGCGTTAGCACCAGACCCGGAACCTCGAGATTCCCCGATGCGCAATTGCGCATCTGTGGTTCGATACTGCGCATCGCCCCGGAATGACGCTTGCAGCGTCACTTCTTCAGATGCTTTGCGAAAAACTCCATGCTGCGCGGCCAGGCGATGTCGGCGCTTGCCTTGTCGTAGCTGGCGCGCTCGTCGCAATGGAAGCCGTGCTGCGCGCCGGGATAGATGAAGACCTCGACCTCGGGCCGCTTCGACTTGATGGTCTCGACATCGCCCAAGGGAATGCCGGCATCCTTCTCGCCAAAATGCAGCTGCGTCGGTACCGCCGGCTTGTCGTCGGCGAAGCGCACGACGGCGCCGCCGTAATAGCCGACCGCGGCTGACAGCCCGGCCAGCTTGGTGGCGGCAGCATAGGCGACGCTGCCGCCGAGGCAGAAGCCGATGATGCCGACCGGACCGGCCGGCTTCGCCGCGTCGATCGCCGCCTGGCTGTCGCGCAGCATCGCGGCCCAGTCCGGATTGGCGACGAACTTCCGCGCCTCGGCGATCTCGTCGGGGGAATAGCCGCTCTGGAAGTTCGGCGTGATGCGGTCGAAGATCGAAGGTGCAACCGCGACATAGCCTTCCTTCGCCAGCCGGTCGCAGACCGAGCGGATGTGGTGATTGACGCCAAAAATCTCCTGGATCACGACGACCGCGCCCTTCGGCGCGCCGGCAGGATCGGCGCGGTAGGCGCCGAGTTCAAATCCGTCCGAAGCTTTGAGTTTGATGTCTTGTCCCATGGTCCATCCTTGTCAGTTTGGGGGGTGCATGAAGCTCTCGATGATGAGGCGCGATGACATCGTCGTCGCGCTTTGGCTCTTCGTTTGAACATGGCCGTTTCGGAAAACCGCTTCGCACTTTTCCGGACCATGCTCTAGCGCCACATCCAGTTCTCGCCCCAGTCGGCCTTCCAGCCGGTCAGCCGGTGTTTGCGGAATTGCAGGAAGAGGCGGTCGTGGTGCGGAAACAGCCCGCTGCCGCCGAGGTCGCGGAAGGTCAGGAAGATCTCGTTGCCGGGCCGTCCGCTGACATAGGTGAAAGGCGTGCCGAGCGCGCGCTGCGCGTCCGCAACGCCCATGCCGAACACCAGCGGCGTGGTGTTCGACAACGTCGCAGTGAAAGTGGACGGGGCTGTGACGAACGGCAGCTTCTGCGCGCTCGCCCCTGTCGTCGCCGCAGTCAGCAACAAGGCAACGGCGATTGTCTTCATGGCGCGGGCTTTCCCGGCGCGCCGGCTTCAAGGCCATCCAGGAACGGCAGCACCGCGGCGATGAAGGCCTGCGGCTGGTCGATGTTGACGGCATGGCCGGCGTTCGGAATCACCGCCTTCCGCGCCCCGGGGATTTTTGCCGCCATGTAGTCGGACGCCGCCAGGAACGGCGTGTCGTCGGCGCCGACCACAACCAGTGCTGGCACCTGGATCCCGGGCAGCGATTCGATCACCCGTGCATCGCGCTGTGCCAGCATGCCGCGCGCGGCGAGCGCGAGGCCCCTGGCGTTGCGATGGGTGACCGACGCGCGCTCGGCGCTCAACGATCTAAGCACCTCGAGCCCTTCGCGGTCGAAGCGGTCGCCGGTCTCGCGGGCGCGCTTGTTCCAGACCTCACGGGCGTCGTCCTTCTTGAAGCCCGGACCGGTGTCGATGATCAGCAGCGCCCGCACCCGCTCCGGATGGGCGCGATGAAAGGCGAGCGACATGTAGCCGCCGAGCGACAGCCCGCCGACGATCGCCTTGTCGGCGCCGGCGGCGTCGAGCAGAGCGGCGATGTCGCCGACCGTCAGCGCTTCGCTATAGGCATCGGAATCGTCGGGATAGTCGGACTGGCCGTGCCCGCGCATGTCCCACAGGATCAGCTTGTGCCGTTGCGACAGCGCCTCGATCTGGCCCTGCCACATCGCCGAGGTCGAGGAATAGCCGTGGGTCAGGATCAGCGGCGGGCCATTGCCGTGAACCTCGTAGTAGATCTCGACGCCGTTGCGGTTGAGCTTGGCCATTGACGGGCTCCTTGTGTTTTTCTCGGTGTTTCTCTTGCCGCTGTCATCGGACGGCGTTGCCGGTGCTTGCTGCCGACGCTTTGAGCAAGCGCCTGGCGATTAGACACGAACGCTGGCATTCCAAAAAGCGTCATGCCGTTGCCGCATCGCACAACAGGCATCTTCGGAAATTTATTCTTTTCGAGCAATTCCAAATTGGATTGCCTCCAGCCGGGAACCGGATCATTGTTTCGGCAACTGTCGCTTACCCGGTGGGCGCCGGCCAAGACCCAACAGTGAGTTGCCGCCGTAAGCGGCTTCCTACACCGGAAGGGGAGAGAGATGCCAAATCTCAATATCAACGGACGGAATATGTCCGTCGAGGCGGCCAATGACACGCCGCTGCTTTGGGTCATCCGCGAGCAATTGCAGATGACGGGCACCAAATTCGGTTGCGGCGCCGGTCTGTGTGGCGCCTGCACGGTTCACGTCAACGGCGAAGCGGTGCGGTCCTGCCAGACCTCGGTCGCCGACGCCGTCGGCAAGAAGATCACTACCATCGAAGGCCTCTCCGCCAAGGGCGATCATCCCTTGCAGAAGGCCTGGGTCGCCGAGCAGGTGCCGCAATGCGGCTACTGCCAGTCCGGCCAGATCATGCAGGCGGCGGCACTGCTGTCGAAGAACACCAACCCGACCAAGGAAGAAGTGGTCGCGCATATGGACGGCAACCTCTGCCGTTGCATGACCTATTCACGAATCCAGAAGGCGATCATGCGCGCTGCGTCCGACATGCGCACCGCATCGGCCACCGGATCCGAGCGGAGGGCCACATGAACAAGCACGTGAAAAACCTCGCGCCAGAGACGACCGATCTCAGCCGCCGTTCCTTCCTGGTCGGCACCGCTGCAACCGGCCTCGTGCTCGGCTACGCCGGGTCCGGCATCGATCAGGCGCTCGCGGCACCCGCGCCCGCCAACTTCGAGCCGAGCGTCTGGTATTCGATCGCGCCCGACGGTCTCGTCACCGTGACCTGCGGCAAGGCCGACATGGGCCAGCACGTCGCCTCGACCATGGCGCAGATCGTGGCCGAAGAGCTCGGCGCGAACTGGAAGGACATGCGGGTTCAACTCGCCTCCAACGATCCGAAGTTCAACGATCCCGTGCTGGGCGCGCAGATCACCGGCGGCAGCTGGTCGACGATGATGAACTTCGACGCGATGAGCCGCGCCGGCGCAGCCGGCCGCATTGCATTGACCGAGGCGGCGGCGGCCTCCATGGGCGTGCCGGCCGGCGAGCTGGTGGTACGTGACTCCAGGATCAGCCATGCGAAGTCGAAGAAGTCGATGTCGTTCGCCGAAGTGGTGAAGAGCGGCAAGGCGACCAAGACCTTCACGGCGGATGATCTGAAGGCGATCAAGCTCAAGACGCCCGACCAGTACACGATGATCGGCGTCTCGGTGCCGCAACTCGACATCCCGTCGAAGACCAACGGCACGGCCAAGTACGGCATCGACGTGATGGTGCCGGGCATGGTCTACGGCGCGCTGGTTACCCCACCGGTGCGTTACGGCGCCACCGTGAAGTCGGTCGACGATAGCGCGGCCAAGAAGCTGCCCGGCTTCATCAAGGCCGTCACCCTCGACGACAAGACCACAACCACGACCGGCTGGGTCGTCGCGGTCGCCAACACCTATGCGCAGGCGAAGAAGGCCGCGGCGGCGCTGAAGATCAGCTATGACGGCGGTCCGAACGCGAAGCTGTCGAGCGAATCGCTGCTCGCCGAGGCCAAGCGGCTTCAGGGACTGGACGATTCCGGCCAGTTCTTCGTCAAGGACGGTGATCCCAAGGCGGCCTTCGGATCGGCGGCCAAGGTGCTGGAGGCGGAATACACCACCAACATCAACATCCACGCGCCGATGGAGCCGATGAACGCCACCGCGGAGTTCAAGGGCGACATCCTGCACATCTATTCCGGCA
The DNA here is from genome assembly GCF_055264925.1 of Bradyrhizobium sp. KZN70725. Classification (NCBI taxonomy): domain Bacteria; kingdom Pseudomonadati; phylum Pseudomonadota; class Alphaproteobacteria; order Hyphomicrobiales; family Nitrobacteraceae; genus Bradyrhizobium; species Bradyrhizobium sp. KZN70725. The sequence goes on from NZ_JBUYWT010000032.1 coordinate 12,370, forward strand.
ACCAGTTCGCGACGCGCTCCGGCGCGATTGCGGCCGGCGCCGCCGGGATCGATCCGAAGTTCGTGGTGATGCACCAGATGTGGCTGGGCGGCGGTTTCGGCCGGCGTCTCGACGCCGACATGATGGTGCCCGCGGTGCAGGCGGCGAAGGCCGTCGGCAAGCCGGTCAAGGTCATCTACACGCGCGAAAACGACATGACGATGGATTTCTCGCGTCCGCTGACCTACCAGAAGGTGAAGGCCGGCATGGACGGCGACGGCAAGATCGTCGCGATGAGCCACGACGTGGTCTCGGCCTGGCCGACCGCGCGTTGGGGAATCCCCGATTTCCTCACACCGTCGGTCGACAAGAAGGGTCCGCTCGACTCCTTCACCGTGAACGGAGCGGACTTCTTCTACACCGTGCCCAACCACTATGTGCGGGCGATCAAGAACGAGATGGCGCACAACGCCACCCCGTCTGGTCAGCTCCGCTCGGTGGCGCCGGGCTGGACGTTCTGGGCGGTCGAAAGCATGATCGACGAGATTGCGCATGCGACCGGCAAGGACCCGGCGCAGCTGCGCATCTCGTTGCTCGACGGCAAGGGCAAGAATGACGGCGGCGCGCAGCGTCTCCGCAACACCTTGCTTGCTGCGATGGGCCTTGCCGGCTACGGCACCAAGCAGCTGCCCAAGGGCGAAGGCATGGGGGTGGCCTGCGTGTCGTCGCAGGAGCGCGCCACGGCGAGCTGGACCGCCTGCGTCGCCCATGTCGCGGTCGCCCCGTCGGGCGAGGTGACGGTGAAGAAGCTGACGGTTGCGACCGACGTTGGTACGCAGGTGAATCCCGACGGCATCCGCGCCCAGGTCGAGGGCGCGGCGCTGTGGGGCATGTCGCTGGCGCTGTTCGAGAAGGCGACGTTGAAGGACGGCGGCATCGAGCAGACCAACTTCGACAGCTACACGCCGCTTCGGATGAGCCAGCTGCCGGAAGTCGCGGTCAACGTCATCGCCAATGGCGAGAAGGCGACCGGCGTCGGCGAGCCCGCGGTGACGGTGGTGGCGCCGGCGATCGGCAACGCCGTCTTCAACGCGGTCGGTGCCCGCGTTCGCGGCCTGCCGATCACCGCGGAAGCCGTCAAGGCTGCGATGAAGGCGTAACGGCCTGAACGAACAAGAACGCCGGAGAGCACGAGCTCTCCGGCGTTTTTCTTTGCTCCGCGCGTCGGCCGGGCAGTGACGGCATCAACTTCGACGCCGCAGAAATTCATGATTCACCGCCGATCTGCGCAACTGCATCGATTTCCGGCCGGCCTGATTTTGCTGGCGGATTCGGCGATCCCTCAAATTGTATCCATTGCGCTTAAGCGCCGTTCAGCATCCCCATTAAGCCGGAGGGAACGCATCGTCAGGTAGCGTCCGGCGTCGGTCGTTACCGCGACGGGGATGCCATGACTGCCTTAGCCAACAACCAGACTTCGAAGCGCCGCCTCCTGCTGGCGTCAGATCGAAGCGATCAGAGCAATGAGCTCGCCAACATCCTGCGCTCGGTGGGCGAGGTCGATACCGTTCCGACCTCTGACATTCCCGAGCAGCCGGCCCGCGATCTCTCCGGCATCGTCGTCGACATCAATCTGCGCTCGCCCGAAGCCGTGCAACTCGTCCGCGCCAAGCTGCAGGCCGACGCCTATCGCGAGATGCCGCGGCTGTTCGTGCTGGCGGACGCCTTGCATCACGCCTCGATGCAGGCCTGGGCGCTCGGCGCCACCGACACGATCTCGCGGCCGTTCGATGCGCGCGGCATCCTGCAGCGCATCCGCGCCGCATTCCCCGACGACAGCGGCTATGACGAGACCGATCGCGGCAAGGCGCTCAACCGCGGCGTCGAAGCCGCGCACGGCGTGATGGTCAAGATGTTCGAGCGGATGCGCGCCGGGGAGCCGCTCAAGTTCGAGGACATCGTCGCCGCCGAGAATAAGATCCTCAAGGCGATCAAGCACAACTCGCTGCGCGAATGGCTGACCACGGTCGGCTGCCATCACCAGGAGACCTATCGCCATTGCCTGTTCGTGACCGGTTTTGCGGTTGCGTTCGCGCAGCACCTCGGCATGCGTGAGGACGATCAGCGCCGGCTCGCCCGCGCCGCGCTGCTGCACGACGTCGGCAAGGCCTTCGTCCCGGTCGCGCTGCTCGACAAGCCCGGCGCCTTGACGGTGGAGGAAATGGCCGAGATGCGCGAGCATCCGCGCCGCGGCTACGAGGCGCTGTCCGCGCAGGGCGGCTTCCCGCCGGAAATGCTCGACGTGATCCTGCATCACCACGAATTCCTCGACGGCACCGGCTATCCGAACGGCCTCAGCGGCAACCAAATCAGCGACATCGTCCGCGTCACCACGATCGTCGACGTCTATGCCGCTTTGGTCGAGAAGCGCGCCTACCGGCTGCAGTTCACCCACGCCAAGGCGTTCTCCATGATGGAGGAGATGGGCGGCAAGCTCGACCAGCAATTGCTGCAGGCGTTCCGCCCGGTGGCGTTCGGGCACTATTGAGTCCTCAACCCCGTCATTGCTACGTCGCTTCGTCGTCGCAATGCCGGCTGAGGCGACGGCTCTAGCCAATCAACGCAAGTCGTGCTCCTTACCTCCGCCTAGATTCCGGTGATCATCGGCAAGACCGATGCTCCGACGGGTGAGGACGATCATGGATACGGCAACGACCGGGGATTTCGACATCCCCGCCGACGTCGCGGCAACCCTCGTCGATCCCGTCGCCTATGCGGACGACCGCATCCACGACAGCTATCGCTGGCTGCGCGCCAACAACCCGCTCGGCATCGCGCGGCCCGAGAAGTTCGACCCGTTCTGGGTGGTGACCAAGCACGCGCATATCCAGGCGATCAGCCGGCAGAACGAGCTGTTCCACAACGCCGATCGGCCGACCACCCTGACGACGCAGGCGCTCGAGGAGCGCGTTCGCAAGATCACCGGCGGGCCCAATTTGGTGCGCTCGCTGGTGCAGATGGACGCGCCAGACCACCCGAAATATCGCGCGCTGACGCAAGGCTGGTTCATGCCGGCCAATCTCGGCAAGTTCGAGGCCCGCGTCCGCGAGATCGCGCGCGCCACGGTGCAACGCATGCTCGCGAGGGGCGGCGCCTGCGACTTCGTCGAGGATGTCGCGCTCGGCTATCCGCTGCACGTCATCATGGAGATCCTCGGCGTGCCCGAGGCGGACGAGCCGCGCATGCTCAAGCTGACCCAGGAACTGTTCGGGCCGCAGGATCCCGACACCGCGCGCGTCCGCGACGCGCTGAGCGCGGAGCAGGTCTCCGCGATGTTGCAGGCGATCATCGCCGACTTCTCCGCCTACTTCCGCAAGATCACCGAGGATCGCCGCCAGCACCCGCGCGACGATCTCGCCACCGTCATCGCCAACGCGAAGATCGGCGGCGAGTACATGCCGGAGCACGATCAGACCAGCTATTACATGATCGTCGCGACGGCGGGCCACGACACCACCTCATCCTCGACCGCCGGCGCGATCTGGGCGCTGGCCAGGGACCCCGCGGAATTCGCCAAGGTGAAGGCCAATCCGGACCTGATTCCGGGCCTGGTCGACGAGTCGATCCGCTGGATGACGCCGGTCAAGCATTTCATGCGCTCGGCCACCGCGGATACCGAGCTCGGCGGCCGCAAGATCGCCAAGGGCGACTGGCTGATGCTGTGCTACGCCTCGGGCAATCGCGACGAGGAGGTGTTCGAGGACCCCGATCGCTTCCGCAGCGACCGCAAGCCCAACCGCCATGTCGCGTTCGGCTATGGCGCGCATCTCTGTCTCGGTCAGTACCTCGCCAAGCTCGAGATGCGCATCCTGTTCGAGGAGCTGCTTCCCCACCTGAAGTCGCTGTCGCTCGACGGCGAGGTGAAGATGACCCAAGCCTATTTCGTCAATGGCCCGAAGAAGCTGCCGATCCGGTTCGAGGTGAATTGAGTACTTGTCATTCCGGGATGGTCCGAAGGACCAGGCCCGGAATCTCGAGATTCCGGGTTCGATGCTAACGCATCGCCCCGGAATGACGCGATCAAGTCCGCCTCACTCCAGCATCTTCCTGAGCTCCGCCTTCGCGACCTTCTCCAGCGTCGAGCGCGGCATCTCCTCGACAAAGCGGATTTCGCGCGGCAGCTTGAAGTCGGCGAGGCCTGCACGGCAAGCGGCCATGACGTTGTCGTGGAGGTCGACGGGCAGCTTGGCGACGCCAGCCTGCGGGATGATGAAGACGACCGGGACCTCGTCCAGCATCGGATGCTTCTTCGCCACCACGGCGGCTTCGCGTACGCCCGGCACCACCGCGATCACCTGTTCGATCTCGGAGGCCGCGACATTCTCGCCGCCGACCTTCAGCATGTCCTTGGAGCGGTCGCCGAACTTGATGTAGCCGCGCTCCAGCATCGTGACGCGGTCGCCGGTGATGAAATAGCCGTGCTCGTCGAAGCTCTCGCGCGTGGCCTTTTCGTTGTGCAGATATTCGGCGAACAGCGACAGGCCGGGGATTCCCTTGATCAGGAGGTTGCCGGTCTCGCCGACCCCGGTCGGCGCGCCGTCGTCATTGACGATGCGGATTTCGTATTCGGGAGCGGCGCGGCCGATCGACATCGGCGTGTTGGGCTGATCGACCTCGCCGATGATGCCGTGGGTGATGGTCTCCGTCATGCCCCACCAGCCGATGATCTTGATGCCGAACACGCTGAACGCCGGCGGCTCGTTCACGGCGGTGCCCCAGAGCCGGAACCTGTGATCCTTCGGCACCTCGTGCTCCAGTAGCGCCTTCATGCAGAACGGGATCGTCGAGGTCCAGGTCGAGCCATGCTCGATCGCCACCGGCCAGAAGCGGCTCGCCGAGAAGCGCGGCTGGATCACGCAGGTGCCCCCGACCCACAGGCTCGCCAGCATCGAATAGGCCAGCGCGTTGGTGTGAAACAGCGGCAGATAGGTCTGGTGCACGTCAAAGGCGTGCAGGTCCTGATGCGCGGCGTTGATCTTGGCGCCCCACAGCGCGTTAGCGTGGGTCCACAGCACCGCCTTCGGCCGCGACGTGGTGCCGGAGGTATATTGCACGCTGCAGGGGGCGAGCGGATCGGTCGGGCGACGCGGCCGGTCGGCGCTGTCGGCAAACAGCGCGTCGAAGCTGTCGCCGCGCGCAAGCGACTGTGCCGGCGCTTGCCCGGCGTCGTGCGAGGTCACCGCGATCCAGCGCAGGCTCCTGCAGTTGGCGGCGATCAGTTCTGCATAGGCCGGCTGCGTGATCGCGGCGACCGCGCCGCAATGGCCGGCAAAATATTCGATCTCGGCGGCGGCGGAACGGGTGTTGGTGGTGACCGCGATGGCGCCGAGTTCGACGCAGGCGAACCACGACATGATCGCCTCGACGCAATTGTCGAGATGGATCAGGACGTAGTCGCCTTGCCGGATGCCGCGCTTCGCAAGGCCCGCAGCCAGCGCGCCGACCCGCTCATGGAATTCGCCGTAGCTCCAGCGCCGTGCCGGCGTGTCGAACGGCGCCCAGATCAGGAATGGATGGTCGCGGCGCACCTCGGCGCGCATCCGCAGCAGCCATGGTACGTCGAGCCCCGCAAACGGTCCCACGATGCCTGGTGCTGGATTCGAGTTGGCCATATGTCCTCCCGCGCAGCCTTGTCGGCCGCCCTTGGTCTTGGTTGGGAGCAGTTCTGCCATCGGCGTGCGCCGAGAGCAAATCGGGATTTGCAAAGCGGTTTTGCGCTGAAGCAATCTGTTCCGCCGCACGGAAGAGATCAATTTATTCGCAGCATCCGTTATCGGGCGCGCCTTCGCACGCCGCGCCGGCTCGCAAGGACGAACGAAAGCTAGGTCGCGTTCTTCTCGTACGACGAGATCTCGATCAGGCTGCCGTCGGGGTCGCGGCAATAGACCGAGCGCAGCGTGCCGCGCGCGCCCTGCTTCGCCACCGGGCCTTCCTCGATCCTGACGCCATTGGCCTTCAGATGTGCGACCACTTCCTCGGGCGTGCTCGAAGTGAGGAAGCAGAGATCGTCGCTGCCGGCCGCCTCGTGATCGGCGGTGAACCAGTCCACCTTGTCGGCATCGCGCGGCCGCACATTGATCTTCTGGTTGCCGAACACCAGCGAGGTGCGCGGTGTCTTGCCCTTGCCGGGGTCGAACACCTTCACCTCCATGCCGAGGATCCTGCTGTACCAGGCAACCGAGCGCACGACATCGGTGACGTTGATCACGAGATGGTCGAGCCCATTCACCTTGACGGACATGATCGATCCTCTTCGGTCCAGAGTGCTTTCGAGCGATGTGGTCGCCGGTTCTGGTGCGATCAGAGCCGAAGCTTAGTCTTTCGTCGCGGTCGGCGGCGCACGTGTCGCACTGGTCGCTTCAGGCATTGTTTGTTAAAACCGCGCCGCACGCAACGCAACAGAAACGGGCAGGGCGCCAAACCCTGCTAGATTGGGAGAAACTTCATGATTTCACGCCGTACCGCGCTGGGCCTGATCGGGTCGGGGATTTCGACATTCGCGATCGGCCGCGCTTCCGCTGCCGACTATCCGGCGCGGCCGGTGCGCTGGATCGTGGGTTATCCGCCGGGCGGCGCCACCGACATCATCGCGCGCCTGGTCGGGCAGCGGCTGTCGGAGAGGCTCGGGCAGCAATTCGTGATCGAGAACAAGCCGGGCGCCGGCAACAATATCGGCACCGAGGCGGCGATCAATGCCGAGCCGGACGGCTACACCGTGCTGCTGGTCAATCCGGCCAATTACATCAACGCCTCGCTTTACGCCAATCTGAAGTTCAACTTCGTGCGCGACGTCGCGCCGGTTGCTTCCTTCAATCGCGTGCCGAACGTGATGACCGTCAACAAGGACGTACCGGCCAAGACCGTCGCCGAGTTCATCGAATATGTGAAGGCCAATCCCGGCAAGGTGAACATGGCCTCTTCCGGCAACGGCACCTCGGTGCATCTCTCCGGCGAGATGTTCATGGCGATGACCGGCTGCAAGATGCAGCATGTGCCGTATCGCGGCGCCGCGCCCGCGATCACCGACATGCTCGGCGGCCAGGTGCAGGTGATCTTCGACAACATGCCCTCGATCATCCAGCACATCCGCTCCGGCGCGCTGCGCGCGCTGGCTGTGACGTCAACGGAGCGATCCTCGCAACTGCCCGATGTTCCGTCGGTTGCCGAAACCGTAAAGGGCTACGAGGCGAGTGCGCTGTTCGGCATGGGCGCGCCGAAGAACATGCCGAAGGAAGTTATCGCCAGGCTCAACACCGAGATCAACGCCGTGCTCGCCGAACCCGACATGAAGAAGCGCCTGGTCGAGCTCGGCGGCGATCCGCTGATCCAGACGCCGGAAGCCTTCGGCAACGACATCAAGGCCGAGACCGACAAGTGGAAGAAGGTGGTCGAGTTTGCCGGCCTCAAGGTCGAGTAGGCCTCGCAAGAGGCGCGATGCTGGATCGCGCGGGACAAACGTGGCCCGCGTGGTACAGCCGGTCCCTGGCCGAAGCCGGTTTCGTCGGCCTTGACGCGGAATAAAATGACCTTCAGGAACCTTATCAAAGATGCCGCACCTGGCTAACTGCGGCGTCCGAGGAGCCGGATCATGCGCGCATCGGGATTGGCAATGCTTGTTCTGGGAACGATGACGCTCGCAGGCGCGGCGAGTATCACGCCCGCTTCCGCCGATCCTTATGACTACCCATGGTGCGCGCAGGGCCCGAGCCTGGGTTATCCCGGCGAATGCGCTTACCGGACCTACCAGCAATGCCTCGCGAGCGTGTCCGGCCGCTATCTCTATTGCGGCGAGAATCCGCGCTTCCTGTTCAGCGAACCGCCGCCGCCACTACTGGGCCGCTATCAGCGTCGGCACCGGACCGTTTATCCCGACTAGCGTTGCGGCATCACCGCAAGGCAGTCTGTCGCCACTGTTCCTGACGTTCGTCCCTCGCGTCGGGTCCATGCTGACGTGATCGTGAAGCCGCGCACTTGACGTCACGCCGTTTGCGCCTATACTAAACCAAATGGTTAAGTATCAGGATGAGACGCTGGACCGCACCTTTGCGGCGCTTTCCGATCCCACCCGTCGCGCGCTGCTGGCGCGGCTCGGCGACCAGGAAAGCCTGTCGGTGAGCGAGCTGGCGCAGCCATTCGCGATGTCGCTGCCGGCGATCATGAAGCATCTCGACGTGCTCACCGATGCGGGTCTCGTCGCGCGCGAAAAGACCGGCCGCACGGTGGCGTGCCGGCTCACCGCACGGCCGATGGAGCAGGCGATGAACTGGCTCAATCGCTATGCGCAATTCTGGTCCGACAATCTCGACCGCCTTGCAGCCTTTGTGGAGGAAGAACCATGGCAAACCAATCCGCAGTCGCCGCCGACGCCGGCCTCGCCGCGCGCCCAAGCCTCACCCTCACGCGGCGCCTCCGCGCGCGGCCGGAAAAAGTCTACGCCGCGTGGACCGAGCCGGAAAATCTAGCGCAGTGGTTCGGACCGGGTGGGGTCAAGCCGGCCACGACGCGTGCGGAGCTCGATGTCCGCGTCGGCGGACGCTATCGCATCGGATTCATCGGCACCAACGGCGAATATCACGAGGTCGGCGGCGTCTATCGTGAGGTGGTGCCGAACGAGAAGCTGGTGTTCAGCTGGGCCTGGCATTCGACGCCCGAACGCGAATCCGAGGTAACGATATCGATCAAGCCCGATGCCGGCGGTACGTTGCTCACCTTCCATCACGCGCAGTTCGTCGATGAGACCGCCCGCGACAACCACCAGCGCGGCTGGACCGCATTCCTCGGCAATCTGGAAAGCTTCGTCGACGCCTGACCTGCAAAGGAGCATCCCATGCAACAGCACATGATCGTCTCGCGTGAAGAATGGATCGCAGCCCGCAAGGCGCTGATGGCCGGTGAGAAGGAACTGACCCAGGCCCGCGAAGCGCTCAGCCGGCAGCGCCGCGAACTGCCCTGGGTCAAGGTCGACAAGGACTATGTGTTCGACGGGCCGGGCGGCAAAATGACGCTCGGCGATCTCTTCATGGGCAGGCCGCAACTCGTGGTGCAGCATGTGATGTTCGCGCCGGAGTGGGACGCGGCGTGCAAGAACTGCTCGTTCTGGGCCGACGGTTTCGAGCGCATGGTTCCGCATCTCGCCGCGCGCGACACCACGATGATCGCGATCTCGCGGGCGCCGCTCGTCAAGCTCGACGCATTCAAGGCGCGGATGGGCTGGACCTTCGACTGGGTCTCCTCGGGAGAGAGCGACTTCAACTACGATTACGGCGTGTCGTTCACGCAAGCGCAGATCGATGCGGGGAACGCGAAATACAATTATGGAACGACGCCGCTCTATGGTCCCGAACTGCCCGGCATCAGCGTGTTCTTCCGCGATGAGACAGGGAGCGTGTTCCACACTTACTCGACCTTCGCGCGCGGCCTCGACATGATGAATGCCGCCTATCACTATCTCGACCTGACGCCACTCGGCCGCCACGAGGAAGGATTGCCCTATCCGATGGATTGGGTGCGGCTACGTGACCAGTACCAACCGGCGCCGGTTCAGGCATCCTGCTGTCACAGCTGATCGTCATTGCGAGGGGCTCGCGACAAAATTGCAGGGCAATTTTGCGTGGAAGCGACGAAGCAATCCATCTTCAGCGTTTGGAGAGATGGATTGCTTCGCTGGCGCTCGCAATGACAGGGAGCCCAAACAGCAGGAAACCGCCCAATGCCTTACGTCGATGGATTCATCGTCGCCGTGCCGAAGAAGAAACTCAAAGCCTATGCGCAACTCTCGAAGAAGGCCGGCAAGGTCTGGCGCGAGTATGGCGCGTTGGATTATCGCGAATGGGTCGCCGACGACGTCAAGCCGGGCAAGCTGACCTCGTTTCCGCAGAGCGTGAAACTGAAGGCCGGCGAAACCGTCGTGTTTGCCTGGATCACCTACAAGTCGCGCGCCCAGCGCGACCGGATCAACGCCAAGGTGATGGCCGATCCGCGCCTGGCATCGATGAGCATGGGTGACGTGCCGTTCGACGGCAAGCGGATGATCTATGGCGGCTTCGCCAGCCTGGTGAAGGTCTGACGCGGCACGGTTTCGCCGCAATCCGCGCAGTAACCAGCTGTTAAACATCACGCTCGGCAAGCCGCGCGATGCCGCTTGCGTTTACTTGGTGATCCCGTATACTTTGCAATACAAAGTTCGGGCGAATCATGCGTGACCTCGACAAGGCGTTGGCCGATATCCTCGCCATCCGCAGCCAGATTGCGGCCGGAACGGCGTTCCGCGGCTACGGTCCGGCAACCGTCGCCGCCACCAGCGGCATCGCGCTGGTCACGGCGCTTGCGCAATATCTCTGGCTCGCCGATCCCACCGCTCATCCGATCGCGTTCCTCGCAGGCTGGGCGGCGGCCGCGTTGGTCTCCGCCGTGCTGATCTGGATCGAGATGCAGGCGCGCTCGCGGCGGCATCATTCCGGCCTTGCGGACGCGATGGTCCAGCAGGCGATCGAGCAGTTCGTTCCCGCGGCGATCGCCGGCGTGCTGCTCGCGATCCTGCAATGGAAGTTCGCGCCCGAGACGTTGTGGATGCTGCCCGGCCTGTGGCAGGTGCTGGTCAGCCTTGGCGTGTTCGCTTCGGTCCGCCTGCTGCCGCGCACGATCGCGCTCGGCGGCGCCTGGTATTTCCTGTCGGGCTTCACGGTGCTCTTGATCGCAAGCCAGAGCCACGCGCTGTCGCCCTGGACCATGGGACTGCCATTCGCGATCGGCCAGTTGCTGCTCGCAGCGCTGCTCTATTTCGCTTCCGGAGGCCATGATGCCGAAGACTGACCTGACCACCGCGCCGTTCGCCTATGACGGCCTCGACCGCGTCATCCACGAGAAGGCGCGGCTCGGCCTGCTGACCTCGCTGATGGCGCATCCGAAGGGGCTCGCCTTTGCCGATCTCAAGCAGCTCTGCGGCCTGACCGACGGCAACCTCAGCCGGCACCTCCAGGTGCTGCAGGAGGCCGGTCTCGTCGACGTCATCAAGGGCTATGAAGGCAATCGTCCGCACACCACCTGCCGCCTGACCAAGAGCGGTCGTCGCCGCTTCCTCGACTATCTCGCCGTGCTCGAGCAGCTGGTGCGTGACGCGGCCAAGGCCGCCGGCACGGCCGAGAGGGCCGCCGGCACGGCAGAAAAGGCCGCCGGCAAGGACGACCGCGCAGCTGGCCGCCTCGGTATCCAGCCGGTTTGAACCATCTCATTTTGTCCGGAGACTTTGTGATGCAAAGTAACGTCGCGCTCAAGCCGGAAGCCGCCTTCAGGCTCCATGTCGGCATCATCATGGATGGCAATGGCCGCTGGGCAACGCGGCGCGGCCTGTCACGGCTGCGCGGACACGAGGCCGGCGTCGAGGCGATCCGCCGCATCGTCGAGGCCGCGCCGGACCAGGGCGTCGGCACGCTGACGCTCTACGCCTTCTCGAGCGATAATTGGCGCCGTCCGAAGGCCGAGGTCGCGGCACTGATGGGCCTGCTGCGCTTCTATCTCGCCAACGAGATCGCTGCGCTCGTGCGCAACGGCGTTCGCCTCACCGTGATCGGCCGCCGCGACCGGCTGCCCGACGGAATCGCCGCCGCGATCACGCGCGCCGAGGCCGAGACCGCCGGCGGCACCACGCTGCATCTGCGCATCGCGATCGATTATTCGGCGCGCGACGCCATCCTGAACGCCGCCGCGCGCGCGGCCGGCGCCGGCGAGCTCAGCCGCGAGACGTTCTCCGATCTCATTACCGGCGAGGCCGGGCTGCGCGACGTCGACCTGATCATCCGCACCTCGGGCGAGAAGCGGCTGTCGGACTTCCTGCTCTGGGAGGGCGCTTATGCCGAGCTGCATTTCACCGAGCGGATGTGGCCCGAATTCGATGCCGACGATCTCGCCGACGCACTCGGCTCCTTCCATCGCCGCGAGCGCCGCTTCGGCGGACTGACCGCGATCGCGCCGGCGGAGGTGCCGAACCTCTAACGCGTCAAGCCGCGCCAACTGCTCTCTTCCTAAAGCCCGGCCGGGGGGTTGGGCTTTCTCTCACAAGATGCGGGGACGAACGATCACGCCAACCAAAGCGGGAGCGATCATCCATGCGCATTCTTCTCATCAACGTGCCGCACCCGGCGATCGGCAGCCGGATCCCCGACGACCATCTGCCGCCACTTGGCCTGTTGTCGATCGGCGGCCCCCTGATCGATGACGGCCACGACGTCGGTCTTATCGATGCCGAGTTCGGGCCGATGCCGGTCCAAGCCATCGTGGCGGAGGCATCGAGATTTGCACCGGATGCGGTGCTGTTCGGCCATTCCGGCTCGACGTCGGGCCATCCGGTCATCGCCGAGGTGGCGCAGGCGATCGTCAAGGCCGTGCCCGGTGTGCGGATCGTCTATGGCGGCGTGTTTCCGACCTATCACTGGCGCGACATCCTGCGCGAGGAGCGCTACGTCACCGCGATCGTGCGCGGCGAGGGCGAAGAGACGGCGCGGCGTCTGATGCGGGCGCTGGAGGCCGGCGAGGATCTCCGCATCATCAACGGCATCGCATTTCGCGACGATTACGGGCCGCGCGTGATGCCGCCTGCGCCTGTCATCCGTGATCTCGATGCCTATCGCGTCGGCTGGGAATTGATCGATCACGCGCGCTACAGCTATTGGGGCGGCCTGTGCGCCGTCGTCGTGCAGTTCTCGCGCGGCTGTCCGCATCTGTGCAATTACTGCGGCCAGCGCGGCTTCTGGACGCGGTGGCGGCACCGCGATCCCGTGCGCCTTGCGAAGGAGCTGGCGCGGCTCCATCGCGAGCACGGCGTCAAGGTGATCAATTTCGCCGACGAGAATCCGACCGTCTCGAAGAAGGCGTGGCGGGCCTTTCTCGAGGCCCTGATCGCGGAGGATGTCGATCTGATCCTGGTCGGCTCGACCCGCGCCGACGACATCGTGCGCGACGCCGATATCCTGCATCTCTACAAGAAAGCGGGGTGGCAGCGCTTCCTGCTCGGCATGGAGAACACCGACGAGAAGACGCTGGAGCTGATCCGCAAGGGCGCGACCACCACGATCGATCGCGAAGCCATCCGTTTGATGCGCCAGCACGGCATCCTGTCGATGGCGACGTGGGTGGTCGGCTTCGAGGAGGAGACCGATCGCGATCATTGGCGTGGTCTCAGGCAGCTGTTGTCCTATGATCCCGACCAGATCCAGATGCTCTACGTCACGCCGCATCGCTGGACGCCGTATTTCCGTCTCGCGGCGGAGCGGCGCGTCATCCAGACCGATCGCAGGCTCTGGGACTACAAGCATCAGGTGCTGGCGACCCGGCACATGCCGCCATGGCGCGTGCTGCTCTGGTTCAAGTTCACCGAGATGGTGCTGCAGTGCCGCCCGAAGGCGCTGCTCCGCGTGCTGCTCCACCGCGACGCCGGACTTCGTCACGCGATGCGCTGGTACACGCAGATGGGCCGCCGGGTCTGGCCGCACGAAATCCTCGGCTTCCTGCGCGACAAGAGGTTAAAGAACGGGCCCACCGTGCAGGAATTTTGGGGCGCGCCGCAGGATATGGAGGAGGAATCGATGTTGTCGCACCGGCCCGAGCGCCGCGTCGGCCCATCACGCGCGGCGTAAGTCGATACCGTCTTGTCGGGTTCTGGATATCTGACGCTGATGACTGGACGCCTCAGTCATCAGCGCGATAATTTCCAGGTCGGCTGCGCAGAACAAAAAGAACCGTGGCGGTCGAGGCGTCGAGTTGAGCATACAGGTTGCGATCTTAAAAATATTGGCCAGTCACGTCCGCGGCAAAGCCACAATCAATTCACTTAAGCACGATCTCGCCGTGCTCTCATCGAGCGGCGACGATTGGCATGCGCGGATCAAACGTCTGGCGTCGCGGGTCCCCGAACTCGACATCTTTAGCCATGGCTATGTGCTCCGTGACGTCGAAGGCTGGGAGATCACATCGGCCGGTCGCGAGTTCCTGCGTGCACTGGAAGCGGTCACGCAAGACAATCTGCCGTCCGCGCCATCGGCCGATACCGTAATCCGCGCCGAGGGCAGGCTGATCGTGGTCGGTCACCGCTTCAAGAATCGGGTGCGGGCACCGAGTGATCCCGAACAGAGCACATTGGCGCGCCGCCGGCCGATCCGCGAGCCGCATTGAACCTCACTGCGCTGCACGCGACCTACCTTCGGGACGTGGCTCTGGAGGTCGCAAATGACTGCTTTGGCTCAATCGATCGCACGCGCGTTTCCGGCCAATTCGCTTCGGAGCAGCATCGTCCGGCATCTCCTGCTGTTCGCCTTGGCGGTCCTGCTCGTCGCGGCGCTCAGGGCAGGCTACGGCCTCGATCTCAGCGCCGGTCTCTTTTAGCCGCGACAAATTATCCGGCGGCAAGTCATATTGGGTTAACCGGACTGGGGTAGCCAGGCGCACGCTCTCCTTGCATCTCGAACCCGGGCCGGTTTTCCATGGATAAGCCGATGCGCTGCCAGTGCGGCAGGACGCGAACCATTGTGCTCGACAAGCATTTCCGCACCGCGCTGGTATGCCCGAAATGCGATGAAGTTCAGCCGGCCGGGCCGGCGAGGGCGGAGGAACGGGTGTTAGCCGCACGCTAACGCGGTCGTGTTCGGCGCCGAAACCCGCTAGGTTCCGTCCGACGAAACGGACCAAAGCGAAACCCGATGCCGCAGCCTTCCGACACCGCCGCCATCACCCTTGCCGACATACGCCGTGCCGCGGATGTGATCCGGGATGCGGTCATGGTCACGGCCTGCAACGAGAGCCGCACGCTGGGCGAGATCTGCGGCTGCCGCCTGTTCCTCAAATTCGAGAACCTGCAATTCACAGCGACCTTCAAGGAGCGCGGCGCGCTGAATCGTCTGCAGGCGCTTTCGCCCGCGGAACGGAAGCGCGGCGTGATCGCGATGTCGGCCGGCAATCACGCCCAGGGCGTGGCCTATCACGCCAAGCGGCTCGGCATCCCCGCCACCATCGTGATGCCGATCGGCACGCCAATGGTGAAGATCGAGAACACCAGGCGGCACGGCGCCGAGGTCATCATCACCGGGCAGACGCTGGAAGAATGCTTCGCGTTCGTCGGCTCGCATGCCGCGCAGAAGGGCCTGATCCTGATCCACCCCTATGACGATCCGCTGATCATTGCAGGACAAGGCACGATCGGACTTGAAATGCTCGCGGCGGTGCCGGACCTCGATATCCTGGTGGTGCCGATCGGCGGCGGCGGGCTGATCTCGGGCATCGCCACGGCCGCAAAGGCGCTGAAGCCGTCGATCCAGGTCGTCGGCGTGCAGGCCCAGCTCTATCCGTCAATGTACAATGCGGTCAAAGGCGAGCAGCTGCCGATGCGCGGCGACACCCTCGCCGAGGGCATTGCGGTCAAGGCGCCCGGGCAGATCACCACGAAAATCGTGCGCGAGCTCGTTGACGACATCATCCTGGTCAGCGAGGACCAGATCGAGCGCGCGGTCGCGACCCTGATCTCGATCGAAAAGACGGTGGTCGAAGGCGCCGGCGCCGCCGGTCTCGCGGCGGTGCTCGCAGCTCCCGAGCGCTTTGCGGGCAGCTCAGTCGGCCTGGTGCTGACCGGCGGCAATATCGACACCAGGCTGATTGCCTCGGTCCTGACCCGCGAGCTCGCGCGCGAGGGACGACTGACGCAACTGGCGCTCGACATCGTCGACCGGCCCGGACAGCTCGCGGCGGTGTCGATCCTGCTTGCCGATGCCGGCGCCAACATCATCGAGGTCTCGCATCAGCGCACCTTCTCCGATCTTCCGGCGAAGGCGACGCTGCTCGAGCTCGTGATCGAAACCCGCGACCGCGCCCATCTGGAGGAGGTGCTGGCAAGGCTCAGCGCCGAAGGATTCGCGGTGCGGGAGAGTTAGCTGTCAGACTGCTTGACCGTCATCCTGAGGCGCGAGCGGAGCGAGCCTCGAAGGATGAATCGGCCACCAGCCGGGCCGTGCATCCTTCGAGACGCGCGCAAGTGCGCGCTCCTCAGGATGACGGATTTCAATGGGCGAACTAACCCTCGTTGTCCCCCGCCGCCAGCTCGGCGAGCTTCGCGATAGTGTTGATGTTGCGCGCGGTGCCCTTGGCGGCGGCGGGGATCTTCAGCTTCGAGCGGCCCATGCCGCTGCCATAGGCGACATAGATCTCGCGCTTGCCGAGCCGCACCTCTTCGTCCTGCTGGCCCTTGATGTCCTTCAAGGCGTCCTTGGGCGGCGGCTCGTCGAGGAAGATCGCGACAGTATAGTTCGGCGGCGCTTTCGGAAACGGATTGGCCTTCAGCACCGCGGCGATCTCGTCCGCGCTGCGGACGGCGACGCCGACCGGCTTGCCGGCATAGGCCTGCAGCCGCCGCTCCAGCGTGGCCTTGACCTTGGCCGCGCCGAGCTTCGAGGAGAACACGACATTGCCGCTGGCGATATAGGTCTGCGCGTCGGCAAATCCCTCGTCGACGCACATTGCCTTCAACTCGGTCATTGGTAGCTTGCCGGTGCCGCCGACATTGACCGCGCGCAGCAGGGCGACGTAACGCGGCATCGACTAGCCGTCGGTTTTCTTCTTCGCGGGCTTCTTGGCCGGCGGCGGCTCTTCCATCGCCTTCTTCATGGCGCGCGCATAGGCGTCGGCGGCGTTCTCGGCCGAATTCTGCAACCGCTTGGCGGTTGCGGTTGCGTTCAGAATCGTGCTCTTGGCCAGGAAGCGGAAGCGCGCCTTGGTCTCCTTGTCCTTGGCCTTGGCGGCGCGAGAGACCCAGGCGGCCTGGCGTTTCTTGGCAGCCGCCATCACGGCCTTGGTCTGCGCTTTTGCGGTTTGCCGGATGACGGCGTCGAGGTCGGCTTCGGCCATTCAGTTGCACTCATTGACTGGACATGCGCCGGGCGGGCGCACGGAGGGAGGGACGCTACCCCTAGCGTAACCGGCACCGTTTGAACATGCGATCGTTTTGCGAATTCCCGGAGGATCGCATCGACCCCTGCACCGAGGCTTGCGCGGCGTGCGCTAGTCTCCTGACGACCCCGGCGGCACCTTCGCGCCGGCGAGCAGTCTGGCCAGCTCCACCTGCCGGCCTAGTCCGGTCTTGGCCAGCACCGCCTTGAGCTGGTTGCGCACCGTTTCGCGGGAGATGCCGAATGCGCCGGCGATTGCCTCGACGGTGCGTCCCTCGCCAATGCCGCGCGCAACGCGCGCCTCCGCCGGCGTCAGGTCGAACAGGCCCTGCAGCACTTCCGCGGTCGGCACCTCGGCCGGCACCACCGGCGTCACGATCACGATCGCCGCCGCGCGGTCGAACAGGTCACGCGCCGCGCCATGGATCGGGACCAGATGCACGATCAGCGGCGGCCGATCCTCCTGCGCCGCGATCGGCACCGAGCGCACCTCCACGCTGATCAGTCCCTGATCAAGCGCGGCTAGCGCCTGTGCGAACAGCGCATCGGCAGTGGTCGCCGCCAGCGTCAGGCGCTCGCCGCGATCCTGCATCACGTCGGGCACCAGGCGGTCGAACAGCGTGTTGGCTGCCATCAGGCGGCCGCCGCGCCGCAGCACTGCCGCGGGCAGGCCGAGCATCGCCAGCGATTCGGTCGCCGCCCTGGCGCGCTCCATCCCAAGCCGTGCCGACAGCAGCGCGGCACGCGCCAGATGCGGCCGCAGCGCGTCGAGCTGCTCGATTGCTTCCCGCTCGATCGGTCCGTGCTGGTATTCACGCTCGACGCTGTAGATCAGCACGTCGCCGCTCGGCACCGGGATCGCAGTACCGGCGCCCCATCCGAGCCCGCGCGGGCGGAAGAATTCGCGGATCTGGAAGTCCTGCTGCACCTCCTCGGGCGTATCGAACACGTCGATGTCGCGCAGGAAGCCGGCATGGTTGGCCGCGAGCAGGCGCGGCAATCGCCCGTTGCGCTCGTGCCAGCCGCCCTCGACATAGGCCACCGTGTCGTCGTGCATGTCGGGCGACGCGACCCAGCGGACGTCGTGTGGGGCCGCCGTCAGCAGCACGATACCGCGCGCACGCGCGATTGCACCGACCTGATGCAGGACACTCGGCCACAATTCGGGGACGACCGCGGCCTCATAGGCCAGTTCAATCAGATGCTCGTGCAGGTCGTTCGCCATCGGTCATCCCAAAAACCGTTGTTGCCCAATAGATAAACCCGGCGACCTCGGAAATATTGCGTAAAGCAATTCAGCCCGAGCCACGAGTCCGGGTTATTCCGGTGCGCGTTCACGCGCATCAGGGGGAATTCCGACGTTTTCGCCGCCTCTTCTTCGCGATTTTCGCGCGGCGGCCGGGGTCTCGCTCGCTCGGCTGCGATCCGGCGCGCGGCCGCCGGCGCACGGACGACGAAGGCGAAGCTCGATGCCAGGTCGGCGGGGCGGCCCCATGACTTGATAGAGACTTGATGAAGACTCGATAATCAGGGCCTGACGATCATCGCCGCGCGCGGCAAAATCGAAGCTACGTGACAGATGGAAACATTCCGAAGCATCCCGAAACCGGATTGGCATGACTGGCGCTGCGCCAAGCCCGCCGGCGTCACACATTTGCAACGTTGCACGCGATCGTTCGAGCATGAACATCCTTTAATTTGTATCCGCGCAATCCGTGGCGCCAGCTAGGGCATGATCCGGAAAAGTGCGAAGCGGTTTTTCGAAAAGGATCATGCCTAACGGGCGGCCTAAGGCGCGATGACGATTCAAACCGGGTCTGATCGCGCTTTGAGCGGCCACCTCTGACATTCATACGAGCCATCGTCGGCTCGGGGAGAGTCGATGATCAGTCGCAGGGCGCTTTCCGGATTGTTGATGACGCTGGTCGGCCCCTCGTCGCGGGCCGGCAGCGACAGGCTGGTGCTGGGCCATTGCCAGGGATCATGCGCGAATGTCGACTTGCCGACCCTTGGCTACGATCAGTTCTGCCGGTCGTTGTTCGATATCGCGGCAAGCGGCAGGCTGCGCGCGGTGGCAACCGGTTCGGAGATTCGCGGAGAGATGCGATCTCTCTTCCGCGCGCGGCGGCTTTATCGGCCGTCGCGTGACGAGATCCGGGTTCTCTGGCGCGCGCCGGCGGATGGCTTCTCGGTCGTGAAGGTCGAGTTCGATCTGGAATGCGGCGTGCCGGTGCGCGGATGTCTTGGAATTCCCGATGGAGAATTCAAGGGGTTGATCCTGCTCGGCCACGGCATGGCGAGCACGCCGGAGCGCTGCTTCGACGATGCCGACAAGGACTACATGAACGCGCTCGGCAAACGGCTATGTCGGGACGGTTACGTCGTCTGGTGTCCTTACATCGTCCAGATCGGAAATCAGGAGAGCCAGAACAACATCGCCGCGATGCTGGCATCTCACGGCATCTCCGCCCACAACGTGTCATGCGCATCGCTCGACGCCGGCGAAATCGTTTGCAGGAAGCTCACCGGCGTGTCGGGTTTGAATGCCGGCGTCTACGGGGTGTCCTGGGGCGCCTTTCTCGCGCTGCATCTGGAAGCCGCGACGGGGCAGATGCGGCCGACTGTCGTGTCCGGATATATGCGCGACGAGAAGAGGTTCCTGATGTCATCCGTGATCACCAGGAATCTCGGCGTCGAACTTGCGGCTTACATTCATTTCAGCGCCGGCCGCGCCAAGTACGCCGGCGCGGAGCTGGCGTACTTGCTCTGCCCGTGTCCGCTGTTCGTCGAGATCGGGAGCCGTGACGGTGCAAACGCGCTGGAACTTGGGCGGGATGAAAAGTTTTCACAAATGCAGTCGATCTACGCATCGTCAGGCCATTCGCATTTGATCGACATGGACATCTTCGACGGTGTGCACGAGGTCAGCGGCAAGCGCGCGCGGCCGTGGCTATCCGAACGTCTGGCGTCGCCAGCCTATCAAGACACCTCTCGCTTGAAGAACGCCATCGCGTTGTGAGCGCAGCCTGACCTCGAGAGTACCGAGAGTGCGCTCGTGTGGGATCACATTGACGGGAGCTTTCGGCGCCGGCGGCATGCACTGAGCCGGTCCGCGCGGCCGCAATGGCTGTGTCATGGTGGCGTCGCAGCGCTTCACAAAGCTGGCTGTCGTCGGGATCGGCGCAACGATCGCGATCAGCTTACAGCATTGTCGGATTGGCCGCGTTATGATCTGCTGCAACGCACCTGCCCATCCTGACCTTCGGGTCTGAGGGAACTCGACGTCATATCCGTCTCGTAGCGTCTGTTGGTAGCCGAAGGGTTGGACTGCATGAGTGGTACGGAACGCATGCTCGGTGGCTTGGCAGGGTTTCTCGTATCGGCGGGACTAATGGCGGCGGGAGTATCGGCGGCCCATGCCCAGGCTGGGCCGCCCGGGCCTCCTGCCGTGGGCGTGTTCGAGGCGGTGAAGCGGCCGATCACCGAAACCAATGAATTTCTCGGACGCATCGAAGCCCCCAACCGCGTCAACGTGGTGGCGCGTGTGACCGCGTTCCTGGACAAGCGGAACTTTGTCGAGGGCTCCGAGGTCAAGGCCGGTGATCTCTTGTATCAACTCGAGCGCGGACCGTTCGAGGCCGATCTCGCATCGAAGAAGGCACAGGTCGCCCAATTGCAGGCGACGCTGGTCAACGCCAAGCTGACCACCGATCGCGCCAAGGCCCTGATGGGCGGCCCGGCCGGCCAGCAATCCAATGTTGATGCGGCGGTCGCCAACCAGCAGAGCCTCGAGGCACAGGTGCAGGCCGCGCAGGCGCAGGTCGACCTGTCCCAGATCAATCTCGACTACACCATGATCCACTCGCCGATCGACGGCAGGATCGGACGCACCGCGGTCACCGCGGGCAACGTCGTGACGCCGAGCTCGGGAACCCTGACGACCATCGTCAGCCAGGACCCGATGTATGTCACCTTTCCCGTGCCGGTGCGCGAGGCGCTCGATCTGCGCGACCGTTATGCGACGCGCGGCGGCTTCAAGGCCGTCGTCATCCGCCTGCGGTTGCCGGACGGCCGGCTCTTCGACAAGACCGGCGAGCTGAATTTCGTCAACAACACGATCGCGCAGAACACCGATACCATCTCCCTGCGCGGCACCATCCCCAATCCGCCGACATATACCTCCGTCGCGGCCGGCGGCTCGCTCCGCGAACTCACCGACAATGAGTTCGTGACCGTTCTCCTCGAAGGCGTGCAGCCGGTCGAGGTGCTCGCGATCCCGCGTTCGGCGGTGCTGTCGGACCAGCAAGGCGAATATGTCTATGTCGTCGGCGCGGACAACAAGGCCGAGCAAAGGCGGATCCAGCTTGGGCAATCGACCGCAACGATTGCGGCGGTGACGGGTGGCATCTCGCTCGGCGACAAGGTCGTCGTCGAGGGGTTGCAGAAGGTCAAGCCGGGCGAGGTGGTGGCGCCGGGGCCCGTCAGCGCGCTGATCCAGTCGAGCATGAAGGTTTCGGCGGATGGCGGCGCGAGCAGCGCGCCGAAATCGACGGGCAATAACCCATGATTTCTGCCGTCTTCGTCGATCGTCCGCGGCTTGCGATCGTCATCGCGTTCGTGATCACGATCGCGGGCGCGCTGGCGCTGATGCAGATTCCGGTCGCGCAGTTTCCGGACATCGTGCCGCCGCAGGTCACGGTCTCCGCCGTATTCCCCGGCGCATCGGCCGAAGTGGTCGAATCGAGCGTCGCCCAGCCGCTGGAAGCGCAGGTCGTGGGTGTCGACAAGATGCTCTACATGAAGTCGACCAGCGGCAATGACGGCAGCTACACGCTGACGGTCTCGTTCGCGCTCGGCACCGATCCCGATATCAACACCGTCAACGTCAACAACCGCGTGCAGAGCGCGCTCGCGCAATTGCCGACCGAGGTGCAGGCGCAGGGCCTGACCGTGCAGAAGAAATCCTCGGCGGTGCTGCAATTCATCGTGCTGTACAGCAAGAGCGGCGATCAGGATCCGCTGTTCATCACCAACTACGCCATCATCAACGTGCTGGACGCGATCTCGCGCACGCCTGGTGTCGGACAGGCCTCGCTGTTCGCGAAGCTGAACTACTCGATGCGGATCTGGTTCGACACCCAGCGCCTGACCAGCCTCAACCTGGCGCCGTCGGACGTGATCGCCGCGATCAGGGCGCAAAGTGTGCAGGCGCCGGTCGGCCGCATCGGCGCGCGTCCGATCAGCAATGACCAGCAGTTCCAGTTCAATGTGCAGACGCAGGGCCGCCTGACGACATCCAAGCAGTTCGGCGACATCGTGCTGCGGGCCAATCCGGATGGCTCGGTGCTGCGGATCAGGGACGTTGCTCGTGTCGAGATCGGCGCGCAGAACATGGATTCGGAGTCGCGGATCGACGGCAATCCCGGCGTGCCGATGGGCATCTATCTCGCGCCCGGCGCCAATGCGGTGACCACGGCCAAGGCGGTGCAGGCCACGCTTGCGCGGCTGTCGGAGCGGTTTCCGCCGGGGCTGACCTATCTCGTGCAGTACGATTCCACCACATTCGTCTCCGATACGATCAAGGAGGTGATGAAGACGCTCGGCGAGGCCTTCGTGCTCGTCGTGATCGTGGTGTTCCTATTCCTCGGCAATCTGCGCGCCACGGTGATCCCCGCGGTCGCGGTTCCGGTCAGCCTGATCGGCGCCTTCGCGGTGCTGCTGGCGCTCGGCTATTCCGCCAATACGGTCTCGCTGCTGGCGATGGTGCTGGCGATCGGCATCGTGGTCGACGACGCCATCGTCGTGGTCGAGAACGTCGAGCGCGTCATGGAGGAGGAGCCGGAGCTGTCGCCGGCCGACGCCACCAAGAAGGCGATGGCCCAGATCACGGCGCCGATCATCGCGATCTCGCTGGTGCTGCTCTCGGTGTTCGTGCCGATCGCGTTCATCCCGGGCATTTCCGGCACGCTGTTCCGCCAGTTCGCGGTGACGATCAGCGCCGCGATGGTGATCTCGGCGCTGAATGCGCTGACCTTGTCGCCGGCACTGTGCGCCGTGTTCCTGCGTCATGGCGGGCCGCGCCGCGGCATCATGGGACGGGTGCTCGGCAGCATCGACTGGGTACGTGACCGCTACGCCGGCGTGGTGCAACGGCTGGTTCGTGTGGCGGTGCTGTCACTGGTTGCGGTGCTGGTGTTTGCCGGCGCGGTGTTCGGCGTGTCGAAGATCACGCCGACCGGCTTCCTGCCTGAGGAGGATCAGGGCGCCTTCTTCATCGCGGTGCAATTGCCCGACGGCGCGTCGGTGGCACGCACCAGCGAGGTCACCAAGCAGGTCGAGGCACTCTTGAAGAAGAATCCGGCGATCGACCATGTGCTGTCGATCATCGGCTTCTCGCTACTCGACGGTGCCAGCGAGCCGAATTCGGCATTCATGGTGGCACGCATGAAGGCGTTCGCCGATCGCAAGGCCGTCACCGACTCGGTGCAGGCTGCGATCGGGCAGACCTTCGTTGGGGGATCGCAGATTCGCCAGGCTTCGGTGCTGCCGTTCAACCTGCCGCCGATCATCGGGCTTTCGACCTCCGGCGGTTTCGAATATCAGCTCGAGGCGCTGGAGGGGCAGGATCCGGCTTCGCTCAGCAGCGTGATGGGCGGGCTGATCGGTGCTGCGAACCGCAATCCAAATCTGGCCCGCGTGTTCTCGACCTTCACCGCGACCAACCCGTCGGTCTATCTCGACATCGATCGCGCCAAGGCGCAGGCGCTCGGCCTCAACATGGCCGACGTCTTCACCGCGCTGCAGGCCACGCTCGGCGGCATCTACGTCAACAATTTCAACCTGTTTGGCCGCACCTGGCAGGTCAATGTACAGGGCGACGCGGCCAACCGCCGCGACATCCCCGACATCTGGCAGATCTATGTGCGCAACAGCGGCGGCGAGATGGTGCCGATCCGTTCGATCGCAAGCCTGCGCATCGTGACCGGACCGCAGGTGATCACGCGCTACAACAATTATCGTTCGGTCACCGTGAACGGCAGCCCGGCGGCGGGCGTGTCCTCGGGCACCGCGATCGCGACGATGGCCGAGCTCTCCAAGTCGACGCTGCCTTCCGGCTATTCCTACGAGTGGACCGGCACGGCCTATCAGGAGCAGGCGGCCTCCGGCCAGACCGGCATCATTCTCGGCCTCGCGGTGCTGTTTGCCTATCTGTTCCTGGTCGCGCTGTATGAGAGCTGGACGATCCCGATTCCCGTGCTGCTATCGGTCGCGGTCGGCGTGTTCGGTTCCTATCTTGCGATCAAGCTCGCGGGCCTCAACCTCGATCTCTACGGTCAGATCGGCCTCGTGGTGCTGATCGCGCTCGCCGCCAAGAACGGCATCCTGATCGTCGAGTTCGCCAAGGAGCAGCGCGAGGCCGGCAAGCCGATCGCGGAGGCCGCGACGATGGGCGCGCAAATGCGCTTCCGCGCCGTCATGATGACATCAATTGCCTTCATCCTCGGCCTGGTGCCGCTGGTGGTCGCGACCGGTGCCGCGGAAATCAGCCGCCGTGCGGTCGGCACCGCGGTGTTCGGCGGTATGCTCGCCGCAAGCTCGGTCGGCATCTTCCTGGTGCCGATGCTGTTCGTCACCTTCCAGGGCTGGCGCGAGGGTGTAAAGAACCGCTTCGGCAGACGGACCAAGGCGGAACAGCCTGCCTCGCATTAGATCCTGCCTAATCCCTTCGCGCATTAGGGAGGCGCGTGGGGCGGGTCTATGCTGCTGGCCTCATCGATGGAGTTCTGGATTGAGCGTTGCCTTCACCAAGGAAGAAAGTGCCGAGACCGCGTCCGAAACGCTGTTGCCGGACCGCCCCATTTCGCCGCATCCCAACCTGGTGACCGAAGCAGGACGCAAGGCGCTGGAGCGTGAGCTCCAGGCGGCACGCGAGGCCCTTGAGGCCGCGCAGCAGCTGGACGACGTCAACGAACGGCGGCGGCAGTCGGCGGTTCCGTTGCGCGACGCGCGCTATCTCACAGAGCGGCTCCGCACCGCGCAGGTCGTGCCTGACCCTGCTTCCACCGAAACTGTTGCCTTCGGCAGCACGGTGACTTTCAGCCGCGCCGACGGGCGGGTGCAGACCTATCGCATTGTCGGCGAGGACGAAGCCGACCCAAAGGCAGGCTCGATTTCCTTTGTCTCGCCGGTAGCGAGGTCGCTGATGGGCAAAGCCCTGGGCGACGTCGCAGGCTCGGGCGATCAGGAGCTGGAGATCGTCGCGATCGCTTAGAGAGTGATGGGATTAGATTGAATGGCGGTCGCAAAGGCGGCGCGTCCCCTCGCCCCGTTCTTACGGGGAGAGGGTTTGGGGTGAGGGGCTGCCTCCGCACACGCGGAGACAGATACTCTCGCGGAGACCCCCCTCTCACCCGGAACGCATCTGCCGATGCGTTCCGACCTCTCCCCGCACGCGGGGCGAGGTGAACCGGAGTCCGCCGCTCGATTCGGAGCAAAGTGATCACGCTGCCGGCAGGGCAAGCCGCTCGATAGTCTGAATATGCCGCGCCAGCAGGCTGCAGGCCTGTTCGATGTTGCGTGCGCGCAGCGCCTGCAGGATCACGCGATGATCCTGGCTCGGCCGCGGCCGCCAGCCGGCGTTGCGCGCCATCGCGAACACCAGTCGCGAATTCGCAAGCTGCAGGCCGTCGAGGCTGGCAAGCAGCCGCGGCATCGCGCACGGCGCCACCAGCGCATGGTGAAAGGCGCGATTGGCCATCTCGAAATCCTGCACCGTCTCGGCACTGTCGCCTTGGATCATGGCGAGTTCGATCCGTGCCAGATGGGCCGATGTGAGCCTGGGGGCGGCATTGCGCAACGCGACCACCTCGAGCGCGGCGCGCATCTCGGCGATTTCCTTCACCGACCTGGTGTCGAGCGGCGCGACCCGCACCCCGCGTCGCGGCACCGCAACAACGAGATGCTGCGCCTCCAATTGCCTGAAGGCCTCGCGCACCGGCACGTGGCTCGAATGGAATTCGCGCGCGATATGATCCTGCCGCAGCGGCGCGTCCGGCAGCAATTCGCCGTTGATGATGCGCTCGCCGATCGCTTCGGCGATGCGCCCCGCGGTGGTCGTGTTCTCGCCTTCGCT
Organism: Bradyrhizobium sp. KZN70725; assembly: GCF_055264925.1. Taxonomy (NCBI): domain Bacteria; kingdom Pseudomonadati; phylum Pseudomonadota; class Alphaproteobacteria; order Hyphomicrobiales; family Nitrobacteraceae; genus Bradyrhizobium; species Bradyrhizobium sp. KZN70725. Next base: position 38,467 of record NZ_JBUYWT010000032.1, read on the forward strand.
CGTCATAGATTATCTATCGTAAAAACGGGTGCGCGCGCGTACTGGCTCGGCTAGCATCGTTCTAAGTCCACAGATCATAGATAATATACCAGATTATCTATGGTCCACAGCAAACGAGAAAGCAAGCCATATGGTTGATGTCGTGGAAATCGAACGGACCGACAGCGGCACCAGTGCAGCGCCCCGCAAGACCTGGGACCGTACCGAGGCTGAAGCACTCTACAATTTGCCGTTCGCGGATTTGATGTTTCAGGCGCAAGGCGTGCATCGCGCCAACTTCAATCCGAACCATGTCGAAACCGCGAGCCTGCTCAGCATCAAGACCGGCGGCTGCCCGGAAGACTGCGGCTACTGCTCGCAAAGCGCGCATTACGACACCGGCCTGAAGGCCACTCGCCTGATGCCGCGGGACGAAGTGGTCGCGGTCGCGCAACGCGCCAAGGACGCCGGCGCAACCCGCTTCTGCATGGCTGCGGCCTGGCGCAGCCCGAAGGACCGCGATCTCGATCAGGTCTGCGACATGGTCAGCGCGGTGAAGGGCCTCGGCATGGAAACCTGCGTCACGCTCGGCATGCTGACGCCAAAGCAGGCCGAGCGTCTCTCTGACGCCGGGCTCGATTTCTACAACCACAACGTCGACACCTCGCCCGAGTTCTACGACAAGATCATCACCACCCGCACCCTGCAGGATCGCATCGATACGCTCGCGCATGTGCGCGACGCCGGCATCAAGGTCTGCTGCGGCGGCATTATCGGCATGGGTGAACAGGTCGATGACCGGCTCGGCATGCTGATGCTGCTTGCCAATCTCCCCAGCCATCCGGAGAGCGTGCCGATCAATCTGTGGAACGAGGTCAATGGCGTTCCGGTCAACGACACCGCGGAACGGCCCGATCCGATCGCGCTGGTGCGTCTGGTTGCCACTGCGCGGATCATGATGCCGAAGAGCGTGGTGCGGCTGTCGGCCGGACGGCAATACATGACCGACGAGCTGCAGGCGATGTGCTTCCTCGCCGGCGCGAATTCGATCTTCATCGGCGATGTGCTGCTGACCACCAGGAACCCGCAGCGCGATCGCGACGCCGATTTGCTGGACCGGCTCGGCATCAACTCCGCCCTCGCCTGAGCGCAACTCCGGCACGCGCGCGGCGGGATTCGCCGCGCGACCAACTACAAATCTGAGAGAGAAGCATGAGCGCAATCCATGCGGCCAAGGTCGCTGATTACGCCGCGGCCTTGCACGCCCTGAGCAAGGACGATCGGCTGCGCGGTCTCAAGCCGCGCGCGGGCATCGATTTCGTCTCGAACGACTATCTGGCGCTCGCGAACGCGCCGCGCATCAAGAATGCGGTCTCGGCCGCGCTCGAGGCCGGCACACCGATCGGCGCCGGTGGGTCGCGGCTGCTGCGCGGCAATTGCGAGGAGCACGAACGGCTAGAGGCCGAAGCCGCCGCGTTCTTTGGAGCCGAGACGGCGCTGTTCTTCGGCGGCGGCTATGTCGCCAATTTCGCCGTGCTGACGACGCTGCCGCAGCGCGGCGATCTCCTGGTGCTCGATTCTCTCGTGCACGCCAGCATCCATGAAGGCGCGCGGGCCGGCCGGGCCGAATTCCGGATCAGCGCGCACAATGATCCCCAGTCGGTCGAAGACACCATTCGCGGCTGGCGTGCCGAGGGCGGCACGGGCCGGGCCTGGATCGTGGTCGAAAGCGTCTACAGCATGGATGGCGACGTCGCGCCGCTCGACGACCTCGTCGGCATCGCGGACCGGCACGACGCGTTCCTGATGGTGGACGAGGCGCATGGCACCGGCGTCTATGGCGAGCAGGGGCGTGGGCTGACGGCGTCCTATGAGGGGCGCGAGAACCTCGTGATCGTTCATACCTGCGGCAAGGCGCTGGGCGCCGCCGGCGCGCTGGTCACCGCTTCGACCGTGCTGCGCGACTTCATGGTCAATCGCTGCCGCCCGTTCATCTTCGCCACTGCACCGTCGCCACTTGTGGCCGTCGCCGTGCGCGAGGCGCTGCTGATCCTGCAGCAGGAGCCCGTGCATCAGCAGCGCCTGGCAAAACTGGTCGCGTTCACGCATCGCGAGCTCGACCTGCGCGGTTGGCGCAGCCCGTCGCGCTCGCAGATCGTGCCCTATATCGTCGGCGACAATGCGCGTGCGATGCAGCTGGCGTCTGCGCTGCAGGCGCGCGGCTTCGATATCAGAGGCATCAGGCCGCCGACCGTGCCGGCAGGCTCTGCCCGGTTGCGGATTGCGCTGACCCTTAATGTCGACGAGGACGACGTGCGCGCGCTGCTCGACGCGCTGGTCGACGAGACCAAAGGCTGGTCGCGATGACGAGCCGGATCGTGATCGCCGGCACCGATACCGGGATCGGGAAGACGGTGTTCTCCGCGGGCCTCGCCGGCCTCCTCGGCGCGCGCTACTGGAAGCCGGTTCAGGCCGGCCTCGAGGAGGAAACCGATGCGCAACTGGTCGCACGGCTTGGCGGGCTCCCGGCGGATCGCATCGTGCAGGAGCGTTACCGGCTTCGAACGCCGGCTTCGCCGCATCAGTCCGCCGCGCTCGACGGCGTGCGCATCGACGCTGCCGCGCTCGGCGTGCCCGATGCCGGGGACCGTCCGCTGGTGATCGAGGGCGCCGGCGGGCTGATGGTGCCGCTCGACGGCAACACGCTCTATATCGATATCTTCGCGCGATGGCGCCTTCCGGTCGTGCTGTGCGCCCGCACCGCGCTCGGCACCATCAATCACTCGCTGTTGTCGGTCGAGGCGCTGCGCACGCGCGGGATCGACATTCACGGGATCGCATTCATCGGCGAGAGCAATCCCGAGAGCGAGCGCGCGATCTGCGAGATCGGGCAGGTGCGCCGGCTAGGCCGGTTGCCCTGGCTTGCTCCGCTTGCGGCAGACACGCTGCAGGCAGCGTTCAAGGCGTCGTTCCGGCGGGAAGATTTCAATCCATGACATCCGCTCGGAAGTCGCCGATCTGGCACCCGTTCACCCAGCACGCGCTGCACGGCGAGATGACGAGGATCGTGCGTGGGGAGGGCGCCTATCTCTACACCGCGGATGATCGCCGCATCATCGATGCGATCGCATCTTGGTGGGTCGTGACCCACGGCCATTGCCATCCGCACATCGTGCGCGCGATCCAGGACCAGGCGGAGCAGCTCAACCAGATCATCTTCGCGGGCCATACCCACGATCCGGCCGAGCAGGTCGCCGCGCAGCTGTTGAAGCTGGCGCCCGACGGGCTCGATTACGTGTTCTTCTCCGACTCTGGCTCGACCAGCGTCGAGGTGGCGCTGAAGATGGCGCTCGGCTACTGGCACAATATCGGCGCGACGCGCACGCAGATCATCGTGATGGAAAATTCCTACCATGGCGACACGGTCGGGACGATGTCGGTCGGCGCGCGCGGCGTCTTCAACAGGGCTTACGAGCCGCTGCTGTTCGACGTCGCGTCGATCCCGTTTCCGGCGCCTGGCTATGAACAGACGACGCTCGACGCGCTCGAAGCCGCGTGCAGGAAGGAATCCGCGGCAGTGTTCATTGTCGAACCGCTGATCCTGGGTGCGGGCGGGATGCTGATGTATCCGCCCTGGGTGCTGAAGGAAATGAAACGCATCTGCGCAGCCGCTGGCGTGTTGTTCATCGCCGACGAGGTGATGACCGGCTGGGGCCGCACCGGCACCTTGTTCGCCTGCGAGCAGGCGGACGTCAGGCCCGATATCGCCTGCTATTCGAAGGGCCTCACCGGCGGTTCGCTGCCGCTCGCGGTGACGCTCTGCCGGGCCGAGATCTACGACGCACATTATTCCAGTGATCGTTCGCGCACCTTCTTCCATTCCAGCTCCTACACGGCAAACCCGGTCGCCTGCGCTGCTGCAAAAGCAAACCTCGAGCTCTGGCAACACGGTGCAGGCGCGCGCGTCTCCGCGGTGGCTGCGATGCAGGAGCGTCTGCTCGCCGCGTTCCGTGCCGACGCGCGCTTCGAGAACGTCCGCCGCACCGGGACCGTCACCGCACTTGATCTGAAGGCGAGCGATGCGGGCTATCTCGCCGGCATCGGCCCAAAGCTTCAGGCCTTCTTCGAACGCCGCAATCTGCTGCTGCGGCCGCTCGGCAACACGATCTACGTCATGCCGCCCTATTGCGTCACCGAGGCGGATCTCGAGGAGATCTACGACGGGATCAGCTGTGCGGCCGACGCGCTGGCTTGACGGCGCGCTTCGCGCCCAAAAGTCAGGGATGATGATCGCATCGCGGGCCGTGGTGCCCGCGATGGGGTCTCATACGACATCGGCGTGCCCTTGCAGGCACGCCGATGAGCCCGATCATGAGTGCTGGCGTGCCGCCGGATGCGGCCTCGCAGCGGGATGAGGCCGCGGCGCCGGTCGTGACGCATGCGGGGGCGCGGGCCGATGCACAACCGCTTGCGCGACGCGCGGCGCCGGTGGATGCGCGACCGCGCGTGGCTGCGGCGGTGCATGCTGCACGAGCTGCGGTCTTGACGCCGGCGGAGCGACGTGCGGCGCGGGTGCGGGATGTGCGCCGGCACCGGGGAGAGCATGCGCAGTCGGCAAGGCGTGTCCCGGCGGCAAAGCGTTCCCCGTCGGTAGAGCGTGTCCGGCCGGCGAAGCATTTGCTGTCGGCAGGGCATGTCCTGGCGGCGGAGCATTCCCCGTCGGGAGAGCATGTCCCGTTGGCAAGGCGTGTGCGGCCGTGGGTTGCGCATGTCGGGGCGGCGGCGCCGCGATCGGCTTGCCCGGGCGCGCGGCCACCACGCCGGCGCCGCTGAACCGTGCTGCGTGCGCGGTCGCCGCGACCGCCGGATGACCATGGTTGTTGGTGAGCGTCAGCGCCGGATTCTTCATCGCCGCTTCCGCGTGTCGCGTCTGCTCGCCGGTCGCGGCCATGTGGTGCCCGCTCTGGGCCGCGAGCTGCTGCGGCGTCGGCTTCACCGTGGTGCCGCCGGTGCCGCCGTTGTAGCTGACGTTGGTCGTGTTGTTGACGACGGTCTTGTTGTAGACGTTGGTGACCGAGACGTTCGAGATGTTGTTGACGGAGCTGTTGTAGAAGAAGCTGCCGCCGCGCCAGTAGCCGCCCTCATAGCCGACGCCGGTGTAGCCGAAGCCATAAGAGATGCCGCCGTAGAAGCCGACGGTTGCGCCCCAATATCCGGCGTGGAAGGCGTAGGCGCCGTCGCTCCAGCCCCAATAGCCGGGGGTCCACAGCAATTCGGGCGCAGGCGGAAGCACCCATGTGCCGGGCACCCAGTAGTAACCGGTGTCGTCGTTCCATGCCCAATAGCCCGGAGTCCAGATGTAGCCCGGCGCGGGGATCGGCGGCTGGACATAAACCGGCAATGGCGGCGGCGCCGCATTGACGGTGATGCCGATGGCAAGCTGCGCGCGCGCAGCGTGTGGCGGTGAAAGACAGCAGAGGCTGAGAGCCAGGGCGAAAGGCAGTCCGGCGATGCGGCGCATGGCACATACTCCAATCTTCGTCCCCCAGCGTTGGAGTCGAATAGTGGCGGCGACATGAACCCGTTGTGAATGTTTGTGCTGACACCGTGATTTCGAGATCGCGCGACGGCGCGATCGTTAACGACGGCGAATGCAAGTCAGCTCGGTGTCAGGATGGAACGCGACGGTGCGGTCGCGTCAGCTTCATCACTGCGCCAAATAGTCGAATTTTCGATTTGAATTGGACGACGACCCCCTGCGCGTCATCAATCGGTGCCCGGAGCATCCGGCTGCCAAAGGCCGGGCAGGGAGGTTTGGCATGGCGCGATCCGCCGACATCGACATCAACGCGGGCGCGCGCCTCGACAGGCTACCGATCTGCGGATTCCACTGGCGCATCATGGCCCTGATCGGCGCCGGCATGTTCCTCGACGCGTTCGATATCTATCTGGCCGGCGGCGTGCTGGGCGCCGTGCTCAAGGAAGGCTGGTCGACGCTCGAGCTCAACGCCGCATTCGTCTCCGCGACCTTCGTCGGGATGACGATCGGCGCGTGGTGCTCCGGCATCCTCGGCGATCGGTTCGGCCGCCGCTTCTCCTATCAGATGAACCTCGCGATCTTTGGCCTCGCCTCGATCGCCGCGGCCTTCGCGCCGAACATGATCGTCCTGATCGGCCTGCGTTTCATCATCGGCATTGGCCTCGGCGCAGAGATCGTGGTCGGCTACGCGACGTTGACGGAATTCGTGCCGGCTTCCTCGCGTGGGCGCTGGATCGGGCTGCTGGCGGTGATCACCAATTTCTCGCTGTTCGTCTCGTCGATGGTCGGCCTGTGGGTGATCCCGACGCTTGGATGGCGCTACATGTTCGGCCTTGTCGGTTGCCTTGCGATGGTCGTCTGGATTCTGCGCAAGTCGATGCCGGAATCGCCGCGCTGGCTCGCCGCCAACGGACGCGCCGATGAAGCCGAGAAGATCCTGTCGGCGATCGAAGTCGAGGCCGCGCGCAAGGCGACACTGCCTGCCGTCGCTGCCCGCGCGCCGGTGCAGGAGTCTCCCGGCGCGGTCTGGCGTCTGTTCCAGCCGCCGTATCTCGCGCGCACGCTGCTCGGCAGCCTGTTGCACATCGTCGTCGGCTTTAGCCTCTACGGGTTCATCGGCTGGCTGCCGACCTTCATGGTCAAGGGCGGCCACAGCGTGGTTTCCTCGCTGGGCTACACCACGGTGATGGCGCTGGGCGGCCCGGTCGGATCGCTGATCGGGCTCGTGCTGGCGGACCGGCTCGGACGCAGGCTGTCGATCGTCTGTTCGTCGATTGCGGCGGCGGCGCTCGGTATCGCCTATCCATACATGCCGGATGGTGTTGCGCTCGCGGGTGTGGGCTTCCTGCTGATCACGGCGATCTACGTGATGCTGGCGACCGGGTTCGCGATGCACGTCCCCGAACTGTTTCCGACGCGGTATCGGCTTCGCGGCACGGCGATCTGCGCCACATCCGGACGCATCGCGACCGCGCTGGTTCAATACGTCGTGGTTGCGATCTTCGCCTGGCAGGGGCTGACCGGCGTGCTGACGACCCTGGCCGGCATCCTCGTCTTCCAGGCCGTGGTCTTCCTCGTGTTCGGTTTCGAGACCAAGGGGCGCTCTTTAGAGGACGCATCGGCCGTCACGGACGCCGAGGCAGCACGTCAATCGCCCATGGCGCGGAGGCCGGCGGACCTCGGCGCCTAGTTCAGGTCGAAGCAGGCCGCCCTGATCCGGTCGCGGAGCCAGCCGTTCGCGTTGCTCTGATCGTATCTGCGGTGCCAGTACAACATCCAGTCAAACGGCGCGGATTCGAACGGCAGTTCCTCCATCCTCAGATCATCGTCCATCAGCACGGTCGCGAGGTGCCTCGGCATCACCGCGAGCAGATCGGTCTTCTTCAAGACATGGGGCACGACCAGCCAGTGCGGCACGTTCAGGGCGATGCGTCTTCGATGGCCGCGTTCGGCGAGCACGTCGTCGACGAAGCGAAGGTCGGTCGGGCTCATCGAGACCTTCATGTGCTCCTGCGCGATGAAGTGGTCGAAGGTCAGCCGTGCGCGCTTGATCTGGTGTCCGCGTCGCATCAGGCAGACCATGCGGTCGCGCAGCAGCGTTTCCGAACGGATCGATGCGGAATGCTCGAGCCCCATGCTCACCGCGACGTCGATCTCGTCCCGCTCGAGCGCATCGATCGTCAGGGCGGGCGGCAGATGGATCGTGTTGTAGGAGATCCGCCCCTCCGGCGGCCGCGCTGCGGCGAGTCGCGGCAGCAGCAGGCACGCGAGAATGTCCGACATCCTGATCGTGAAGGTGCGTTCGGTCCGGTCTGGATCGAAGCCGGCGTCGCTCGCCATCACGCGCTCGACCTGGCGCAGGACCTGGCGCAGCGGCTCCGCCAGTTCGGTGGCGCGGGGCGTCGGCTTCATCCCGGTCGTGGTCCGCACCAGGAGTTCGTCCTTGAACATCGCGCGCAACCGGTTGAGCGCATTGCTCATCGCCGGTTGACTGAGGCCGACGCGATCCGCCGCCTTGGTGACGTGACGCTCGGTCAGCAATGCGTCCAGCGCGACGAGCAGATTGAGGTCGATGGATCGAAGGTTCATCCATCATTCATATCGTGAATGACGAAAGATAACAAATCCATTTCATCCATGATGGCGCAGGGCGTATCAATCGATCAGGACCAAGGAGGGCATCAATGAGCTTTGAGACGATCAAGCGCGACGTGAAGATCTGCATGTTCGACCAGTACGGCACGGTCGTCGACATGCAGGGCGGCCTGACCAGGATCGCGACGCCGTTCCTCGAGAAGAAGGGCTGGAGGGGCGATCCGGATTCCTTCGTCACGTGGTGGCGTCGCACGCATTTCGAGAACTCGATGATCGATGCGTTGCTGCATCGCGAGCACACGCCTTATCGCGAGATCGGGCACCGCGCGGTTGCCCACGTCATGGATCGCGCGAAGATCGACTACACGATGGACGATGTGCGTTACCTCGTGGGCGAGATCGAGAAGCTGGTGCCGTTTCCGGAGGTGCCGGACGCGCTCGCGCGGCTGCAACGCAAGTACAAGCTCATCGTGCTCTCGAACGGCGATCCGGACATGCTCGAGACCGCGAAGCAATACCACAAGGTCCCGTTCGATCGCGTGATCTCGGTGGCGGAGGCCAATTCGTTCAAGCCGCATGTCGCGACCTACACCAAAGCGGCCGAGATCATGGGCGTGAAGCCGGCGCAGGTGCTGTTCGTGGCCAATCATGCCTTCGACTGCATCGGCGCCAAGTCCGCCGGCATGCGGACGGCCTTCATCGATCGGCGCAGCCGCCCGTTTGGCATCACGCCGCATCAGCCTGATATCCTGGTGCCGTCGATGAAGGACCTCGCCGATGCGATCGTCTGATCGCGAGCCGCTGTCGGGCATCAGGGTCCTCGACCTCTGCCGGGTGGTCTCCGGCCCGTTTGCCACGATGCAGCTCGGCGATCTCGGTGCCGACATCGTCAAGATCGAGGATCCGCGTCAAGGCGACGAAAGCCGCCGTTACGGACCCCCCTTCATCGGCGGCGAGAGTGCGTACTTCCTGTCGGTGAACCGCAACAAGCGAAGTTGCGCCATCGATCTGAAGTCGCCGGCCGGGCGCGACACGGTGCTCGATCTTGCATCCGTCGCAGACGTCGTCATCGAGAACTTTCGCCCCGGTACCCTGGACAAATGGGGGCTCGGCTTCGACGCGTTGCGCGGCCGCAAGGCCGACATCATCCTGTGCAGCATCTCGGGATTCGGTCGCACCGGCGCCGACGCCGCGCGCCCCGGCTACGATCTGATCCTACAGGGCGAATCCGGCGTGATGGACATCACCGGCGATCCGGACGGACCGCCGACCAAGGTCGGCACGTCGATCGCGGACCTCGTCACGGGCCTTTATGCGTCGCATTCGGTGTTGGCCGCGCTGATGCGCAAGAGCCGCATCGGCGAGGGCGGCCGGGTCGACGTCTCCATGCTCGACGCCATGGCATCGCTGCTGACGTTCAACGCCGGCATGTACTTCGCCTCGGGACAAAGCCCGAAGCGCCGCGGCAATGTCCATCCGACCATCAGCCCGTGTGAACCGTTCGAGGCGAGTGACGGCTGGATCAATGTCGGAGTCGCGAACGACAAGTTCTGGGCGGCGTTTTGCGGCGTCGTCGGCCGTCCGGAGCTGCGCGAGGACATCCGCTTCGCAACCGCTCCGAAGCGAGCGGCGAGCCGCAACGAGCTCGTCGCGATCCTTTCGCCGATTTTTGCCCGGCGAAGTCGCGCCGACTGGCTGCAGGCGCTCGGCGCGGCGGGCATTCCGTGCGGCGCGATCAAGTCGGTCGGCGAGGTCTGCGAAACGCCTCAACTCACGCAGCGGGGAATGGTCCAGACCATCAGCCATCCGGCCGCGGGAGATGTGAAGTTCATCGCGAGGCCGACGCGGTTCGGCGACGAACCGCCGGCGCCGTCCACGCCGCCGCCGATGCTCGGCGAACACACAAGCGAGGTGTTTGCGGAATGGCTCGGCTGGAGCGACGATCGGCTCGAGAGGTCAGCGGTCGATGGCGCGTTCGGCGACTTTGGACGGACGTTCGTGCGATCGTCGATGTGAGCGGCGCCGCTGCGGTCGCGCCGCGCCGCCCAACGTGCGGCGAAATGGCGCGTAGCACAGTCCTGGCCTTTACCTGATCAAGCGCGCCCGTCCGCGGGAATTAAGAACTCGCTTTCCAAGATACGGAATTTGGATGGCGCAATCCTGAATCGACGCCGATATTCTGGCCCAGGTTGAGGAGCGGCGCGCGATGAAGGACTTTATTGCCAAGTTCCTAACGTACAATCTGGAGATGCTTGCCAAGGCCTCGGATGAGGACCCGGCCGCGCATGACCGGAATGCAGTATGGCTGCGCGCTGCGATTCCGGCTCGTCCGGCGGCAGCCGAGATCGGTTGGATCGGCGGCAATCCAAAGCTTCCCGATCCCTTCCAATGGCCCGGCAGGGACGGCCAGCCGTATCAGTTTCTTTGCCAGATCAATTGCGCATCCTTGCCGCCCAGCCTGTGGGGCGGCGTCGGTCCGAGGGCGGGGTGGCTGGCATTTTTCGCAGCCGTGTCCGTCGGCCGTATCGACGTGAAGGTGATCCATCAACCGACGCTCGGACCGCAACGCGGCAACGAACGCGCCTGGCAGAAGAGCGCCACGGGTCTGTATTGGGTCGATGACAAGTATGACGGGCTGCTGGCACCGCCGCCCAGATGGCCGCTCGACTTCGTGCATCCCATCGACGGCGAAAGCTGCGCTCCAAACCGGCTGCGGCGCAATCCTTCTGCCGATGCAGTTTTCGCCATCGCATCGTGGGAGCTTCAGCCGATCGATTGGAGAACGCTCGAACTGCTCGTGCAGGAGGCGCTTGCCCAATCGAGGGCGTGGGCGGCGCGTCTGACCGACGCGGCGCGGCAGCAGGAAGCGCGGCTCAAGCCGCCGCGCAAGGAGCTGGTGACTGCGTTCGAGCAACTCGCTGAAACAGCGGAATGGCTGCGCGAGGCGTTGGCACGTTCCGAAGCGGAGCAGCCATTCTCGTTGCAAAGCTGGCTGTCCCACGCCGAACTAGTCCTGCGCATCAAGGAGCTGCACGACGAGATCACCTTGCAGCGTGGCGGCAGCTTCGTTGCGGCGCTCGACAAGTCGGAAATCGAGCTCGCCAATGGCGAGGGTTTTCTGGCGCCGATCTGGGTGAAATCGAAAGCGCCTCTGTTTCCGCCCGATACCGAGCAAGGGCGCAGATATGCCGGGCTGGTTCGGCTCATTCAGGACCTTGAACGAGATATTCAGGCCGACGTACGGATGCCGTCGCCCGACAGGGGCGTTTCAGCCGATCTCGCCGGCTGGCTGGAATACAGGGAGAAGTTTCCGCAGGACTGGGAAGCCTATGCGGCGCGGGTTCGCGGGATTCGCAAACTGTACTACGCGTTCTGGATCGACAACGCCGCGGCGCTCGAGACGACGATGGCGCATGGTCGCGGGCTGCCGCCGCCCGAAAGCTGGGCAGACGCCCGCGGGCGCGCGGAGAGCGAGCGCGACTGGGCGCATGAGCAATTGCGCAGGTTCGGAACGGCCGAGGCAAGCGAGGGCCAGAGGCCCGCCATCGCACGGAGCAGGCAGCAGAAGGCCGAGGCGCTCGTCGCAGAGCTGGAAGCGGTCATGCGCAGGATCCGCAATCGCCAGAGCGAGGCCGCGTTCGTGCCCGACGAGTGGACCGCGCTCTATCGGCTGCTCGATGAGCGTGCGGCCGATCAGGCGCTGCCGGAGTTTTGGTCGACGGGGTACAGGGTGTTGCGCTCCGAAATCGCCAAGCAGCTTTACGCCGACGATCCCGATGCAGTGATCCCGGCGGCCCGGTATCCGCTTGAGACCGACTGGGCGTTCGACGCCGAGCAAGCCACGCTCCAGATCGGCGGCGCCCCGCGCGGCTGGTGCGCGGACTTTATCGAAAACAAGCCGAACTCGGTCATGCTGCTGCAATTTCCGAGCAACAATCTCACGCATTTCAGATGCGGCGACGTCAGCGACCTCGTCGTCTCGATCTCCCGCTCCGATCTTGAACGGTACGACTTCAGACATGTGCGGGTGGATGTATCGAATTGACAGATCCGCCGCAAAGGCGGTTGCCGGTGGCAGCCGAATGATCAGCGAAGCGAAAGACGGCCAATATCCGATTGCTGGCTGCGCAAAGGTGTCCTTTTGAAACGGCCTGTCATTCTTGCCGTCATGGCCATTGCATTGGCGTGGCTGTTGGTCCGATGCAGTACGCCGCAGGCATCTTTGCGCTACCGGATGACCATCGAGGTCGAAACCCCCGGCGGAATGAGGTCCGGCTCTTCAGTCATGGAGTTGCGCCTTGAGCGGGAATTCCTGATCCCGATGCCGGGCGCTGGTGGTTCCGACTGGGGTGGTGGCTTCACCGTGCACGGCGAAGCCCCATTTGTGGATCTTGGCGACGGAAAGGTTCTGTTCGCGACGAACTACGATCGAAATTACAGCTATCTGAGCAGCATGACGCATATCGTCGTCCAGGTTCTCGGTTATCGCGAGCTGGCGCCGCCACTTCCGTCCGGCGACAACGCGAGAACGATGAGCGCGGCTGTCAAAGCCAAGCCATCCGGCGTCCTGCGCCCGAAGGACTATCCGACGCTGGTGACGTTCACCGACACGAGCAAGCCTAAATCCGTTGTCGTGGTCTCGTCCGACAATCTCGCCGCCGCCTTCGGGGCGGGCTACCGGCTCGGCAGAATGACGTTTCAAGTGGTCGAGCAGAATGCGCCGCTCACCGCTACTCTCGCGGCCCGTTTTCCGGCGCTTGTTGACGAGCGCGGCCGGCTGATCCTGCGTTAACTGGCTCGGTGGTGCATCGCGAGGTGTTGGTGACGTCCCGTCAATCGGGACAAGGCCTCGGGTTGAGCCGGCGCCATTCCTCCGGCGGCATGAAGGTGCCCGACCATATTCCGCGCCTGGCTTGGTTCGCCTCGTCCTGCTCCGGCTGAGACGGTCACTGGCATTGCCAGGATCGATATCCGGTTTCATACTCTGGCATAGGCCGGAGCCGGCCAGCTAACCTGACGGCGCGGCCAACCCGGAGAATACAAGAGACAATACCGGGTTTCTGAGCGGCGGAGAGACGGCGATGTCGTTTCGTCTCGCATTTGCCTTTGTGTCAATAGCGGCGCTGCTGGTTGATTCGACTGACGCCGTGTCGCAGGACATGCTGCGGAGTGTCGACCTCAACAGTCCGGAAATGACGGCGTCGGAGATGACGCGCGCCGAGGTCGATGCGCTCCTCAAATCGATCCCTCAAGGGGACGGACGCAGTGCAGATTTGGATGGAAAGCGACTGTCGCACCTCGATCTCTCGGGCCTCGACTTCTCCGGCGGCAACCTTCATCTCGTAAAGCTCAACCAGACCAATCTGAAAGGCGCCCGCTTCGATCGGGCTATCTTGAACCAGGCTTGGCTGATCGACGCAGACTTGACGGGGGCGTCCCTCGTCAAGGCATCGCTGCTCGGCACGCAGATGCAACGCGCCAAGCTTGGCGGCGCCGACTTGAGCGGCGCTCGGATAACCGCCGATCTTTCCGGTGCCAGCCTGATCGGGGCCAGGCTTGCGGGCGCCGATCTGAGCGCTGATATGCGCAACCAATCGATGGGCCTGATGCGTGGCGTGCTCAAATCCGCCGATCTGCGGAACGCGGATTTAAGCGGCGCCAATCTCTCGCGCGCCGATCTCGAATTTGCGCAACTGCAGAATGCCAATTTGGCGAACTGCAGCCTCCATAGAGCTGACCTTGCGGGAGCCGACCTATCCGACGCCAATGTCGCCGGCGCAGATTTCACCGAGGCCGACCTTGCGTCGGCCCTGTTGCCGAGCGCGGCGGCGCTGGCCGAGGCCCGCAATCTGGACAAGGCCCGGAACTTGAACTTGGCGCGGCGCCCCCGTTAGGGATCGAATTGCAGTGTCCTGCGACAAGACCTATGTTCTGTCTTGAGAACCACGCAGCCGCTCATCGTGCGGCGGGCAGGACCACGGTGGATGGTTGCATGTCGCACCGGAGGTGACGTCATGACCATTTCTCCCAAACTGCACAATTATCTCGCTGCAGAAAACATCGAGTACGACGAAATCCCGCACGTACTGACGATGTCGTCAGCCCTTACCGCCCAGGCTTGTCACGTCTCGGGCGATCGCTTGGCCAAGGCCATTGTGCTGCGCCGCAACGACGGGTATCTGCTCGCCGTGCTGCCGGCATCGCATCACCTCAGGCTGGCGGATCTCAGGGCGAGATTCGGTGACGATATCGCCATGGCCGCTGAAGGCGAGATCGATCGGCTGTTCACGGACTGTGCGCACGGGGCGGTTCCCGCCGCCGGTAGCTGCTACGGGCTCGACGTTATCGTTGATGACAGCATCCGGATGCAGCCCGAGATCTATATCGAAGCCGGCGATCATGAGACGTTGCTTCATCTCGGTCGTGCGCAATTCGCACGCCTGACCGCCGGTTCCCTGCATGGCAGCTTCAGTGCGCATGACTGAGGCGGCGTGACAGCGGGACCATCTAGCTGTGCGCCCCGACTGGAGCATGATCCGGAGGGGTGCGAAGCGGCTCTTCCCCGAGACAAGGGAGGAACGCGCTTGCGCGGAGATCATGCTCAAGCAAGGGGCTCGAGCGCGATAACGCTTCGACCCGGTTTCATCGTGCCTTAGGGCGCAGCACGCATGCAGTCGCGCCAGCTCTGTTGTATAATTGCGAGCGAGGGGGTGCTGCCTTGGACGGGAGGTCCTCCATGAAAGTCAAGGACGTGATGCACAAGGGCGTCGATTGGGTGAGCCCCGACACGCCAATCACCGAAATCGCGAAATTGATGCAAGGGCACGACATCGGCTGCATTCCGATCGGGCAAGACGATCGTCTGATCGGGATGGTGACGGATCGCGACCTCGTCTGCAAAGGTCTCGCGAGCAAGGACTTCAACTCTGCGCGCACCACAGCGCGGGATGTGATGACCGAAGGCATCCACTGCTGCCGGGAAGACGACGATCTGACGAAAGCTATACATCACATGGAAACGCTGAAGATTCGCAGACTGCCTGTGATCAACAAGAGCAAGCGGATGGTTGGCATGATCAGCCTGGGCGATGTAGGCCACTTTGCCGGTGCCGATCTCTTGTCCCAATGCATGAAGAGCGTGTCGGCTCATCATTGAGGCGAGGCCGGTCTGCGGGAAGCTGGCAGACCGGCCAGTATCGTGGTCAACCGGGAAGGCAACCGGTGCCGGCTGTCTCGCAGGCATCGGCCCGAAGCTGGACGGCGATCGGCACAGTTCGATCTCCATCCGATCTGTCGAGGGGCGGATCGCACGACGATCCGCCCGACATCTCGTTATCGCCCGGTCGATCAACCGAGGTGATGAACCTTCTGCAAGCCGTAGACCGGGGTTGGGATGCCTTCCATCCGCGCCTTCAGTTGCAGCGCCAGATACTGGGAGTAATGCCGCGACTGGTGCAGATTGCCGCCGTGGAACCAAAGTGCCTCCTGCTGGGTCGGCTTCCACATGTTGCGCTGCTCGCCCTCCCACGGGCCGGGGTCCTTGGTGGTATCGGATCCAAGACCCCAGACCTTGCCGACCTTGTCGGCGACGTTCTTCGAGATCAGGTCGGCGGCCCAACCGTTCATCGAGCCATAGCCGGTGGCATAGACGACGAGATCGGCGGGGAGTTCGCTGCCGTCCACGAACCTGACGCCGGTTTCGGTCAGTTCCCGCACCGCAGCGCCCTTGCCGCTCTTGAGCTTGATCGAACCGTCTATCACGAGATCGCAGGCGCCGACGTCGATGTAATAGCCCGAACCGCGGCGCAGGTACTTCATGAACAGGCCGGAGCCGTCGTCGCCCCAATCATGCATGAAGCCGACTTTCTCCAGCGCGGCGTAGAAATCCTTGTCGCGCTCGCGCATCTGCTCGTAGAGCGGGATCTGGAATTCGTGCATGATCTTGTAGGGCAACGAGGCGAAGATCAAATCGGCCTTGCGCGTGGTCATCCCGCTCGCCACCGCCTGCTCCGAATAGAGCGCGCCGAGCCCGATATCCATCAGCGTGTCGGATTTCACGATATGCGTGGACGAGCGCTGCACCATGGTGACGTCGGCGCCACCTTCCCATAGCGCCGCGCAAATATCGTGGGCGGAGTTGTTGGAGCCGATCACCACCACCTTCTTGCCGCGATATTTCTCCGGCCCCGGGTGGGTCGAGGAATGCTGCTGCTCACCCTTGAAGATGTCCTGCCCCTTGTAGGTGGGCCAGTTCGCCTTGCCCGACATGCCGGTCGCCAGCACGAGCTGCTTCGGCTTGAGCGTGATCTCCTTGCCGTCGCGCTCGACCACGACGGTCCATTCCCCGGCCTTCTCGTCATACTTGGCCGACTTCGCCGTGGTCGAGCTCCAGTAGTTGAGCTCCATCACCTTCGTGTACATCTCCAGCCAGTCGCCGATCTTGTCCTTCGGCGCGAACACCGGCCAGTTTTTCGGGAAGTCGATATAGGGCAGATGGTCGTACCAGACCGGATCGTGCAGGCAGAGCGACTTGTATCGCTTACGCCAGGAATCGCCGGCGCGTTCGTTCTTCTCGATGATGATGGTTGGCACGTTCAATTGCCGCAGCCGCGCGCCAAGCGCGATGCCGCCCTGGCCACCGCCGATGATCAGCGCATAGGGTTGTTTTGCATGACCCAGCTCGGTGATTTCCTGGTCACGTTCCTCGCGCCAGCTCTTACGGTCCTTGCAATGGCCGTGCTTGGCGCCGAGCGGACGGGTGGAGCCGGACTTTTCCTCATGTCCCTTGAGCTCGGCCATGGTGGTGAGCAAGGTCCAGATGCGTCCATCCTTCATGCGCAGGTGACCATAGCCGCGCGCGACATCGGTCTCGAATTCGATCCAGCTCTCGATGATGCCGCCGGCCTCGCTCGCGGCTTCGCCATCGGCAATGCACCATCCCGACGGTTTGCTATCCGCAAGCCGCGCTTGAAGCATGTCGCGGATCTGATCCTTGCCTTCCATGGTTTTGATGTTCCAGGTGAAGGTGACCAGATCGCGCCAGTAGCAATCGGTCTGGAACAGCGCGATCGCGCGTTCGATGTCACCCGACGACAATGCGACGTTGAACTCGTCGAGCAGCGCGGTGGTCTTTCCGTCCGGGGCCTTCGTGAGCATGGTTTCATTCTCCCATATGCCGGCGTCGATCGCCTTTGCGTCGTTGGTCCGGCGCGTTTGTTAGCGAGGTCGAATCTTGCCTCGACCACCATGTCAGCAAGCCTCATGCCATTGCGGCGCATCTCGAAAAACGCTCGGCATTTCCTCGCGTTAGCTGTCGGCGCCAGGCCGCCTCACTTGTTGCGTCATGCAACAGGTGTTGCACGCAACAAACTTGATCGGCGGCACAATCCGAGTGACACTCGACGCAACAACGTGCGGGGAAACATCCAGGAGCATCAGCCGTGACGACGGAGCGGGCTGCGCACATCGACGAGCTGGTTCGCGTTGCGGACGGCCAGAGCAGCGCGCGTGACGCAATCATCCATCAGTCGTGGGTGCGATGCGTCTCCGAACACAAGCTCGATCCGTTGGTGCTGCGCGACGCTCATATCGTAACGTCCGGGCGGCTGCGCGAGCATCGCGACGCCATGGACGAGTTCCTGCACACGGCGCGCTTCGGCGTCGAGATGCTGTATCGTCAGATCGCCGGACTCGGCTACGTGCTGCTGCTCACCGATGCCAGGGGCATCACGGTGGATTTCATCGGCGATCCGACATTCAACAACACGCTTCGCAGGGCCGGCCTCTATCTCGGCGCCGACTGGAACGAGCCGCATGCCGGCACTTGCGCAGTCGGCACCTGCATCGCGACCGAAGAAGCCCTGACGGTGCATCAATCCGACCATTTTGACGCCACCCATATTCCGCTGACCTGCACGGCCGCGCCGGTCTTCGATCCCAGCGGCAAGCTCGCTGCGGTCTTGGATATCTCCGCGCTGCGCTCGCCGGAACCGAAGGCCAGCCAGCTCCTGGCGCTGCAACTGGTCAAGTCGTTTGCTCACAAGATCGAGAATGCGAATCTGCTAAACCGTTTCCGGCAGGAATGGATCATCAAGCTGTCCGGCTCCGCGGAATTCGCCGATGTCGATCCGGACTGTGTGATGGCCGTCGATAGCAGCGGCCACATCATCGGCTTCAACAATCGCGCGAGGCAGCTGCTCGCCCGCGAACTGGCCAAACGTCCGGACCTTCGCCTGCGGGCCGACGGCTTCGGCGTGTCCGACATCTTCGAATGCACCATCGACGATCTGCCGCGCTTCGCCCATTCGCGCCCCACCGGCCAACGTACGCTGCGGCTAGCCAATAGCGGCGCGACGTTGTTCGCGCAAACCTTGCCGCCCCCGAACAAGCTGGCGGCGCCGGCCTCCTCCCGCAGCGAGTCGGCGCTTCCGGCGCCGCTACGAAACCTGTTCCGCGGCGATCCCGCCATGCATCACGTGGTGACGCGCGCCGCCAAGCTCATCAACACCCAGATGGGCTTGCTCATCACCGGCGAAACCGGCACCGGCAAGGAGCACCTGACGAAGGCGCTGCATTCGGTCAGTGCGCGGGCAGGCAGGCCCTTCGTCGCGGTCAACTGCGCCGCGCTGCCGGAAAGCCTGATCGAGAGCGAGCTGTTCGGCCACGAGGCAGGCGCCTTCACCGGAGCGGCGGCCAAGGGCAAGAAGGGCCTCGTGCTCGAAGCCGACGGCGGCACCCTGTTCCTTGACGAGATCGGCGACATGCCGATCTCGTCGCAGACGCGCCTGTTGCGCGTGCTCGCCGAGCGCGAGGTGACCCCGGTCGGCCGCACCCGGCCGGTCCCGCTCAATGTCCGCGTCATCGCTGCCACCCATCGCGACCTCGTCGCGCTTGTGAAGGCGGGGCAGTTCCGCGAGGATCTCTATTTCCGCCTCAACGGCGCGGTGCTTGCGCTGCCTCCGCTGCGTCGGCGCACCGATATCGAGTGGCTGATCGATCAATCCCTGCATCGGCTTTCGACGGAGCACAAGGCCAACTATGCGCTGACGGCAAGCGCGCGCAGCGCGCTGCTCAAGTACCAATGGCCCGGCAACATCCGCGAGCTGATCAATGCGCTCGATCATGGTTGCGCGCTGTCGAACGACGGCACGATCGATCTTGCCGATCTGCCGGACCGGATCGCTCATCCCCTGGGTGAGGATATCTCCGGAAAGCCGGTACGTGGCAGAGCGGCGACGTCGCGGCAAGCCGATGCGCTACTTGCGGCGTTGCGCAACAATCGCTGGAATGTCTCGCAGGTGGCACGCGAACGCGGCGTCGATCGTTCGACCATCCATCGCCAGATTCTCCGCTTCGGCATCACGATGCCGAAAGACCTGACCTGAGCGCAGTCGCTGCCCGCCGTCGCTGACTGCCACCGTCTGATACGACATCCCTGCCGAACGGTGGCGCGAACCCATTACATAATTGAAATTGCATGTGATTTTTCCTGCCCCAGTCGTTCGGCCACCGTCTTCGGCCCACCCGCTGTCGCAAGCGAAATTCAGCACGCCTCACGACAGCGTGCGCCGTTCGCTGCGGGATCGTAGTATTGTCGTCGGCAGCCGTCGAAGCTAGGATTTCGCGTAGCATTCGATCGCGACGCACGAAGAGATGCACTCCAGAATCAAGCGGATGGTCGCGGCTGCGATCGGACGGCACGGCAAATGGAGGACATTATGGCGTGGCGTGACGACAAGGCCCGGGCAGCCCTGATCCGCGATGCAGCGGGCAGCGTGCCAGCGGGCAAGAGCCCCCGGGCCTTTGCCGAGCCCTTGTTCGGCTACACCAATATCGAGGATCTCGCCAATTACGATGCCGCCTCGCTTGCCCTGCTGGCGGAGCAGGCCTGGGAGCACGTGCAGCGGCGCACGGCCGGCAGCGCCGATATCCGCGTCGTCAATCCGACGTTGCCGAACGGACGCGAGATTTCCGTGCTCGAAATTCTCAACGACAACATGCCTTTCCTGTTCGATTCCACCATGGCGGAGCTCGCCGATCAGGGCCTCGAGGTCACCCTGGTCGCTCACCCGATCATCGCGGTGGAGCGCGACGATGGAGGCAAGCTGCTGCGATTCTACGGGGAAGCACTGCCGGACGGAGCAAAGGGCGCGCGCGAAAGCCTGATTCATCTCCACATCACCCGCCTGGATGCGGATTCCGATCGCCAGAAGCTGATCGACGGCCTGACCAGGACGTTGAACAATGTCCGCGCCTGCGTTGCCGACTGGCGCGTCATGCGTGACAGTGTCGAGGAAGCGATCAAGACGTTCTCTTCCAATCCGCCGCCGCTGCCGATCGACGAACTCGCCGAAGCCAATCAGTTCCTGCAATGGCTCTGCGCGGACAATTTCACTTTCCTCGGCGTGCGCAAATATCGCTTCTCGCCCGACAGCGACGCGTCGGACGACATTACAACCGGCGAAGGCCTCGGCATTCTGCGCGATCCGGACGTGAAGGTCCTGCGTCGCGGCAGCGAAATGGTGGTGATGACACCGGAAATCCGCGAGTTCATGCACGAGCCGACCCTGCTGATCGTCATCAAGGCCAATGTCTCCAGCCGCGTCCATCGCCGCACCCGGATGGATTATGTGGGCATCAAACTCTACTCGCCCGACGGCCGGCTCGAAGGCGAGTTGCGCGTCGTCGGCCTTTTCACCTCGGGCGCCTATACTCGCTCGGTACGGCAGATCCCTTATGTTCGCCACAAGGTTTCGCGGGTGCTGCAGCGCGCGGGCTTCGACCCGAACGGTCATTCCGGCAAGGCGCTGATGCATATTCTCGAAGATTATCCGCGCGACGAGCTGTTCCAGATCGATGTCGACACGCTCTACAACTTCGTCATCGAGATCCTGATCCTCTACGAGCGCCCGCGCGTCCGGGCGCTGCCGCGGGTCGACAAGTTCGATCGCTTTGTCTCCATCCTCACCTTCATTCCGCGAGACAAATACGACACCGACGTCCGCACGCGCGTCGGAGCCTTTTTGGCGCAGGCCTACAAAGGGAAGCTGTCCGCCTCCTACGTGTCATTCCCGGAAGGGGCGCTTGCGCGCGTCCACTTCATCATCGGGCGCTATGAAGGCAAAACGCCCGTCGTCGACCGCGCCTTGCTCGAAGCCGGGATCAGCGCCATTGCCGCGACCTGGGCCGACAAGCTGAAGGCCGCGCTCACCGCGTCGACCGATGGCATGCGGGCGCGCATGCTCACCAACCGATATGCCCAGGCCTTCAGCGGCGGCTATACCGAGGTGTTCGGCGCGGAACAGGCGATCGCCGATATCACGACCGTCGAAAAGCTGACGCCGGCCCGTCCGGTAACGATTTCGGTTTACCGCATCGAAGGCGACGATCCGAGGCGCTTCGGCCTTAAGGTGTTTTCGGACGCCGTACCGCTGTCGTTGTCCTACCGCGTGCCGGTGATCGAAAATCACGGCCTGCGTGTGGTCAACGAACGCACCTATCAGGTCGTGCCCGGTACCAGGCCTGCGCCGGTCTGGCTGCACGACATGACGATCGAGACCAGTGACGGCCAGCCCATCGAGATCAACCCGGAATTCAGCCATCGCCTGGAAGCCTCGATCATGGCGGTGGTGACCGATCGCGCCGAATCTGACGGATATAACGGCCTGATCCTGCGCACCGCCCTAAGTTGGCGGGAAGTCTCGACCATTCGGGCGCTGTCGCGTTATTTGCACCAGATCCGCGCTCCGTTCACCCAGGATTACATGTGGGAGACCTTGCGCAAGAACGCCGCGATCACGGCCAGCCTGGTCGCGATGTTCCAGACCCGCCTCGATCCGCGCCTCGCCTTGACGGACGCCGAGCGCGCGGCGCGCGAGGCGGCTTTGCTTGCCGAGGTCGAGGAACAGCTCAAATCCGTCGCCTCGCTCGATGAAGACCGCATCCTGCGCCGCTTCACCAATCTGGTGCAGGCTACCGTTCGCACCAATCTGTGGCAGATCGGCGAGGATGGACACCCGCGTCCGGTGATCTCCTTCAAGTTCGAGGCGCGCCGGATCGACGACTTGCCCGCTCCACGACCGCTCTACGAGATCTTCGTCTATTCCCCACGTGTCGAAGGTATCCACCTGCGCTTCGGCAAGGTTGCGCGCGGTGGCTTGCGCTGGTCCGACCGGCCGCAGGATTTCCGCACCGAGATCCTCGGCCTGGTGAAAGCGCAGCAGGTCAAGAACGCCGTGATCGTGCCGGTCGGAGCCAAGGGCGGCTTCGTGCCCAAGCGCCTGCCGCCGCCTTCCAAGCGCGACGCCTGGCTCGCGGAGGGCACCGAAAGCTATCGCATCTTCGTTCGCTCGCTGCTCGAACTCACCGATAATCTCGACGGCGACATCGTCGTGCCGCCCGAATCCACCGTGCGCCACGACGGCGACGACCCCTACCTCGTCGTCGCCGCCGACAAGGGCACCGCCACCTTCTCCGATGTTGCCAACGCGATCTCGGCCGAGAAGAACCATTGGCTCGGCGATGCCTTCGCATCCGGCGGCAGCCAGGGTTACGACCACAAGAAGATGGGGATCACGGCGCGCGGCGCCTGGACGGCGGTCAAGCGCCACTTCCGCGAGCTCGGCACCGACATTCAGACCATGCCGTTCACCGCGGTCGGCGTCGGCGACATGTCGGGCGACGTTTTCGGCAATGGCATGCTGCTCTCGCCGGCGACAAGGCTAGTGGCGGCTTTCGATCATCGCGACATCTTCATCGATCCTTCACCCGATCCATCGACCAGCTTCGCCGAGCGCAAGCGCCTGTTCGATCTGCCGCGATCGAGTTGGCAGGACTACAACAAGTCGCTGATCTCGCAGGGCGGCGGCGTGTTCTCGCGCTCGCTCAAGGCGATCCCGCTTGCGCCGGAAGTGCGCACGTTGCTCGATCTCGACAAGCCGCAAGCCACGCCTTTCGAGGTGATGACGGCGATCCTGAAGGCTCGCGCGGACCTGGTGTGGTTTGGCGGCATCGGCACCTATGTCCGCTCCTCCGGGGAAAGCGACGACCAGGTCGGGGATCGCGCCAACGATCCGATCCGCATCGCGGGCGGCGACGTGCGTGCCCGGGTGATCGGCGAAGGGGCCAACCTCGGCGTTACCCAGCGCGGCCGCATCGAAGCGGCGCAGAAGGGCGTCAAGCTCAACACCGACGCCATCGACAATTCGGCCGGCGTGAACACGTCCGACGTCGAGGTCAACATCAAGATCGCGCTGGCGCGCCCCGAACGCGAGGGACGCCTCAGTCCCACTGACCGCAACAGCCTGCTTGCCGCGATGACCGACGAGGTCGGCGTGCTGGTGCTGCGCAACAACTATCTGCAGACGCTGGCGCTGTCGCTGGCCGAGCGCAAGGGTGTGGCCGAGACCGGTTTCCTCACTCGCCTGATGCAGTCGCTCGAACAGCGCGGCTTGCTCAGTCGCGCTGTGGAGTTCTTGCCCGACGACGCCGCGCTCACCGAGCGCACACGGCGCGGCCAGTCCCTCGCGCGGCCGGAGCTTGCCGTGCTGCTCGCCTACGCCAAGCTGACCCTCTACGATGACCTGCTCGTCACCAGCGTGCCCGATGACCCCTATCTCGCCCGCGAACTCTCCCAGTATTTTCCGCGCGAGGTTCAGGACAAATTCCCGACCGCCGCCGGATTGCATCGGCTGCGGCGGGAGATCATCGCGACCAGTCTCGCCAATGCGGTGATCAATCGCGGCGGCCCGGCCTGCGTCGTGCGCTTGATCGACGAGACCGACGCCGATATCCCGACCATCGTCATGGCCTATGTGGCGGTCGATGAATGCTACGGCCTGAAGTGGCTCAATGATGCGATCGACGCGCTCGACGCCTGCATCGACGGGCAGCTGCAGCTATCCCTCTACGCTTCAGTGCAGGATCTCCTGCTCTCCCGCATGGTCTGGTACGTGCGCAATGCCGATTTCAAGGACGGGTTGGAGGCCGTCGTCGCGCGCTTCGGCCCGGCGATCCGCCAGATCGTCGCCGGGCTCGACACTGCCTTGCCGCCGGACTTGCAAGCCGCGCGCGTCAAGCGGCGGCAGGAACTCGCCGACGCCGGTGTCCCGGCCGGCCTCGCCGGAGAGCTCGCCGATCTTGACGCTTTGGTCTCGGCTCCCGACATCGTGACGGTTGCCGAGCGCACCACGCGCCCCATCGGCGATGCCGCTGCGACCTTCTACGCCGCCGAGGCGAATTTCCGTCTCGACCGCATCATCGCCGCCGCACGCAGTGTGCCGGCCAACGATTATTTCGAACGCATGGCCATCGATCGCGCCGTCGAGCAGATCGCCGGCGCCGAAAGGAGACTGGCCGCCGATATGCTGGCAACCGGCCAGTCTGGCCAGCAGGCCGTCGAGACCTGGCTCGCGGCTCACCCCGAGGCGACGCGTATCCGCCGCTCGGTGGAGGAGATCGCTGCCAGCGGCCTGACCCTCGCCAAGCTGACGGTGGCGGCGAACCTGCTGGGGGACTTGGTCAAGGCCTGAGGGCGTGCGAGGCAGCGATGTGAGAAGCGCGATGCTGGCGCAGGTAGCTAGCCGGTAAACGGAGGAATCCAATGATCCACGCCACTTGTCATACCGCCGACAATGTTCGCTGCATCGAGTTCGATGCCACACCGTGGTTCAGCGAGGCTGACGCTCCGAGCATTATCGATTTGGCTCAACGAGGATGGACCAGCACTGCGATTGCAGATTCCCTTGAGCACAGACGAGGATACGAACGCCTCCACGACCTCATTGAGTATGCGGCGAAGCGACTGCAATTGGAGTCTTTGGAAGACCCAACCTGGGAAACCTTCGAGTGTGTCGTCGATGGACCCGAGGCCGTCGCCTGGCTCGAGAAAAACCGGCCCAACGTTATGGAAAGAATCCCCTAAGCTGGGGGAATCGCAGCAAAGGCTACAATTGAACGGCGGCGAACGAAGCGGAAATGGCGCACCCGACACGATTCGAACGTGTGACCTTTGCCTTCGGAGGGCAACGCTCTATCCAGCTGAGCTACGGGTGCGTGCAGGGGTTCATTTAGCTGATTGGCTCCGCGTCGGCAACGGCGTTGTCCAACTGGTTAAGGGCTGTAAACTGGCTCCCGACAGTATGACAGGCCGCGGAAAAAGGCTGTCTTTCGAGGGAGTTTGCCCATGCGTCCGCTGGAATTCGGCTGGTATCTGCCCACGCATGGCGACACCACGGCCTATGGGCTGATGGAGGCCCAGATCGCCGGTTCGCCGGAACTCTGCGAGCGCGTGGTCGCGGCCGCCGAGGACGCCGGCTTCGAGTATCTGCTGATCCCGGTAGGCTCGGTGTGCTGGGAGGCCTGGATCACGGGCGCCTTCATGGCGGCGCGCTCCAGCCGGATCAAGCCGCTGATTGCGGCGCGGCCCGGCTATATCAACCCGGTGCTGATGGCAAAGATGATCTCGACCTTCGACCAGATGTCGGGCGGGCGGATCTGCATCAATCTGATCGCCGGCCAGAACGAGAGCGAGGTCGAGGCCGAGGGCGTGCGCTATGCCAAAGAGGAACGCTACGCGCTGATGGAGGAGGAGGTCTCGATCCTCAAGGCGCTGTGGACGACGCGCGGCCCGGTGCATTTCCAGGGCAGGTTTCACACGATCTCCGGCGCGCATATCAGGCCGCGTCCGTTGCAGCAGCCGTTTCCGAAATTCTATCTCGGCGGCGGCTCGCGGCAGGCCTGGGAGGTGTCGGCGAAGCATTCCGACGTCCATCTGTTCTGGGGCGACCTGCCGGAGCGCATCGCGGAGAATATCGCCGAGATTCGGCGGATGGCGCGGGCGCATGACCGCGAGGATGCGATCGGCTTCGGCATGCGGCTGCAGGTGATCTGCCGCGAGAACGAGACAGATGCCTGGGAGGCGGCCGACCAGCTGGTGCGCCACGCCACCGAGCGGCAGAAGCAGGAGATGAAGACGCTCTACAATCGCTCGGAGGCCAACCAGCGCGTGCAGCAGCTCGCGCGCGACTACGGCGATCTCCTGATGCCGCATCTGTGGACCGGCATCACCAAGGTGCGGCCCGGCGCCGGCATCGCGGTGGTCGGCGATCCCGCGCAATGCGCCGCGACCTTGCAGCAGTTCATCGATGCCGGTTGCCACTCCTTCTGCCTGTCCGGTTATCTGCACGACGAGGAGGCCGAGCGGTTCGGCCGCCTGATCCGCCCGATCCTCGCCGCCAACAATCATGGACGGCTCGTGGCCTGAGGTGCGGGTGCGGAAGCTTTCCGAAAATTCACGGGTGAATCTGCGCCTGACGCGCCATGATCCAGCCGAGCTCGCGGCAGCAACGGAGTCGAACCATGCATCACCGGGCCTGGCTTGCGGCCGCGGCATTGCTCGTCGTGGCGGCGGCGCACGTACCCGCGGCGTCCGCGACGCAGGCACAGACCGAGCGCGACCGGAAACCGGTCAAGGAGATCGCCAATGCGCGGATTGCCGTCGGCAAAGCGAGCTTTCCGCTCTACCTCTCGGCCGACTGGTCCAACCCGCTGCCGGATGTTACGCGCGCGGTGCTCGTGCTGCATGGCGTGCTGCGCAATGCCGACGACTATTTTCGCGCGGCGCTGAGCGCGCAGGCCGCGGCCGGCGATGCCGGCGAGCATGCGCTGATGATCGCGCCGCAATTCCTGATCGAGTCCGACGTCGAGGCCTTCAAGCTGCCGGCGGAGACGCTGCGCTGGAGCCTCTATGGCTGGCAGGGCGGCGAGCCTGCGCTCGCGCCGAGCGCGGCGAGCTCGTTCGAGGCGCTCGATGCCATCCTGGCGAAGCTCGGCGACCGCAAGCTGTTTCCGAACCTGCAGCAGGTCGTCGTGTTCGGTCATTCCGGCGGCGGCCAGGTGGTGCAGCGCTATGCGATCGCGGTGAAGGGCGATCAGCTGCTGCTGCGCGAGGGCATCGGCGTGCGCTATGTGGTCGCCAATCCGTCCTCCTACGCCTATTTCACCAAGGAGCGGCCGGAGCCCGCGATCGCGGCGAACTGCCATGGCTACAACAGCTGGAAATTCGGTATGGACGACCGCCCGCCCTATCTTGCCGAGCCTTCGCCGGCTGCGCTGGAGCAGGCCTATGTCGCGCGCCGCGTGATCTATCTGCTCGGAACGCTCGACACCAACCCCAATCATCCCGCGCTCGACAAATCCTGCATGGCGGAGGCCCAGGGGCCGTACCGTTACGCGCGCGGGCATTCCTATGCCGCCGTGATGCAGGCCCGCGACGGCGGCGCGCCAAACCACAGCGTGTGGGATGTGCCCGGCGTCGGCCATGCCGGCGGCAAGATGCTCAATTCGCCCTGCGGCCTGACCGCCGTATTCGACATCCCCGGCTGCGAAGCAGCGCGCTGAGCCCCCCGACACCAGAATTTGTGCGCGGAGACGGTGGCAAGCGGCACAGAGATCGCCTACGCTTGTGCCGCGAATGGAGCAGCACGACCGACAGCTCGATGGAGAACATCATGAGAGCAGGTTTGATCACGCTTCTGACAGCCGGTGCCTTCCTCGGCTTGACCCCGGCCAACGCCGCAGAGGGATGCGGTGACGGTTGCCACAGGACCTCACGAGGTGCCTGCGTGATCGACGGCTGGGGCACCGCCGCGCGGGTCAGGAATGAGTGTCCCGCCACCTCGCGCCCGCGCCCGCCGTGTGGTGGCGCTGGCTTCGTCTGGCGGCGCGACTACCAGGCTTGCAGCCAGACCACGAAGGATTGGCTCTAGTGTGCTGAATGCGAAGTTCGTGCGATTTCGCGGCAGCCACTTTCACGAACTTCGCATTCATAAACCACTAGAATCATAAGTTTGCTAGTGTCCTTATCGAATCCGAAGTTCGCTCCGAAGGTGCGGCAAATGATGCGAACTTCGGATTCGGGACACTAGCCGTCGACGGCCTGGCCAGCGTCACGCCGGCACGATCACCTTGCCGATCGGCCACAGCGCGATGCCGGCAAGCTTGAGATGCGCCCAGGCGAACGGGATGCCGATGATGGTCACCGCCAGCAGGATCGCAGTGATCACATGGCCGATCGCGAGCCACCAGCCGGCCAGGATGAACCAGATCAGATTGCCGATCACGCCGAGCGGTCCGGTACCGATGTCGGACGTGCCGGTCACCTCATCGCGGCGCACCGCACGCGAGCCGAACGGGAGCAGCGTGTAGACGGCGATGTTGAAGGCGGCGCGCGCCCAGGGCAGCCCGATAATGGTCACAGCCATGATCACGGCGGCGACCAGCCAGCCGAACGCCATCCACGCGCCGCCGATCAGGATCCAGAGGATGTTCAGGAGGATAGATACAGGCTGCATGGCTGACACCTTCGCGCCGCTTGGGACTGCTCTTTATATACGCCGCCGCCCGGCGCTGCGGTAGGTGTGGCCTAACCGCGCGCCTGCCGTGACGAGGCGCTTCACCGGCGGCCGGCACCGAACGACAGCTGGCACCTCATTGCATCCATCGCGACGGCAATTAATCTCGCGCGGCCGGGCAGGGCGCAAAGACGCCTGCACCGAAAAGGGAGAACAACAATGAGAACAATATTCGGAGCAGGGATCTTGGCGGCGCTGGCATTGTCGGTGTCGGCCGTGCGGGCTGAGGACGCCGTGCGCTTCGCGCCGCTGAAGGCGGAGGAGCTGTCGCCGGCGCAAAAGGCCTGGGCCGACATGATCAGCGCGCCGCCGCGCAATGCCAAATTCACCGCGCCGCCCTACCGCGCCTATATCCGCAATCCCGATCTGGCACCAAAGCTGTCGAACCTGTCGGAGTATCTGCGGTGGAATACCTCGCTGCCGGCGCGGCTCAGCGAAATGGCGATCCTGATCACGGCGCGGCACTGGACCGCGCAATATGAATGGTCCGCGCACCATCCGCTGGCGATCAAGGGCGGGCTCGATCCGAAAATCGCGGACGCGATCGCCAAGGGCACGCGGCCCGAGAGCATGAAGGACGACGAGGCCGCGCTGTACGATCTCGGCATCGCGCTCTATCGCGACAAGAAGGTCAGCGACGCTGTCTACAAGGCGGCGCTGGATAAATTCGGCGAGCGCGGCATCACGGATATCATCGCCATCATGGGCTATTACGACATGGTCTC
This sequence comes from Bradyrhizobium sp. KZN70725, assembly GCF_055264925.1. NCBI lineage: Bacteria > Pseudomonadati > Pseudomonadota > Alphaproteobacteria > Hyphomicrobiales > Nitrobacteraceae > Bradyrhizobium > Bradyrhizobium sp. KZN70725. The sequence continues at coordinate 67,716 of NZ_JBUYWT010000032.1, forward strand.
GATGATGCTGATCACGATGCAGGCCGGTCCCGCGAATAACGGCGTGCAGCCGTTGGCGGTGCTGGAGAAGTAGGGCGTCTGCAGTGGTCTCGCGTTCTTACCTCTCCCGCCTGCGGGGGAGGTCGACGTGCGCGCAGCGCGCGGCGGGTGGGGGCTCTCTCCCCAGTTTTGACTCGTGGTGAAACCCCTACCCCAACCCTCCGCCGCAAGCGGGAGAGGGAGCGCAGTCACATCGCGCGCTTACCGCCGGAAACCGCTGGCGCGCGAATAACCCTGGCGGCCTTCCTGGGCGGGGCGCGCGGCCATGCTGGCGCGCGTTTCGCTGGCGACCGGCGTCGCCGGCTTCAAATCCTCGAGGAAGATCGGTTTGGCGAAGTAATAGCCCTGGGCATAGCGGATCTTGGTCGCGGCCTGCAGATAGGTGAGTTCCTCGTAGGACTCGATACCCTCGGCGATCACGGTCATGCCGAGCGCCTCGCTCAGCGATTCGATTGCGCGCAAGATGCCCTGGCTGCGCGGCCGCTGATGGATGTCGGTGATGAAGGAGCGGTCGATCTTGATCTCGTCGGCGGTGATATCGGCGAGCGCCGACAGCGACGAATAGCCGATGCCGAAATCGTCGATCGAGATGCCGACGCCGATGCCGCGCAGGATCGGCAGGATCTGGTCCTGGAAATGCGACCGCGTCACGAACGCGTCCTCGGTTACCTCGATCATGAAGCGTTTGGGGAAGCCGGTCTCCTCGAGCGCGCGCGCGAACCGGCGCATGAATTCGAGGTTGGAGGCCTGCTTGGCGGCGACATTGATGCTGATCGTCGCCGTCGGACCGAACGTGTCGTTGATCAGGTCGATCGACTTGACGATCTCCGCCAGCACCAGGAACGTCAGCTCGTCGATCAGGCCGAGCTCGACCGCGAGATCAATGAAGGTGCCCGGCGCCTGGATCACGCCCTCGTCGTCGCGCAGCCGCACCAGCGCCTCGATGCCCTTCACCTCCTGGGTGCGGATATCGACCTTGGCCTGGAACGCGCAGCAGAAGCGCTTTTCCAGGATCGCCAGCCGCAGCGACTGCTCGATCTTCATCCGCGCCAGCGCCTCGCGCTCCATGCTGTTGTCGAAGAACGCGGTCGAGCCCTTGCCGTTGTTCTTGACGCGGTACATCGCGATATCGGCATTCTGGCGCAGCGCCTCGTAGCTCCGGCCATGCATCGGATAGAGGCTGACGCCGATCGAGGTCGAGGCGAAGATCTCGGAGTCCTCGATGAAGAACGGCGCCTTCAGCCGCTCCTGCATGACATGGATGAATTCGGCGACTTCGTCATTGCCGCTGATCGGGTTGAGCAGCAGCAGGAATTCATCGCCGGAGATGCGCGACAGGATATCGGTGTCGCGCAGCGCGTGGCCGAGTCGCTTCGACAGCTCAACGAGCAGCGCATCGCCGATCGCGTGGCCGTAATAGTCGTTGATGTGCTTGAAGTTGTCGACGTCGAGGAAGGCGAGCGCGAAATGGCCTTGCGAATCGTCGCGGATCAAGCCGTTGACGCGGTGCTCGATCACCCGGCGGGTCGGCAGGCCGGTCAGCTCGTCGTAATAGGCCGAGCGGAACAGCTGGTCCTCGAACGCCTTCTGCTCGCTGATGTCGGTCGAGGTCGAGATCAGGAGATTGCGACCGGCGATCCGGACGGGCCGGTGCGAGGTCAGGAACACGTATTTGGATGCGCCGCAGGAGAGCGTTTCCTCGAGCACCACCGGACGGCCGCTGCGCAGCAGGTCCAGGTTGGCGGCGTGGCGCTCGTCGACCGGGGACGGCTGGCTCGCGCTGGCGGCCAGCTGCAGCTGGCTCGCGGCTGCTTCATTCACCAGGATGATCTGGCCCTGCTCGTCCTGGACGGTCACTCCCGCCGGAAGGAGTTGGAGAAGGTCGCGCAGGATACGCAATTCATTGCCGGAAATATCGTCTTGGCCGGGCACTGCCGCGCCCGCCTGAAAATCGTGTCTGGTGAGACTGTGCATGCGCCGACCTTGGCAAAGTCCGTTGTAGTTTTGGTTAAGCGGACCTGCGAAATGCCGTGACAGAATGAGACCGCGACGGCTTTCGCAAGCCGTCGCGGCAATCGTCATTAACAGAGTATCAATGTCGGCTGCGACCGCTGCTGAAAGCGATTGCGCAGCGCGCGGTTGCATCAACACATGCGCGTGCGCCGGAAAGCCGACTTATCAACAGCTCGGAAGCTTGCACTGCATGGTGCAGTGAACACCGGTCTTCAGGTAACTGATCTCGGTCTTGCCGTCGAACGGCCGCAGCGCCGACTTGAGCAGCTTGGTGCCGAAGCCGGCTTCGCCGATCGTCTCGACCACTGGTCCCTCGGTCTCGTCCCAGATCACGTTGAGACGTCCGTCGTCGACCGTCCATGACACTTGTAAAAATCCGCGCGGCGAGGAGAAGGCGCCGTATTTTCCGGCGTTGGTTGCGAGCTCATGGAAGATCAGCGCCAGCGAGACGGCGAGCTTGGCGGGCAGGAACAGCTGCTCGCCATTGAGGTTGAACCGCACGTGGCCGTAGGGCCCGAGTTCCGAGCGCAGCAAATCCTTGATATCGCAGCCATAGCCGTCGACCCGCGCGATCAGATCGTCGGTCGCCGAGAGCGCGCGGATGCGATGGTCGATGCGCTGCCAGACATCGGGCCGGTCCTGCAGCGCCTGATGCAGTACGGCATGAATGGTCGAGGACTTGTTCTTCAGCCGGTGCTGCAATTCGTCGACCACCACCTTGCGGTACTGCTCTTCCTCGATCAGCCGTTTGGAAACTTCGCGCTGCTGTGCGACCAGGGAACGGTAATGCTCGACGCCCCAGATCGCGATGCCGCACACAACCCAGAAGATCATCAGCAGCGCAAAGCGCGCAGGATCGGCGTGCGCGCCGCTGAAATTGAGCACGACGCCGAGCAGGCCGCTCGCCAGCGCGGTCGCGATCCCGATCCGGAAACCGCCAAGGGCGGTGGCAAAGAACACCGCCGGGAAATAGGGCGTGAAGAACACATCCGGCCGGATCTGGGCGAGCCCGAAGCGCGCGGCCGTGGCCAAAACGAGACAAAGCACCGCGAAGGCGACCGCAAGCCGCACCGACGGCTGGGCATCGCCCCGCCAACACGCCCTGAAATCGTCGATCCACTTCGCCATCGGTCGTTCCAGTTCACGTGAACAGGCGACCCAAAATAAGGCCGCTGCGACCGAAAAACCGCAGTTGTGGCCTTCTGGCCACAGGCGGACCTTGCGAGCGTGGCGGCTTGCAAGTGCTTGTATTGGCAGCAGGAGCTGGGGAATATCCGCAACATCATACGTAAGTTGAGGGGACCGACATGGGACGGCTGGACGGCAAGGTCGCGGTGATCACAGGGGCGACCAGCGGCATCGGGCTGCGCACGGCGGAGATCTTTGTCGCGGAGGGCGCGAAGGTGGTGATTGCCGGACGCCGCGCGCCGGAGGGCGAGGCACTGGCGCAACAGCTCGGCGAGACCTGCGTGTTCCGTCAGACCGACGTCACGGTCGAGGAACAGATGCAGGCGCTGATCGCGCTTGCGGTTGAGAAGTTCGGCCGGATCGACTGCCTGTTCAACAATGCCGGCGGCCCGGCGCAGACCGGGGGCATCGAAGGCCTCGACGTCGAGCGGTTCGATGCCGCGATGGCGACGCTGGTGCGCAGCGTCATGCTCGGCATGAAGCATGCCGCGCCCTACATGCGCAAACAGGGCTCCGGCAGCATCATCAACAATGGCAGCATCGCCGGACGGCTCGCCGGCTTCTCGTCGTCGATGGTCTATGGCGCCGCGAAGGCCGCGGTGATCCATTTCACCAAATGCGTGGCAATGGAGCTCGGCGAGTCCGGCATCCGCGTCAACTCGATCTCGCCCGGCGCGATCGCCACCGGCATTTTCGGCAAGGCGCTCGGGCTGTCGACGGAAGCGGCGGAGAAGACCGCGGCCGTGATGCGCGAGGTCTACAAGGCGGCGCAGCCGATCCCGCGCGCCGGACTGCCCGACGACATCGCGCATGCCGCGGTGTTCCTGGCGAGCGACGAATCGAGTTTCATCAACGGCCATGACCTCGTCATCGACGGCGCCATCACCGGCGGCCGCAACTGGAGCCAACAGCAGGCCGGCTACGTCGCGCTGCGCAAGGCGTTCGATCAGGGCGCGGGGTAGCAGCATCCGTCATTGCGAGCGACGCGACTTGTCCGCCGAAACCGTGGCGAAGGCGGAAGCAATCCATAGCGTGCACTGCCGATTCCTTCAGGGCGAGGAAAAAGTATGAAGTGCGTCTTGATCACGGGCATGTCTGGAACGGAGAAATCGTCCGCGATCGAAGAGTTGGTTGCGCGAGGTCATCAGGCTTACGACCTTGACACATTCGAATGGTCTCACTCGCACGCGGCATGTGCGGGTGATGACGCCGCATTGTTTGGCGTTTGAAGCGCAAACCACCCCCACCGTCGTCCCGGCGCAGGCCGGGACCCATAACCACGAATGGTGATTGTTGCCCAATGCTGGAAGGACGAGCCCCTTTCACAACACCCGCCGCGGCGTATGGGTCCCGGCCTGCGCCGGGACGACGGCGGTGGGTGTGGCGCGAGCTGGCGTTCTTTCTTCCTCCAGCGCTTTTTCTTCCTCCAGGAAGGATCACAAATCACGCCTTCTGTTTCGCCGCGGCCTTAGTAAGATCCGGTGCGTTCACGGCGGGGATCGCGACGCGGCCGGGGCCGGTTTGCTGGAGGGCGGCGGCGGCCTTGTCGTTCTGCATGATCTTGGCCATGACAGCCTGGCCGGCGCGCTCGAACACGGCGCGGTTGTCGATCAGGAACTGGCGCGACTTGCGCAGGCCGTCGATATAGCCGTTGATCTCGGGCACGACATAGCGCGCGACCATGTCCCAGCTGCGGCGGGTATTTTCCGGATTGGCCCAGTCGTGCGCGAAGCCGATGATCGAGCCGACGCCGCCCGACACATCGACCAGGTTCTTGATCATCTTGATCAGATCATCCGGCGTGCCGATGGTGGACGCGGCGCCTTCGACGAACGCGGTCTTGTCGACGGCCTCATCGGGCGAGGAGAACGCGGTCAGGCCCGGCCGCATCAGGGTGCCGACGTTATATTCGTTGTGCCAGCGCATCAGCCCGGCACCGGCCTCGCGCCGCGCCTGTTCGCGGGTCTCGGCGATGTGCCAGGACAGCAGCACGCGCCAGTTGGCGCGGCTCACCGTGGTGCCGGCCTTCTTGGCGGCATCCTCGGCGAACTGCCATTGCTGCGGCAGCGCCATCAAGCCCTGGGTCGACATCGAGCCCAGCGAGATGATGCCGATGCCGTATTTGCCGGCGAGCGTCATGCCCGACGGCGAGATCTGCGAGGCCACGACGAACGGCATGTCCTCCTGCAGCGGCAGGATCTGCAACGCGGCGTCGTGCATCTCGAACCAGTCGGTCTTGGCGGTGACGCGCTCGCCGTTGAACAGGCGGCGGATCACCGCGATCGCCTCGTCCTGGCGATCGCGCTGGGTCATCGGGTCGATGCCGAGCGTGTGGGCGTCGGAAGCGAGCGCGCCGGGGCCGGAGCCGAAGATGGCGCGGCCGCCGGTCATGTGGTCGAGCTGCACCATGCGCTGCGCGACGTTGAAGGGGTGGTGATAGGGCAGCGAGACCACGCCGGTGCCGAGCTTGATGCGCTTGGTGCGCTCGCCGGCGGCGGCCAGGAACATTTCCGGCGAGGCGATGGTCTCCCAGCCCGAGGAGTGGTGCTCGCCGCACCAGAATTCGTCGTAACCGAGCGCGTCGAGCTGCTCGACGAAATCGAGGTCGCGGCGGAATTGCAGCATCGGATGCTCGCCGATCGGGTGATGCGGGGCGAGGAAGGCTCCGAACTTGAGGCGCGCCATGGGTCGTTCTCTCCGGACTATTGTTATCGGGGGCTTTCCGCCAACCTACGGGGTGGCCCGGGGCAAGGCAATGCTCGGGGGTTGCGGCGGTCGCATGGTTGTTGCGCAAATCGGCGGCGATTGCCGCCGTCCGGAATGTTTCCTAGCGCGTCAACGCAAATTGGCAGCCGGGGCTCGAGCGTCTGTGATCCCGGGCTTACCTCGCAGGTAATCGAAGCGATGACCGGAATCTGCTGATGTCCGCTGTAACGTCATTTCGGGCAGGACAGGACATGCACCAGATCGTTTCGACGCGAGCGGACACGTCCCGCCGCTGGTGGGTGCTGGCGATCGTAGTGTCGGCGCAATTCATGTTCGGGGTCGATGCCTTCATCGTCAACGTCGCGATCCCGACGATCGCGGCGGAGCTGCACGCGACGCCGGCAGAGATCGAGGCCGTGATCGCGATCTACCTGATCGCCTATGCCACGCTGGTGGTCACCGGCGGCCGGCTTGGCGACATCCATGGCACCAGGAACGTGTTCATCGCCGGCGTCGCCGGATTCTCGGTGACCTCGCTGTGGTGCGGTCTCGCGCAGTCCGGGCCCGAGCTCATCGTCGCGCGGCTCGCGCAGGGTGCAACCGCGGCGCTGATGGTGCCGCAGGTGCTGGCGACGCTGCATCTGCTGTTCTCAGACGCCAGCCGCGCGCGGGCGTTCGGCATCTACGGCATCGTGCTGGGGCTCGCGGGAGCCGCCGGCTTCATGCTCGGCGGCGTGCTGGTGACGCTCGATCTCGCCGGCCTCGGCTGGCGCGCGGTGTTTTTCGTCAACGTGCCGTGCGGCGTCGTCATCATTGCGGCGGCGCTGAAGATCATGCCGACGGTACCGCGCCGCGCCGGCACGCGGCTCGATATCCCGGGCGCAATCGTGCTGTTCGCGGGCCTGCTGTGCCTGATCGGTCCGCTGCTGTTTGGCCATGATCTCAACTGGCCGGCATGGGTCTGGCTGGTGATGGCCGTGGGCATCGCCGTGATCGCGACCTTCGTGCGGCTCGAGCGGTCCGTCGCGCGCCGCGGCGGCATGCCGCTGATCGATCTGTCGCTGCTGTCGGATCGCGCCTTCATGCGCGGCCTGGTCGCGGTGTTTTTCTTCTTCTTCGCCAACCTGTCGTTCTACCTGATCATGACCATGTTCATGCAGAAGGGCTTGCAGATTCCGCCGCTACAGGCCGGGCTGGTGTTCGTGCCGCTGGCGCTGACCTTCGTGGTTGCCTCGCGTCACAGCGGCGTGCGCGCCCGGCATCGCGGCACGCTGGTGCTGATCGAGGGCTGTGCGCTGCAGATCGTCGGTCTCGCCGTGCTCGTCGCAACGATTGAGGCGGTCGCGGCACCGTCGACACTGTTGCTCGCGCTGATGCTGATGATCTTCGGCTATGGCCAGGGGCTTGTCATGGCGCCATTGTCGAGCGCGGTGCTCGCGAGCGTGCAGCCCGCCAGCGCCGGCGCCGGCTCCGGTATGTACGGCACGACGACGCAGATCGGCAACGCGGCCGGCGTCGCCGCGATCGGCGCAGTCTTCTTCGCAATCGAGAGTACGATGTCAGCACGTCTGGCGCTGTTTGCGGCATGCGCATTGTTTGTGCTGTCGATCGCAATTTCAGCCGCATTTCTGTCATGGATGCGCCGCGCCACGGCGTGAATCCGGCGCCACGCGGCGCGCATTCCTGAAAAGTTGGTGCTCAAACAAGGTGCTACGGCAACTATTTCGGCCGGCCCGCGGCGCGATCACGCATTAACGCCGATTCTCACAATTCCGCAGGGAAAGACAGCACACGGCCTTTTCATTTTGCAGTGCAGCAATTATCTGATCGGGTGACACAGAAGACTAAATCACCTCAGGAGTTGCTGTTGTCCCTGATCAACAACGTCGAATTTCTGCGTCATCTGCCGAAGATGAACGCGTTCAGCGGCCTTGGCGCACTCGCGCCGGCCGTGCCGACGCCGCTCGTCGAGACGACCGAATTCGGCGTCAACCCTGGCGATCTGAAGATGTTCTCGTTCGTGCCCGCGCAGCTGGCGCGGTCACCCGCGCTCGTCGTGGTGCTGCATGGCTGCGGCCAGACTGCAGCGTCCTACGATCTCGGCGCCGGCTGGTCGGCGCTTGCGGCGCATTACGGCTTCGCACTGCTGATGCCGGAGCAGCAGGCGTTGAACAACGGCAACACCTGCTTCAACTGGTTCAACCCGCAAGACATCGCGCGCGGGCACGGCGAGGCCGCGTCGATCAGGCAGATGATCGCGCATCTGGTCGGCACGCATGAGATCGACCCGCGCCGCATCTATGTGACGGGTCTGTCCGCCGGCGGCGCGATGGCCTCGGTCATGCTCGCGACCTATCCGGATGTGTTCGCGGCCGGCGCCATCATCGCCGGCCTGCCGTTCGGCGTCGCCACCGATCTGCGCGAAGCGCTGCACGCGATGATGCATGGCAGCGCGCTCTCCGCGCCCGAGCTCGGCGGTCTGGTGCGCAACGCGTCGACGCATGGCGGCGCCTGGCCGAAGATTTCGGTGTGGCACGGCAGTGCCGACCGCACCGTGCATCCCGGCAATGCCGATGCAATCGTGCGGCAGTGGCTCGACGTGCACGGCCTGCCGCTTGCCGCGATGTCGAAGGCGGATGTCGACGGCCATCCGCGCGAGGTGTGGTGGAACGCGGACGGCGAAACGCTGGTCGAGTCCTACACCATCGCCGACATGGCGCATGGCACGCCGCTCGGGCTTGCCGACAATGACGAGCGCTATGGCGTGGAGGGCGCGTTCCTGATCGAGGCCGGGATCTCCTCCTCCTATCACATCGCGAGCTTCTTCGGCCTGACCGACAAGATCCGTCAGCCGCATATCGCGCCGACCGGAATTCCGCGCGAGCGCGCTGACACGGTCTCGATGACGGTACCGGTGCCCGCGGCCGAGCCGGAGGTGGCATCCGGCCGCAAGAGCGATCGGCCGCGCAAGCGACGGAGCAAGGGTGTCGATGTCGGCGGCGTCATCACGCGGGCGCTCACCGCCGCGGGGCTGATGAAGTAGCTACATCTCGCCGGTCAGGAACGGATTCGTCATCCGCTCCTGGCCGATGCTCGATCCGGCGCCATGGCCGCAGATGAAGCCGACATCGTCGCCGAGCGGCAGCAGCTTGTCCTTGATCGACTGGATCAGCGTCGGATGGCTGCCCCCGGGCAAATCGGTGCGTCCGACCGAGCCGGCGAACAGCACGTCGCCGACATGGGCGAAGCGCAGCTCCTTGTTGAAGAACACCACGCTGCCCGGTGAGTGGCCGGGGCAGTGCAGGATGTCGAAGGTGAGATCGCCAATCGAGACCTGATCGCCCTCATCGAGCCAGCGGTCAGGCCCGAAATTGCGCACCCCGGTCATGCCGAAGCGCGCGCCGCTCGAGACGACATTGTCGAGCAGATATTTGTCGGTGATATGCGGGCCCTCGATCTTGACCTGCAGCGCGTCGCGCAGTTCGGCGGCGCCGCCGACATGGTCGATATGACCGTGGGTCAGCCAGATCTTCTCGACCGTCACGCCGGTCTGCTTGATCGCGGCTTGGATCTTCGGCACGTCGCCGCCCGGGTCGATCACCACGGCCTTCTTGGTGGGCTCGTGCCAGATGATGGTGCAGTTCTGCTCGAACAACGTCACCGGCACGATGATCGCGCCGGCCTTCGGTTTGGTGTCTGTTGTCTCGTTCATGGGGGCACCATAGGCTTCCGGGAAACGCCGTCAACACGCGCTGGAAATGCGGCTGCCCCGGCGTGTGATCCCAAAAAGGACCGTGATAAGGTCACCTCCAGCAGAATAAGTTCGTGAGCAGGCCGGTACGCGGCTGCTCTCGATCATGATTCAAGTCCTCGCAGTCCGGAACTTCATGACCCAGGCTTCCAAATCACCGCTCGGCGGACCCCGGACCACCGCGCGCGCCTTCTTCGTCGCGGATCGCATCAACACGTCGGGCCTCGAGCGCGGCGACGTGCTGGCCACGACGCCGCTGGCGTTTCGCGTCAATGAAAACGGCGTGGCGATCCTGTTCCGCTACGGCGTCGTCGTGCTGATCGGCCTCAATGCGCTGGAGGAGGATGAATTCCTGCGCAGCCTGCAGTCGCGCATGACCGGCCTGTTCACGCGGCGCGAGGAGGAGATCGCAATCATCGAGCTCGCCGCCGAGAAGGAGGATCAGATTCCGCCGGGCGGCCCGATCTATCTGCAGGGCCTCTCGCCGGAGCGGCTGATCCTGGTCGGCGAGGCGTTGGCGAAAAGCGTGGTGCTGGCGCGGCACGAGCGCGAGGTCCGGGCAGTCTTCGACACGACCGAGCCGCTTGCGCGTGAGCTCGCCAAGGGCGGCCGCGTCCATCGCGGCCGCGTTGCGATCCTCAAGCACATCGGCAACGCGCTGCTGGTGCGGCATCGCGTGGCCGGACCGGTGGAAGTGTCGGAGAAGCCCGATATCCTCTGGGACAAGCCGCAGCTCGAGCGCCTCTACGCCAGGCTCGAGGACGAGTATGAATTGAAGGAGCGTGCGGAGTCGCTGAACCGCAAGCTCGCAGTCGTCGCCGAAACCGCGCAGGTGCTGACCGACATCATCGACACCAGCCGCTCGCTGCGGCTGGAGCTGATCATCGTCTTCCTGATCCTGTTCGAGGTGCTGATCACCATCTATCAGCTGGCGATGGCCCGGCATTGAACGGGCTACAGCGGCCGAATCCGGCCATCTTTCCGTCCCGAATTGTGCGTCATCCCTGAACCGATCGGCCACTCCGGGCGCGGAGCGGCCTGGGCCGGGCTGCGAGCTTGGGGGGACGGGATGGATCAGGACAACAGGGACTGGTGGCGACGCGGCGTTTTCTATCAGGTCTATCCGCGCTCGTTCGCGGATAGCGACGGTGACGGCGTCGGCGATCTCAGGGGGATCATCACGCGGCTTCCCTATCTGACGCGGCTTGGCGTCGACGCGGTCTGGCTGTCGCCGATCTTCCCGTCGCCGATGGCTGATTTCGGCTACGATATCTCCGATTACACCGGCATCGATCCGTTGTTCGGGACGATGGAGGATTTCGACGCGCTGGTCGCGGCCGCGCACGATTCCGGCCTCAAGCTGATCCTCGATCTGGTGCCGAACCACACTTCCGACCAGCACCAATGGTTCATCGAGGCGAAGAGCTCGCGCGATAATCCCAAGCGCGACTGGTACATCTGGCGCGATCCGGCGCCGGATGGCGGCCCGCCCAACAACTGGCTGTCGGAGTTCGGCGGCAGCGCCTGGGCGTATGACGAGGCCTCAGGCCAATACTATTATCACGCCTTCCTCGCGCAGCAGCCCGATCTCAACTGGCGCAATCGCGAGGTCAGGGACGCGATCTACGACGTGATGCGCTTCTGGCTGCGCAAGGGTGTCGACGGTTTTCGCGTCGACGTGATCTGGCACCTGATCAAGGATGCCGACTTCCGCGATAACCCGACAAACCCGCATTATCGCGCTGGCCGACCGCCGCACGAGAAGCTGCTGACGCAATATTCGACCGATCAGCTCGAGGTGCACACCGTCATCACCGAGATGCGCGGCGTCACCGAGGAATTCGACAACCGCGTGCTGATCGGCGAGATCTATCTGCCGCTGCATCGGCTGGTCGCCTATTACGGCAACGATCTGCGCGGCGCGCAGATGCCGTTCAACTTTGCGCTGCTGTCGACCTTGTGGAGCGCGCGATCGGTCGAGATGATCATCGCCGACTACGAAAAGGCGCTGCCGCCGGGGGCATGGCCGAACTGGGTGCTCGGCAACCACGATCGGCCGCGGGTGGCGAGCCGGGTGGGGCCGGCGCAGGCGCCGGTCGCCGCGATGCTGCTGCTGACGCTGCGCGGCACGCCGACGCTCTATTACGGCGACGAGATCGGCATGCGCCAGGTTGCGATTGCGCCGGATCAGGTGCGCGATCCCTTTGAGAAGAACGTGCCGGATATCGGCGTCGGCCGTGACGGCTGCCGCACGCCGATGCAATGGAGCGCCGAGCGCCATGCCGGCTTCTCGACGGCTCCGCCGTGGCTGCCGCTGGCGCAGGATTTTGCCAGCGACAATGTCGCAAGTCTCGAAGCCGAGAGGACGTCGATCCTCAATCTCTACAAGGCGCTGATCGCGCTTCGGCGAAGGCTGCCGCAGCTCGTCCATGGCAGCTATGAGCCGGTGGCGGCGCACGGTGATGTGCTGCTCTACCGGCGGCGCAGCACTGAGGGCGTCGCCGTGATCGCGCTGAACTTCGGCGCGGCCGCCGCGTCGGTCTCCTCGAGCGCGATCGGCTTCAGCAATGAAGTCCTGCTGTCGACCTTGATGGACCGGCAGGGCGAGAAGGTCGAAGGCGTGCTCGATCTGCGCCCCAATGAGGGCGTGATCCTCGGACCACATCAGGACGATTGACGCCGGGTGCGGGGCTCCATGGTATCGATGTCGCTGCGCTTGAGCAGATAGTCGAGCCCACCGACCCGATACCAGCGATAGCCGTAGGCCTCGATCAGAAGCTTGTGGCGACCGGCCTCGTCGGCGCGGCTGTGGTCCTCGGTCAGGAGATTGACGAGGAGTTTGCCGGCGTCGTCGGGCAGACCGACGTTGAACGATATCTCGAGCGGCTTTTCCGCGAAGTTGTGCACGAACAGCACCGAGTTGTTACGCCAGTCGTACCGGATGATCAGGATGGCGGGATTGTGGCTTGCGATAACCTTGAAATCTCCCCAGCCGACCTCGGGGACTTCCTTGCGCATGCGGACGATGCGCTCGGTCCAGTTCAGCATCGAATTGGGGTCGCGCCGTTGCTTGGCCGCGTTGACGTGCTCATAGCCATACGGTCCATTGTCGATGACGGGCACACATGGCCGATCGCTCTCGGTGAAGCCGGCGTGTGGCTCGGTCGACCATTGCATCGGTGTGCGCGCGCAACCGCGTTCGGGCAGGTCGAGATTGTCGCCCATGCCGAGCTCATCGCCGTAGCGGATCACGGGCGTGCCGGGAAGCGTGCACATCACGCTGTAAGCGAGCTCGATGCGTCGGCGGTCGCCGCCCAGCATGGGCGCAAGCCGTCGCCGGATGCCCCGGTCGTAGAGCTGCATGCTCTTGTCGGCACCGAATGCCTCGAACACCGTCTCGCGCTGCGGCTTCGACAGGCGGCCGAGGTCGAGTTCATCATGATTGCGCAGGAACAAGCCCCATTGGGCGGTCGCGGGCCGTGGCTTGGTCGCCGTCAGTGCCTTCGCCAACGGCTTCGTATCCGCCGACGCCAGCGCGTAGAACAGATGCTGATTGACATGGAAGTTGAACATCATGTGCATCCGGTCGCCGTCACGCCCGAAATATTCCATGTCCGTCTCGGGCAATACGTTGGCTTCAGCGAGGATGATCGCGTTGCCCTGGCGCCATTGCAGGAATTCCCGAAACGATCGCAGCATGTCGTACTGCTCGACCGGCTTGCGCCTGGAGGCGCCCTTGGTCGCGATCACGAAGGGCACGGCGTCCATGCGGAAGCCCGAGACGCCGAGCTGAATCCAGAACCCCATGATCTTGAGGATCTCGGCTTGCACATGCGGGTTCGATGTGTTGAGGTCCGGCTGGAAATCGTAGAAGCGATGAAAGTACCAGGCGCCGGCTTGCTTGTCGCGCGTCCAGGTCGATTTCTGAACGCCGGGAAACACCATGCCGGTGTTGGCATTGGCGGGCTTCCTGTCCGACCAGACATACCAATCGCGGTACGGCGAGTCCTTCGAGCTGCGCGCCGATCGAAACCAGTCGTGCTGATCCGAGGTGTGATTGACGACGAGGTCGATGATGACGCGGATGCCGCGCTGCTGGCAGCCATGGGTAAATTCAACGAAATCGCCCAGCGTGCCGTAGCGCGGATCGACGTCGTAATAATCCGAGATGTCGTAGCCGTCGTCCCTGTTGGGCGAAGGCTGAAACGGCATCAGCCAGATCGCGGTGATGCCGAGCCCGTGCAAATAGTCCAGGCGCCGGAGCAGACCGCTGAAATCACCGATGCCATCGCCGTTGGCATCCATGTAGGTGCCAACCGACAGGCAGTAGATCACTCCGTTCTTGTACCAGAGGTCGTCGATCACCAGGCAATCCTCTCCAGTCCCACCCGTGGCGGCGGCCGGGAGGATAAGCGGTGAAGCGGCGACGGGTTCCTGCGGAGCGCCGTCCCGCAACAGAGCCGGACGACGCTCCGCGCCGGCCTGACGCTGCCGCGCTCTATCGGTTGGGCATGATCTTCGTGGAAAGCCGGCTTTCACTTTTCCGGATCATGCTCTCGTGGAATCGGCTAATCTTCGCGCAATGGACTCATCCGCCCGCCAGATCGCGCTTGTGCCCGCGTCCGACCGACGCCAGTCGGAGACCGCGCTTGCGATCGCGCGCGGAACGACGAGGCTTCTGAGATCGCTGGGATTTTCCTGCATCAGCGAATTGCCGCTGCCGTCCGGCCGAAGAGCCGATCTGGTCGCGCTGAACGAGCGCGGCGAGATCTGGATCGTTGAGATCAAGTCATCGGTCGAGGATCTGCGCGCCGACCAGAAATGGCAGGACTACCGGATGCATTGCGACCGGCTGTTCTTCGCCTTCACGCAGGATCTGCCGTGCGAGATCTTTCCCGTCGACACCGGTTTGATCATCGCCGACGCCTATGGCGGGCATCTGCATTGCGAGGCGCCGGAGCATCGCCTGCCGGCGGCAACCCGCAAGGCGATGACGGTGCGCTTTGCCATGGCCGCGGCGCAGCGCATCAACCGCCTGGTCGATCCGCAGGGGCACGAGTTTTAGCGAAGAACATTGCTGCCCCGTCATCCCCGCGCAAAGGCCTCGCCTTTGTCGCCGGAGGCGCGAGCGCAGCGAGCCTCGAAGGATGAATCGGCCCGGCTGGTGACCGTCGACCCTTCGAGACGCGCGCAAGGGCGCGCTCCTCAGGGTGACGGACAGCTTTGTTGGATTCCGTAGGATGGGTAGAGCGAAGCGAAACCCATCAGCTTCGGGACACCGGGAGAGAGGATGGGTATCGCTTCGCTCCACCCA
This sequence comes from Bradyrhizobium sp. KZN70725, assembly GCF_055264925.1. Classification (NCBI taxonomy): domain Bacteria; kingdom Pseudomonadati; phylum Pseudomonadota; class Alphaproteobacteria; order Hyphomicrobiales; family Nitrobacteraceae; genus Bradyrhizobium; species Bradyrhizobium sp. KZN70725. Next base: position 82,727 of record NZ_JBUYWT010000032.1, read on the forward strand.
TCCTACGAAGCTGCCCACCCTACAAAAGCAAATGGCCGGGACGAGCCCGGCCATCGCGAAAACAAATGAAGCGATCGCTTAGCGCGGTGCGCGCTTGGCGAGGATGCGCTGCAAGGTGCGGCGGTGCATGTTGAGGCGGCGCGCGGTCTCCGAGACGTTGCGGTTGCACATCTCGTAGATGCGCTGGATGTGCTCCCAGCGCACACGGTCCGCCGACATCGGATTGGCCGGCAGCTCGGACTTCTCGGTGCCGGTCGCGAGCAGCGCGGCGACGACGTCATCGGCGTCGGCGGGCTTCGAGAGATAATCGACGGCGCCCATCTTCACCGCGGTGACGGCGGTGGCGATGTTGCCGTAGCCGGTCAGCACGATCGCGCGCGCCTCGGGGCGCTTGCGCTTCAACGCCGAAACGACGTCGAGGCCGTTGCCGTCGCCGAGGCGAAGATCGACGACTGCGAAAGCGGGCGCGGCGCGGCCGATCTCGGCGAGACCATCAGATACCGTGTCGCATGACTTCACCGCGAAACCCCGCGTCTCCATCGCGCGCGACAGCCGTTCCAGGAACGGCTTGTCGTCCTCGACGATGAGGAGCGAGCGGTCGGCATGGTCATTCAGTTCAGTAATGGCGTTCACGATCCATTTTTCCCTGTGGCAGACCCCTAATATATGGGGTCCTACTGCGGCGCTGCCAAGGCAGCCGAAAGTCGCGTGCTCGTCCGGAAAGAGCAATGCATCCGTAATGCCAGGGTTGCGATTAAGAATCGTTCTTAGGATTCGGTTTCGTCGCCCGGCGCGGATTCCTCAAAGCGCTCGCGCGGCCAGACGATCTGCACCACGGCGCCGTGATCGGGAAAGGTGCGATTGGTAAACGACACCTTGGCGCCGGTGCGTTCCAGCAGCGTCCTTGCGATGAAAACGCCCAGACCGAGGCCCCCACGTGGGTTTTGGGCCTCATCCGCACCTCGGCGACGCGACAGATACGGCTCGCCGATCCGCTTCAGCATGTCGGGCGCGATGCCCGGACCGTCGTCGGAGACGACGACTTCAACGGTCTCGGCGTTCCACCACGCGTTCACCTCGACGGTCTGGTGCGCGAAATCGACCGCATTTTCGAGAATGTTTCCGACGCCATAGAGGATCGCCGGATTGCGCGCGGCGACCGGTTCAGGCGTTGCTGCGACAGCAAGCCGCACCTTGATGTTGATGCCGAAATCGCGATGCGGCGCCACCGCCTCCTCGATCAAGGTCGACAGCTTCATGGTGTCGAACGGCGCACCGCTCGATGACAATTGCGCGATCTTGCTCAGGATGTCGCGGCAGCGCTGCGCCTGCTCACGCAGGGTCTTGAGGTCGCCGGCGATCGCCGCGTCATGCACCGTCTTCTCGAGCTCGCGCGAGATCAGGAAGATCGTCGACAGCGGCGTTCCGAGCTCATGCGCGGCGGCGGCGGCGAGGCCGTCGAGCTGAGTCAGGTGCTGTTCGCGTGTCAGTACCAGTTCAGTCGCGGCCAGCGCATCGGAGAGCTGGCGCGCTTCCTCGGTCACCTGGAATGCGTACAGACTGGTGACACCGATCGCGAGTAGGATCGAAAGCCAGACGCCGATCAGATAGATCGGCGGCAGTACCAAGGGATCGTCGGCATCCCAAGGCAGCGGCAGATGATAGAAGAACAGCGCCGAGGCGCAGGCGACCGCAAGGCAGCCGAGCGCGATCGTCAGCCGGATCGGCAGCACGGTGGCCGAGATCAGGACCGGCGCCAGGAACAGGAACGAGAACGGGTTCTGCAATCCGCCGGTGAAGTACAGGAGCCCGCCGAGCTCGACGATGTTGAAGGCGAGCAGGGCGGCGGCATAGGCCGGCTCCAGCCGCTGCATCGGGTTGAAGGCGATCTGCAGTGCAAGATTGAGCAGCGCCGAGAACGTCACGATGGTGACGCAGGGGACGATCGGAACGTCGAATTCCAGTCCCTGCGCCACGATGAAGATGGCGACGAGCTGGCCGAGCGCGGCGAGCCAGCGCAGCCGCAGGATCGTATCCAGGCGGACGTAGCGGCGGGGTTGGCGGAAATCGGAAGCGACGTCGGTCATCCCGGGACCTTAGCTGTGCCGTGGGCGGCGCACAAATTCGCGACTTAGCGCAACGATGCAGGGCGAGCCTTTAATTACCGCCAAGCCTTTAATTACCGCCGAGCCTTGCGCTTATTGTCGCAATGGCTCAATGACGGCCATATGCAACAGGTCGGGACAGGTCAGAGGCAAGCTCCGGCGGCTGAACAAGGCGAGTCGGCCGCGATCGACGTCGCGCATCTGGTCAAGGTCTACAAGACCACTCGCGCGGTCGACGATATCTCGTTCCGCATCGCGCGCGGCAGCATCACCGGCCTGCTCGGCGGCAACGGCGCCGGCAAGACCACGACGATCGCGATGATCATGGGCCTGGTGCTGCCGACCTCGGGCAGCGTCGAGGTGCTCGGTGCACGAATCCCCGAGCAGCGCTACGACGTGCTCGGCCGGATGAACTTCGAAAGCCCCTACGTCGACATGCCGATGCGGCTCACGGTGCGGCAGAACCTGACCGTTTTCGGGCGCCTTTATGCCGTGCAGCGTTTGCGTGAGCGGATCGACCAGCTCGCCGACGATCTCGATCTCAAGGAATTCCTCGACCGCTCCAACGGCAAGCTCTCTGCCGGGCAGAAGACCCGCGTCGCGCTGGCGAAGGCGCTGATCAACGAACCGGACCTCTTGCTGCTCGACGAGCCGACCGCCTCGCTCGACCCGGATACCGCCGACTGGGTGCGGCAGCATCTCGAGACCTATCGCAAGACCCATAACGCGACCATCCTGCTGGCGTCACACAACATGCTGGAGGTCGAGCGCCTCTGCGACCGCGTCATCATCATGAAGCGCGGCAAGATCGAGGACGACGACAGCCCCGACCGGATCATGGCGCGCTACAACCGCGACACGCTGGAAGAGGTGTTTCTCGACGTGGCGCGCGGCCGGGTGCGGGAGGGCGCGCCAGAGGACACACCATGAGCGAACTCGTCAGCCAGCACCAGCACACCATTTCACTGCAACGCATCAACGCGATGGTGCTGCGCTATTGGTATCTCCTGATGTCGTCATGGCCGCGGCTGCTGGAGCTGGTCTACTGGCCGGCATTGCAGATCATCACCTGGGGCTTCCTGCAGAATTACATCTCGCAGGCATCCGGCTTCTTCGCCAAGGCGGGCGGCACGCTGATCGGTGCCGTGATCCTGTGGGACATCCTGTTCCGGGGGCAGCTCGGCTTCTCGATCTCGTTCCTGGAGGAGATGTGGGCACGCAACCTCGGCAACCTGATGATGAGCCCGCTGAAGCCGATCGAATTCCTGCTCTCGCTGATGATCATGAGCCTGATCCGGCTCGCCATCGGCGTGATCCCGATGACGCTGCTGGCGCTGTTCTTTTTCGGCTTCAACTTCTACGCCATCGGGCTGCCGCTGATCGCGTTCTTCTGCAATCTGATCTTCACGAGCTGGTCGGTCGGCGTGTTCGCCTCGGGCCTCGTGCTGCGCAACGGGTTAGGGGCGGAAAGCATCGTCTGGACGCTGATGTTCGCGGTGATGCCGCTCGCCTGCATCTACTATCCGGTCGAGGTGCTGCCGGCCTGGCTGCAAGCTGTCGCCTGGACGCTGCCGCCGACCTATGTGTTCGAAGGCATGCGCTCGCTTCTGATCGATCACGTCTTCCGCGCCGACCTGATGGCGTGGGCGCTGGTCATCAACGCGTTCCTGTTCGCTGCCTCTTTTGCGATCTTCCTTTCCCTTTTGCAGAGCGCCAAGCGCAACGGGTCGCTGCTCGGCGGTGGTGAATAAATGTCACTTTCTCGTGGATTCTCGGCCTTTTAGCCCGATATCGCCCCCAGATTCGGCTCGCGGCGCATTGACGCATTGTTACGCATTGGTCAGTATGCTGCGGCGCAAAACAGGGGTCTGAAAATACTATGCCCATCGGTGAATTTGGCGGTGCCCCGCCACTAGCGGCGGAAGGCAGCCCGGCACTCACGACGCCGTTGTACTGGATGTACGAGATGGCGCATGCGTCGCTCAATCCGGTGCGCGCGGTAACCGACGCCACCAAGATCCTGTTTCAGAACCCGCTCAATCCGTGGACTCACACCGAGTTCGGCAAGTCGATCGCCGCCGGTTGTGAGCTGTTCGAGCGCACCACGCGCCGCTACGGCAAGCCGGAATGGAACCTGCCGACGACCGAGGTCAACGGCATCCGCACTCCGGTCGAGGTCCGTTCGATCTGGGAAAAGCCGTTCTGCCGCCTGCTGCATTTCGATCGCAAGCTGACGCGCCCGCTGCGCTCGCCGCAGCCGCGCGTGCTGATCGTGGCGCCGATGTCGGGTCACTATGCGACGCTGCTCCGCGGCACAGTCGAGGCGTTCCTGCCGACCCATGAGGTCTACATCACCGACTGGGCCGACGCGCGCATGGTGCCGCTCGCGGCTGGCCGGTTCGATCTCGAGGACTATGTCGACTACCTGATCGAGATGCTGCACGCGCTCGGCGGCAATATGCATGTCATCGCGGTGTGCCAGCCTTCGGTGCCTGTCGTGGCAGCGGTTTCGGTGATGGAAGCCAACAACGATCCGTTCGTGCCGCTGTCGATGACGCTGATGGGCGGGCCGATCGACACCAGGCGCAATCCGACCGCGGTCAACAACCTCGCCGAAGAGCGCGGCATCGAGTGGTTCCGCAACAATGTCATCACCAAGGTGCCGTTCCCGCATCCGGGCGTGATGCGTGACGTCTATCCGGGCTTCCTGCAGCTCAATGGCTTCATCAGCATGAACCTCGACCGGCACATGGATGCGCACAAGGCGCTGTTCGCCAATCTGGTCAAGGGTGACGGCGATCTCGTCGACAAGCACCGCGAATTCTATGACGAGTATCTCGCGGTGATGGATCTCACCGCCGAATATTACCTGCAGACCGTCGACCTCGTCTTCGTCAAGCACGCGCTGCCGAAGGGCGAGATGACCCATCGCGGCAAGCCGGTTGATCCGTCGAAGATCCGCCGCGTCGCGCTGATGACGGTCGAAGGCGAGAAGGACGACATCTCAGGTCTTGGCCAAACCGAGGCGACGCACGCGCTCTGCACCGCGATCCCGAACCATCGCCGCGTGCATTACGTGCAAAAGGGCGTTGGGCACTATGGCGTGTTCAACGGCTCGCGTTTCCGCTCCGAAATCGTGCCGCGGATCTCCGATTTCATGGTTTCGGCGGCCAATACGCGACTTTCGCTGGTCGCCGCCGCCGAATAGGTATCGCCCCGGCCGCGATTTTCGCGGTCGCGCAAGTCGCTGATTTAACTAAAAGAATCCCAAATCGGGCAAGGCCAAAAGGGTGAATGTAATTTCATTCTTTGGGCCTTTTTCGTAACCTTGATTCATCGGAAAAATTCCGGTTCCAGCCCCTGCCTGTAGAGGTCAATTAACGTCCGACCCCTGTATATTGGGCAAATGATTTGTTTTTGCGCCGAGCGCTTTCCCTGGCGGCGGATATGGCAAAGTTCGGGCGAACTCCTGCTCCCCGGACTCTCAGAAATGGCTACTCGCGCGCTCCTCTATCGGCGGCCTGCCGAACCCGCGACCGTATTGGTCAGACACGGCTCCCAGTTCTTCACCGTCAGGTTGCGCCGGCATAGGCGCGCGCGCCGCTACACACTCAGGATACATCCAACCGATCGTGAAGCGATCCTGACGATGCCGCCGCGCGGCACGATTCCGGAAGCCAAGGAGTTCGCCAATCTCCATGGCGGCTGGATCGCCGCCCGTCTTGGCCGCTTGCCGAAGGCCGCGCCGTTCCAGCCCGGCACCGTGGTGCCGTTGCGCGGCGTGCCGCATCGCCTGGTGCACCGCTCGGGCGAGCGCGGCACGGTGTGGACCGAGACGCGCGACAGCGGCGAGAGGATCATTTGCGTCGCCGGCGGCGTCGAGTACATGGATCGCCGCGTGCACGACTTCCTCAAGCGCGAGGCGCGCAAGGACCTGCAGAAGGCGGCGCAGCTTCACGCCGCGGAACTCGGCGTGCGGGTACGCCGGATCTCGATCCGCGATCAGTCCAGCCGCTGGGGCTCGTGTACTTCGGCGGGTTCGCTGTCGTTCTCATGGCGGCTGATCCTGGCGCCGCCCTTCGTGCTCGATTACCTCGCCGCGCATGAGGTCGCCCATCTCGTCGAGATGAACCACTCGGCGCGGTTCTGGCGGGTGGTCGACAAGGTCTGCGCGTCGGTAACGCGCGCCAAGAACTGGCTCGACACCTACGGCAACGACCTGCACCGCTACGGGATCCAGGAGTAGGGCGCGCTGTTCGCCCCGAACGTTGCTGTCATCGTCCGCGAAAGCGGGCGATGCAGTATTCCAGAGGCGTTTGTCTTCAATCCAGGGGCTGAGGCGTACTGAATCCCCCGCCTTCGCGGGGGATGAGGGCTTGAGTGCGTAGCCCGGATGGAGCGTAAGCGTAATCCGGGGCAGCTTTCATCGATGGCGTGACTGGTCCCGGATTACGCTTCGCTTCATCAGGGCTACGGAGCAACGCGATCCGTCCGCCTACCGACTTCTACCGAAACAACCGATCCGCCAGCCAGCCGTCCAGTCCGGCCGCAGCCTCGGGCCGCGCGTTCGGGTTGGGTGGCGCCGAGGCGCGGGCCGGCGTCGGCGGTGGCGGGCGATAGTAACCGCCGGATGGTACCGGCGCGGGCGGTTGCGATGCCTGCATCGGTGGCTGAATCTGCATCGGTCCCGCCGGCGCTGACGGCGCGGTGACCTGTGACGAGATCTGCATCAGGTTCGCCGGCCCCCAGCTGCCTTGCGAGTTCGGGATCGCCGCGACCGGCACGCCCTGATGCGCCGCCTTCATGAAGCGGGTCCACACTTCGACCGGCAAGCCGCCGCCGGTCGCCTTCTTGGTCGGTGAATTGTCGTCATTGCCGAGCCAGACGCCGGTGACGAGCTTGGCGGTGTAGCCGATGAACCAGGCGTCGCGATAATCCTGGCTGGTGCCGGTCTTGCCGGCGGCTGTCCAGCCCGGGATTTCCGCCTTGCGCGCGGTGCCCGAGATCAGCGTCTCGCGCATCATGCTGTTCATCATCGAATCGTAGCGCGGCTCGATCACCTGGTTGGGCGGATCGGTCGGACGGTCATAGAGCAGCTTGCCCGAACTGGTCTTGATCTTGGTCACCACATGCGGCGAGATGGCGTAGCCGCCATTGGCGAACGGCGCATAGGCGCCGACCAGCTCGATCACCGAGACTTCCGAGGTGCCGAGCGCGATCGAGACGTTGGGCTCGAGCTTGGAGGAGATGCCGAGCCGGTGCGCGGTGCGCACCACATTCTTGGCGCCGACCTCGACGCCGAGCCGCACCGCGACCGTGTTCAGCGACATTGCCAGCGCCTGGGTCAATGTCACCGAGCCGAAATATTCGTGGGTGTAGTTCTCCGGCTTCCAGCCCTTGATGTCGAGCGGCGCGTCGGTGCGGATGGTGTCCGGTGTCAGTCCTGCTTCGACCGCGGTGAGATAGACGAACGGCTTGAACGCCGAGCCCGGCTGCCGCTTCGCGGTGACCGCGCGATTGTACTGGCTCTCCGAGTAGTTCCGGCCGCCGACCATGGCGCGCACCGCGCCGTCCGGTGTCATCGCCACCAGCGCGCCCTGGCTGACATTGAACTTCACGCTTTTGGCGGCGAGCTCATCGATGATGGCGGCTTCGGCGACATTCTGCAGCTTCGGATCGATCGTGGTCTGCACCACGATGTCCTGGTCGATCTGGCCGACCAGATCGTCGAGCACTTCGCCGATCCAGTCGGCGACATAGTTCACGGTGCCGGCGCCGGCCGGCTTCACCGCAATCGAGGGCTGACCGATCGAGGCCTTGGCCTGCGCCTCGGTGATGAACTTGGCATCGGCCATCGCCGCCAGCACGACCTGCGCGCGCTGCTCGGCGCCTTCAGGGTTGCGATTTGGTGCCAGCCGCGACGGCGACTTGACAAGGCCGGCCAGCATCGCGGCTTCCGGCAGCGTCACGTTCTTCGCCGACTTGCCGAAATAGCGCTGCGCGGCGGCCTCGACGCCATAGGCGCCGGACCCGAAATAGACCCGGTTGAGGTAGAGCTCGAGGATCTCGTTCTTGGAATGCTTGCGCTCCAGCCAGAGCGCGAGCTCGGCTTCCTGCAGCTTGCGCTGCATGGTGCGCTCCTGGGTCAGGAAGAGGTTCTTGGCGAGCTGCTGGGTCAGCGTCGAGCCGCCCTGCGAGACGCCGCGGTGCAGGAGGTTGGTCACCGCCGCGCGCAGGATGCCAACCGGGTCGACGCCGTAATGCGAATAGAAGCGGCGGTCCTCGATCGCGATGAAGGCCTTCGGCAGATAGGGCGGCAGATCCTTCAACGCGATATTGGCGCCGGCCATTTCGCCGCGCTGCGCCAGCACGCTGCCGTCGATGCCGACGATCTGGATCGTCGGCGGACGCTTGGGAATCTCCAGCGACTGGATCGGCGGCAGATGCGCGCCGACCCACACCACGACACCGATCACCGCAATGCCGGCCCACAGGCCGAGCACCGCGGTCCAATAGAACAGGCGGCCGATGCCAAAGCCCCGCGACTTGCTGCGCCGCTTGCTGCCGCTGCGCGACGGGCGCGGTTTCTCGCTACCGGAATCGCTGCTCTTGTCGCTGCTCTTGGGTTTGGATTTGGCGGGCTTGTCGTCGCCGCCTCCGGGAATGCGATCGGACGGCGACAGCCGAAGGTCGGCAAGCGCGGCCGGAAGCCCGAACAGCGGCTCCTTGCGCGCACCGCCTTTTTTCCGTCCCCACGCCATCCGCAACGCTCACACCCTGACAGGGACGCACGCTAGCGTTCCCGGTTTAAGGGGCGGTTACGCAAAGCTTAACGGGGCATTAGGAGGTGAGGCAGCGCGTGCTACATAAGGAGCATGATCAGGAAAAGTGGGCACCGGTTTTCCCTCGCGACAAACGCGGAGCGTTTGCGCGGAGATCATGCTCAAACAGGATGGAAGAGCGCGATAGAGCGATCGCGCTAGGGAACAAGAAACGAAGGAGCACCGCATGGGCCATATCGATCCGACCAAGGACGTTTTCGCGCAGTTCCGGGACAACAACCGGCCGGGCCCGATCCACATGCTCAACCTGGTGCGCCTGCGCGAATGGGCCGCCTATCCCGACGGCCGCAAGGCCACCGGCGCGGAGGCTTATGCGGCGTATGGCCGCGAGAGCGGGCCGGTGTTCGAACGGCTCGGCGGCCGCATCGTCTGGCAAGGCCGCTTCGAGCTGATGCTGATCGGACCGCAGGAGGAGCGCTGGGATCACTGCTTCATCGCGGAATATCCAAGCGTCGCCGCCTTCGTCGAGATGATCCGCGATCCGGTCTATCGCGAGGCGGTGAAGCACCGCCAGGCCGCGGTGGACGATTCCCGCCTGATCCGCCATGCCGTGCTGCCGGTGGGGAAGAATTTCGGCGAGATTCCGAAGTAGGCGCGTAAAAATCGATGGGTCGCGGCGATCTCCATCCCCGTCATGCTGAGGTGCGAGCGGAACGAGCCTCGAAGCATGCACGGCCCCGCTGGTGGCCGTCGACCCTTCGAGACGCGCCTCGCGCTCCCCAGGGTGACGGTGATAGGACATCCCCGCAAACAAATCGGCGGCCTGGAGGCCGCCGATTGCATTTCAAACCTGCGCGAACCGACTAGCCGGCCGGGCCGGCGTCCTCGAGGATCGGGCCGAACAGCTCCCAGCGCTCGCCGTTGAAGCGCATCATCTGCAGCTGCTTGTTGACGCGATAGTCGTTCGGCGCGGTGTTGCCCTTGATGCCGGGCAGCGCCATGTCGAGCTCGACATTCTTCAGGTTGGTCGCCTGCTTCAGCACGTTGTCGCGGGTCAGGTCGTCGCCGCACTGCTTCAGCACATGCACCATCAACTGGGCGGTCGAGTAGCCATAGGTGTTGAAGTTCGAGTTCTTGTCGCCGTCGGGATAGTATTTGGCCATGAAGTCGAAATAGCGCTTCATGCCCGGATCGTCCTTCCACTGCGGATCGGCCGGATCCTTGCCGTAATTGGTGCTGATCAGGCCCTTGGAGGCTTCCAGGCCCGCCGGCTGCAGCACGGCGCCGACCGAGGTCGCGTTGATGTCGACGATGTGGATCGGGTGCCAGCCGAGCTCGGCGATCTTCTTGATCGCCTGCGCCGCCTGCTTCGGCGTCGAGGCCGAGAAGAACAGGTCGGCGCCGGCGTCCTTGATCTTGATCACCTGGGAATCGATGGTCGGGTCGGAGACCTCGTAGGAGGCTTCGCCCACGATCATCTTGGCGGCCTTGTCGCCGAGCCCGGCCTTGATGCCGTTCAGATAATCCTTGCCGAGGTCGTCGTTCTGATAGAGCACGCCGATCTTGGCGTTGGGGTGCTCCTTCAGGATGTACTGGCCGTAGATGCGGCCTTCGACGAAGTAGTTCGGGTTGAAGCCGAGCGTCCAGGGGAAGTTCTTCGGGTCGGTGAACTTCGAGGCGCCGGTGGCGGCAAACAGCTGCGGCACCTTCTTGGCGTTGAGATATTTCTGCACGGCGGCGTTCGACGGCGTGCCGACGATCTGGAAGGTCAAGAGCACCTCGTCGCTCTCGACGAGCTTGCGAACCTGCTCGACGGCCTTGGGCGGCGAATACGCGTCGTCATACTGGATCAGGTTGATCTTGCGGCCGTTGATGCCGCCCTGATCGTTGATCATCTTGAAGTAGGCCGCCTGGGTCTTGCCGATCGAGGCATAGGCGGAGGCCGGTCCGGAGAAGGGGACGGTCTGGCCGATCTTGATCTCGGTGTCGCTCGCGCCCGGATCGTACTTCTTCTGCGCAAAGGCCGACGTTGCTGACAGCGCGATCGCGAGCGCCGTTCCCGTGACCAGGTGGAAAATCCCGTTCCTCATAGTGCTGTTTCCCTCACGTGACTGATGGTTGGCCGATGATCTTGTCCGCGGGTTCAAGGTCCCGCGGTCGCCATCGCTGGGCCGGGATAGTGGAGGAACCGTTATTGCAACGCAAGACGAGCGCTGCCGAAAAGGTGAGCGATTTCAGTCAACCAAAGTAGGGGGCGTTGCGAAAAGGTGGGTGGAGCGGCGCGAAGGTGGGGGCCCGCTTTACCTCGCCCCCGCCTGCGGGGAGAGGTCGCATCGCATCGAAGATGCGATGCGGGTGAGGGGGAGTCTCCGCGGGGGCAGCTAATGCAGCGGTGCGCGGAAGCAGCCCCTCACCCCGACCCTCTCCCCGTAAGAACGGGGAGAGTGAGTGAAGTCTCGTCCCGACCGCGGCTAGCCCGCCGGTCCGGTGTCCTCGATGATCGGGCCGAACAGCTCCCAGCGCTCGCCGTTGAACTTCATCATCTGCATCTGCTTGTTGATGCGGTAGTCGTTCGGCCCCGTCGTGATCGACATGCCCGGCAGCGCGAGGCTCGGCACGAACTTCTTCAGGCTGGTCACCTGCTTCATCAGGTTCTCGCGGGTGAGGTCGTCGCCGCACTGCTTGAGCACCTGGATCAGGAGCTCGGCCGTCGAGTAGCCGTAGGTGTTGACGGTGTTGAGCTTGTCGCCTTCCGGATAATACTTGTCCATGAAGGCGAAATAGGCCTTCACGCCGGGATCGTCCTTCCATTGCGGGTCGGCGGGGTCCTTGCCGTAATTGGTCGAGATGATGCCCTTGGAGATGTCGAGACCGGCCGGCTTCAGCGTCGCCGACACCGGGCTCGCATTGATGTCGAGGATGTGCACCGGGCTCCAGTTGAGATCGGCGATCTTGCGGATCGCCTGCGCGGCGAATTTTGGTGTCGAGGCGTCATAGACCAAATCGACCCCGGCGGCCTTCAGCTTCACGATCTGGGAATCGACCGTCGGGTCGGTCAGCTCGTAGGACACCTCGGTGACGATCATGCTGGCGGCCTTGTCGCCGAGCCCGCTCTTCAGGCCGGTGATGTAGTCGCGGCCGAGATCGTCGTTCTGGTAGAAGATGCCGATCTTGGCGTTGGGGTGATTGGCCAGGATGTATTTGGCGTAGATGCGTCCCTCGGACTGGTAGTTCGGGTTGAACGCGATCGTCCACGGCGCGTTCTGCGGGTCGGAGAAGCGCGAGGCGCCGGTGGAGGCGAGCAGCTGCGGCACCTTCCTGGCATTCAGATATTTCTGCACGGCGGCATTTGACGGCGTGCCGATGATCTGGAACGTGAACAGCACCTCGTCGCCCTCGACAAGCTTGCGCACCTGCTCGACCGCTTTCGGCGGCGAATAAGCGTCGTCATACTGGATCAGGTTCAGCTTGCGGCCGTTGATGCCGCCCTGATCGTTGATCATCTTCATGTAGGCCGCCTGGGTCTTGCCGATGCCGGCATAGGCGGATGCGGGGCCGGAGAACGGCACAGTCTGGCCGATCTTGATCTCGGTGTCGGTCGCGCCGATGTCGTATTTCTTCTGCGCGGTGGCCGATGTAACCGACAACGCGATCGCAAGCGCCGTCGCAGCGAGCAATTGCACGCTTCTCATGTCCGTGACCTCCCTGTTGCCGGTGATCTTGTCCGCAAGCTCAGGCCGGCGGATGTCACCGTTGCACGGGATGATGGAGGAACGGCTGGGCCATTGCAAGACGATGCACCCTGCGCGCGATGTCGCGTTTGAGCATGGTCCGGAAAACTGTGAAGCGGTTTCCGAGCGGATCATGCTCAAGAAAACAAAAGCGCGCCCGCGCTTTAGGCCAGCCAGAGCTGGATCAGCGCCAACGCAGCGGGAGCCGCCTGCACATAAAGAATGCGGCGGCTGACGGTGGCGGCGCCATAGGCACCGGCGACGATCACGCAGAGCAGGAAGAATGTCTTGATCTGGAACGCGAAGGCCGGATTGCCATGTACGAGGCCCCAGATCAGTCCGGCGGCGAGGAAGCCGTTATAGAGCCCCTGATTGGCGGCGAGCACCGCGGAATCGTTTGCCTTCTCGATCGAGTTGCGAAACGTCTTCAGCCCGAGCGGCTTGGTCCAGAGAAACATCTCGAGCACAAGGAAATAGACGTGCAGCATGGCCACCACCGCGACCAGAACATTGCCAAGCAACAACATATTGCGGCCCCCCAAAGCTTCGGTTCTGATTGAATCAGAATCGAAGCTCAAGATTCTTGTTTTGGCGCGTTTTCTTCACGCGAACCGGTCTCCGCTTCGCTCGAAAAACGCTCTACCCAGAATTCGGGTGGACGCTAGCATGCGGGCGGTGAATTGTATGCTGGCCGATCTGCTTGCCCGAGATATGACAATGGCCGACCGCAGGACTCCACAGACCTTCAACCTCGACCGCCTCAAGACCCCGATCGGCACCGCGCTGCTGGTGACCGATGACGACGGCGTGCTGCGCGCGCTCGACTGGGACGATTATGAAGGGCGCATGCTCGACCTGCTGCGGCTGCATTATGGCGCCGTGACGCTGCGGGACGGCCACGCGCCGGCTGCGATGCGCAAGGCGCTCGGCGATTACTTCAAGGGCGATCTCGATCGTCTCACCGATGTCGAATGGCGCGTCGCCGGCACGCCGTTCCAGCAGAAGGTCTGGCACGCGCTGCCGAACATTCCGCACGGCACCACCATGAGCTACGGCGCGCTGGCGGCGAAACTGAACGCGCCGAATGCGATGCGCGCGGTCGGCCATGCCAACGGCTCCAACCCGATCAGCGTCGTCGTGCCATGTCATCGCCTGATCGGCGCCAACGGCTCACTGGTCAAATATGGCGGCGGGCTGGAGCGCAAGCGCTGGCTGCTACGCCACGAGGGCGTGGAGGTCTAGTCTTACTGAGTCAGAAAGCCGCGATCTGGAGGGTTGAGAATCGCATATTAAGGGAGATTCAACGTGGTCGAGGAGGCCGAGATGGATCGCCGAGGGAGAGGAACCAGC